>NZ_AP024861.1:3026681-3329349 GCF_024346755.1 Vibrio aerogenes | reverse complement strand
GAATTTACATTAACAGTGAACTGGAAGAAATTGATACGGCTTTGCAAGGCGCGTTGTCAATTCTTGCACCTGAAGGGCGGCTTTCTGTCATTAGCTTCCACTCTCTTGAAGATCGGATGGTGAAACGGTTTATGCGCAAAGAGAGCCGGGGGCCGGAAGTCCCTCATGGTATGCCATTGACAGAGACGCAAATTCAGGCTTTGGGACAAGCCAGTTTGAAAACGATAGGAAAAGCAATCAAACCTTCAAAACAGGAAGTTGAATTAAATTCCCGCTCAAGAAGTTCTGTTCTCAGGGTTGCCGAAAAATTATGAGAACGCCATTCGCATCTTCATCGGAGCCGAATCTGGCTAAAATCGTTTTATTTGATCTCTTGACCACCGGGAAGTTTTCCCTGATCTTGTTGATAGTTATATTTATAACGGCGATGGGGGTTGTTTTTACCACGCATCAATCTCGCCAGGCAATTTTAGAGAGAGCAAATACAATGGCCGAAAGAGAGCGCTTGAATGAAGAATGGCGAAATTTACTATTAGAGGAAACGGCGTTATCTGAACACAGCAGGGTTCAGGATATGGCCAGCAAAGAGCTGGAAATGAAACGCCCTGACCCCGATAAAGAAGTTGTGATTTCTTTAAAATGAAAAAAGTTCAGCCTGCTTTGTCCCCGACAGAACAAAAAAGCGTATTCATTCGCTGGCGTTTTTATGTCCTGCTTGTTTTTGTGTTTGTGGCTTTTGCAATTTTGGTGGGCAGGGCTGCTTATATTCAGATTCTCGAACCGGATAATTTAATTTATCAGGGGGACTTACGCTCTATTCGTGCAAAAACAATCCCTTCTGCCCGTGGCATTATTTCTGACCGCAATGGTGATCCTCTGGCTGTCAGTGTGCCTGTCGAAGCCGTCTGGGCTGATCCTGCGACTATATTTAAGTATGACGAACTCAAAGAAACTGACCGGTGGTATGCATTGGCAGATGTACTTGGATTAAACCGTCAGGCTCTGATCAATAAGATTAAAGCCAATAAAAGCAGACGATTTATATACTTACAGCGACAGGTCAATCCACCCATGGCTAAGTATATCCATGAACTGAAGTTAAAAGGGGTTGGGTTAAAATCTGAATCCCGGCGTTATTACCCAGCAGGCGAAGTTAGTGCTCATTTAGTCGGTGTAACCGGGATTGACGGGCACGGTCTGGAAGGCGTTGAGCGGAGTTATGACAGCTGGCTGAGTGGTGAATCGGGCAAACAGGTCATCCGTAAAGATCGCTACGGCCGGGTTGTTGAAAATATTGCGCTGGAAGAAAAGCATGAAGGTCAATCGCTGAAATTAACGATTGACCAACGAATACAGGCAATTGCTTACCGTGCAGTGAAGCAGGCGAAAGCGGATCACCGGGCAACCTCTGCTTCAGCTGTGATTATTGATGTCAAAACGGGGGCCATATTGGCGATGGTGAATGCACCGTCATATAACCCAAATAACCGGGCTGATTTGCAAACATTTAAAATGCGGAACCGGGTTCTGACTGACTCGATGGAACCGGGTTCTACCGTAAAACCCTTTGTTGTACTTGCTGCGCTGGAAAATGGTGTTGCGGACAAAGACACGGTAATTGACACCGGAAATGGCATTTTTCAGATTGGTGGCAGCCGGGTCAGAGACGTATCCCGTATCGGGAAAGCTTCGCTCCAGAAGATATTACAAAAGTCCAGTAATATTGGTGTAGCCAAGCTGGCGCTCAGAATGCCGATTCAGGCGCTGCTGGGTATGTATACATCTGTTGGACTGGGTGAAGTTTCAGGTCTGAATATTGTCGGAGAGACGCCGGGAATTTTTCCCAACCGCCGGCGATGGTCCAGATTCGAAATTGCTACACTGGCATTTGGGTATGGCATTGCGGTGACGCCGATTCAGCTGGCACATGCCTATGCGACTTTAGGAAATTATGGGCGTTATCAGCCGATCCATATTATTGATAATAACCAGCAGGATTTATCGCATCAGGTTGTGGATGCTGAATACGCAAAACTGGTTCTTGAGTATCTTGAGACAGTGACACAGCCCGGAGGAACGGCGACACGGGCTGCTGTTCCCGGTTATCGGATTGCGGCCAAAACCGGAACGTCCAGAAAAGCGGCGAAAGGCGGTTATAGTGATGAATATGTGACGATTACAGCTGGTGTTGCACCTGTCAGTGATCCCAAAATATCTATGGTTGTTGTTGTCAATGAACCTCAGGGGGATGAATATTCCGGAGGTTCTGTTGCTGGTCCGGTCTTTTCCGAAATTATGAAAGGTGCATTACAAATCATGAATGTACCGCCGGATGCTCAGCAGCTCCATACCGATTAAGGACTATACAATATGGCAAACGATAGAATTGTTCTGTCAAAACTTATCTCTCCCTGGATCGAGCTTGAACAGACTAATTGTCCTGATTTTTGTATCAACCATCTGGAGTTAGATAGTCGTCAGATTGGCCCCGGAGACACTTTTGTTGCAATTATCGGCCACCAGGTCGATGGACGGAACTTTATCGCTTCTGCTGCATCAAAAGGTGCCAATCTGGTACTGGCTCAGTCTGATGCACAGCATCCTCATGGTGAAACGGATCTGGTTGAAGAAACATGGGTCCTGTATCTGGATGATCTGGGTAACCATCTGTCTGAACTTGCTGGCCGGCTTTACTCCCATCCCAGTCATCAACATTATTTAGTGGCAGTGACAGGCACGAATGGTAAAACAACAATTTCACAGTTGATTGCCCAGTGGCTGACGTTATCAGATAAGAAGGCTGCGGTGATGGGAACTGCCGGTAATGGTTTTCCCGGGCAACTGAAACCGGCAACGAATACCACCGGAAGTGCGGTTGCGATTCAAAAAAATTTGTCTGAGTTACTGGCTCAGGACACCGGATACACGGCAATGGAAGTTTCTTCCCATGGGTTGGTTCAGGGGCGTGTCAAAGCACTAAGTTTTGATGTGGGTATTTTTTCCAATCTGAGCCGTGATCATCTTGATTATCATGGAGATATGGATGCTTACGGTAACGCAAAGAAATTGTTATTTACCACACATCAGTGCCGTTATGCTGTGATAAATGCCGATGACCCACTGGGAAAACGCTGGCTGTCTGAAATGAAAAATGCGGTTGCAGTTTCTTTAGTGGCCCGGCCGGATGCGACATCTGCACTATGGGCGACGGAGATTCAATGTACTGAAAATGGTATGCGGATCTCTTTTGACGGTTCCTGGGGAGCCGGAACCCTTTCTGTACCGCTGATTGGTGCGTTTAATGCCTGTAATGTTTTACTGGCTATGGCTGCGTTACTGGTTCTGGGGATTGATAAGATGCAGCTTATGGATACCGCGCCGCAATTATTACCGGTTATCGGCAGAATGGAGTTATTTCATGTGCCGGGTAAAGCAAAACTTGTTGTCGATTATGCGCACACACCGGATGCACTTGAAAAAGCACTGGTTGCCTTAAGAGGGCATTGTCATGGTCAGCTGTGGGCGATATTTGGCTGTGGTGGTAACCGGGACAAAGGGAAGCGACCAATGATGGCAAGAACGGCAGCGTCGCTTGCAGATAAAATTGTGCTGACAGATGACAATCCCAGAAACGAGTCTCCTGAAGCGATTATCGAAGAAATGAAAGCCGGGCTGTCTCATACGACCAATGTCTCTGTTGAACACTCCCGTTATGAGGCTATAAAATTTGCTTTAGAACATTCTCAGGCTCAGGACATCATTTTAATTGCAGGCAAAGGTCATGAAGATTATCAGGTGACCTCCGAAGGTGCTGTTCACTATTCTGATCGTGAATCAGCACAGCATTTACTGGGGCTGACGTTATGATAGAAACGACTCTGAATCAACTGACACAACTGCTTCAGGCAAAAAAAACAGGCGCAGATTGCCAGATCGTGTCTGTTTCCACAGATACAAGAACTATCAGCACAGGTGCTCTTTTTGTCGCTTTAACCGGTGAACATTTTGATGGGCATGACTTTATTGAGCAGGCGATTCAGCAGGGGGCATCTGCTGTGCTTGTGAGCCGGGAAGTTTCTGCCTCAATTCCACAAATGATTGTGCCTGATACCCGAATTGCTTTGGGCTTGATTGCTTCATGGGTGCATCAGCAGTGTGAGACACCGACTATTGCGATTACCGGAAGTTGTGGTAAAACCACAGTGAAAGAAATGACGGCTACCATTCTGTCCCGTAAAGGGTCTGTTTTGTTTACGCAAGGCAACTTTAACAATGACATTGGTGTGCCGCTGACGTTGTTGCGCTCTCAGCCTGAAGATGATTTTGCCATCATTGAGCTTGGTGCGAATCATCTGGGTGAGATTGATTACACGACGCGCCTGGTTCGTCCGGATATTGCTTTGGTCAACAATGTCGCTGCAGCGCATTTAGAAGGTTTCGGTTCGATCGACGGTGTAAAAAAGGCCAAAGGGGAAATTTATCAGGGATTGAAGCCCGGTGGGACAGCGATTGTGAATCTTGATAGTCAGGGGGCGGAATACTGGGATGAGGTCTTACGTGATAAGGCTGTTAAAACGATATCTGCTACAAATCCTCAGGCTGATTATTGTGTTTCTTCCGTGACGTTGGATGAGATGGCATACCCCACTTTTGTTCTTCATACCCCTAAAGGTTCTTGTGAGATTCATCTTGGGATTATGGGATTGCATAATGTCAGTAATGCGCTTGCAGCTGCTGCTCTGGCAATGGAAGCCGGCGTCAGACTGGATGATATTCAGGCAGGGCTTGAGTCATCCAGAAATATAGCTGGACGTTGTGATGTTTTTCGGTTAACTGACTCTGTTCGTTTGATTGATGACAGCTATAATGCCAGCGTTCCTTCGATGCTTGCAGCCGCCGATATGCTGGGACAGTTTTCAGCTGAGCGATGGTTAGTTTTTGGTTACATGGCTGAGTTGGGGGAGGAAGCCCCTGAACTTCACCGGCAGGTCGGTGAACATGCGGCAAAGTTTGGGTTTGAACATGTCCTGACTTATGGGCATGACACTCAGGTTATCAGTGATATCTGTCATGGGATGCATTTTGACTCTCATCAGGATATTGTTAATTATATAAGTAGTGAATTAAATAAAGAGAGCCGGAAGCAACATGTTTTGTTAGTGAAAGGTGCTCATAGCGCAGGCATGAGTAAAATAGTGGCTGCTCTCAAGGAGAAATACGCATGATTATTTGGCTTGCAGAGTTACTACAGCCATATTTTTCTTTTTTTCGGTTATTTGAATATTTATCGTTTCGGGCGATTGTCAGCATCCTGACTGCTTTAGGTGCATCATTATGGATGGGACCCCGGTTGATTCAGCGGCTTCAGTTATTGCAAATCGGACAGGTTGTCCGGGATGATGGCCCTGAAAGTCATTTCAGTAAGCAGGGGACACCGACAATGGGGGGCGTGATGATTTTAGCCTCAATTGTCCTCACGGTGTTACTCTGGACTGATTTATCAAATCCCTATATCTGGGCGGTGCTTTTTGTTTTGGTTGGTTACGGTGTTGTCGGGTTTATTGATGATTACCGGAAAGTTGTTCGCAAAAATACGGATGGTTTAATTGCCCGCTGGAAGTATTTCTGGCAATCCATGATTGCCTTAGTGATTTCTTTCTTCTTGTATGCCTATGGTAAAGATACTGCAGCAACTCAGTTGGTTGTGCCGTTTTTTAAAGAAATCATGCCACAGCTGGGGATGTTCTATATTGTGCTGAGTTATTTTGTGATTGTTGGCACCAGTAATGCGGTGAATCTGACCGATGGTCTGGATGGCCTGGCAATTATGCCGACAGTTTTGGTCGCTGCCGGTTTTGGTGTCATTTCCTGGGCAACCGGGAATGTGAATTTTGCGAATTATCTGCATATCCCTTACATTGCCAATGCTTCTGAGTTATCTGTGGTGTGTACTGCTATTGTTGGCGCTGGATTAGGATTTTTGTGGTTTAACACTTATCCGGCACAGGTCTTTATGGGTGATGTCGGTTCTCTGGCATTGGGTGGTGCTCTCGGAACGATCGCCGTTTTAGTGCGTCAGGAATTTCTACTGGTCATTATGGGCGGTGTTTTTGTGATGGAGACACTTTCGGTGATTTTGCAGGTGGGCTCCTATAAGCTCAGGGGGCAGCGAATTTTCCGTATGGCACCTATACATCATCACTATGAATTAAAAGGATGGCCTGAGCCGAGAGTGATTGTCCGGTTCTGGATTATTTCAATTGTTCTGGTTCTTATCGGTCTGGCGACACTGAAAGTTCGTTAGTCTTTCATTGTCGGTCTCTATACATGGTACATAAGATGAATCGTTGGCAGGAAATCAGACAGGTCGTTGTGGTTGGATTGGGTATCACGGGTCTGTCAGTGGTTAAATATATTCAGAAATATCATCAGGATGTATCTGTTCAGGTGATTGATACCCGTCAAAACCCTCCCGGAGTTGATCAATTGCCCGGGCATGTGGAAATTCATCTGGGAGGATGGCGTGCTGAATGGTTGAGTCAGGCAGACCTTATTGTGGTAAATCCGGGCATCTCTCTTGCGACACCTGAACTGCAGGAGGCACGGAACCATCATATTGCGATTGTGGGTGATATTGAATTGTTCGCATGGCATGTTCATCAGCCTGTCATTGCAATTACGGGGTCTAATGGCAAGAGTACCGTCACAGATTTAACCGGGAAAATGGCTGAAGCTGCCGGTCTGAACGTGGGGGTTGGTGGTAATATTGGCGTTCCTGCGCTGGATTTAATTGATGAATCCATCGATCTGTATGTTTTAGAACTTTCAAGTTTCCAGCTGGAAACAACGGATCATTTACAGGTCAAAGCCGCTGCATTTCTGAACCTGTCAGAAGATCATATGGATCGATATGACAGTATGGCAGCTTACCGTGAAGCAAAGCTCAGAATATTCAATCATGCAGAATCAATTGTGGTTAATTGCGATGATCCAGCCACTTATCCGGACTTGTATTCAGGAAATCAGGTTAGTTTTTCATTAAAGCAATCCGCGGACTTTTCAGTGCGACAGATTGAAGGAACAGAATATTTGGTTGCAAAAGGTCTTCCGGTGGCAGAGACAGCCTCTTTGCATCTGGTGGGCAGACACAATGTTGCCAATGTGCTGACAGTTCTTGCACTTCTGGATTTAGCGGATATTGATTACTCATCTCATCTGGACGCTTTAAAATCTTACACAGGTTTAACTCATCGTTGTCAGCTGGTCGAAATGCGACGTGATATAAAATGGGTGAATGACTCAAAAGCGACGAATGTCGCCAGTACGTTAGCTGCTTTGTCTGGGCTGACACTGGATGGCAAATTATATCTTTTAGTTGGTGGTGTGGGAAAAGGCGCCGATTTCTCTCCGCTCAAGCCGGTTCTGTCTTCTCTGAATCTGAAGTTGTGTTGTTTCGGCCGGGATGGTGAACAATTTATGCCACTCCATGATTCGGCTCAGTTGTATGAAGGCATCGAAGATGTACTCGAAGATATCGCTCCCGGGTTGAAAAGTGGTGATATTGTGATGCTTTCGCCTGCATGTGCAAGTTTTGATCAATATAAGAATTTTATGGCGCGCGGAGATGCGTTTGCCCGGCTGGCTAAACGTTTTGCTTAATTCAGGTATATCGTGGCTGATTTTTTGAAAAATATCTCAGTTCTCAAAGAGAAACTGATGACATCTGATCCTGATGCATTGTTTGACAGGCAATTAGTCTGGATTGCTTTAGGACTGATGTTAGTGGGTCTGGTCATGGTCACATCCGCTTCATTTCCTGTGAGTTCACGTCTGACTGATCAGCCCTTTCATTTTATGTTCCGGCATGCCACATTTCTTTTTCTGGCGATCGTTGTGTCGTCGGTTGTGATGCAGATACCCACTCAAAAGTGGTTTCAGTATAGTTCATTACTACTGGGAGTCTCGTTGTTCCTGCTGGTCATTGTTCTGGTGTTAGGCAAATCAGTCAATGGTGCATCGCGCTGGATTCCCTTAGGGCTGTTTAATCTTCAGCCCGCAGAGCTGGCTAAACTGTCGTTGTTTATTTTTATGTCAGGATATCTGGTCAGAAAACAGGATGAAGTCCGCCAGACTTTTTTTGGGGGCTTTATGAAGCCTATTATGGTGTTCTCTTGTCTGGCTGTGTTGTTGTTGATGCAGCCCGATTTAGGGACAGTCATTGTGATGCTTGTGACCCTGTTTGGGATGCTTTTTATTGCCGGTGCTAAGTTGTCTCAGTTTATCGCGCTTATGGTTGCCGGGATTATGTCTGTCATCGGATTGATTGTGGCTGAACCTTATCGTATACGTCGGGTGACCTCTTTCCTGGACCCTTGGGAAGATCCTTTTGGCAGTGGCTATCAGTTGACTCAGTCCCTGATGGCATTCGGGCGTGGAAGCTGGTTTGGGCAAGGACTGGGTAATTCCATCCAGAAGCTGGAATATTTGCCTGAAGCCCACACCGATTTTGTGTTTGCTGTACTAGCTGAAGAGTTGGGGTTTGTCGGCGTTGTTCTGGTTCTCGGACTACTGATGGCCTTAGTTTTAAAGGCGGTATTTATCGGCAGGAAAGCTTTTGAAAGTGGTCACCAGTTTGGTGGGTATCTTGCTTTTGGTATTGGGATCTGGTTTGCGTTTCAAACATTGGTCAATGTGGGCGCCGCAGCGGGTATTGTGCCGACAAAAGGGCTTACTTTACCGCTGATTAGCTATGGTGGTTCCAGTTTAATTATCATGTCTGTGGCTGTTTCTATTTTACTGAGAATTGATTTTGAACGCAGACTGAACTTAGGTCAGTCAGATACTGTTTATGAAAAAGATGAAAAAAAATAAGCGCTTAATGGTGATGGCCGGCGGTACCGGAGGTCATGTGTTTCCCGGATTGGCGGTCGCTGGATTATTACAACAGCAGGGGTGGGAAATCCGTTGGTTAGGGACAGCAGACCGGATGGAAGCGGATTTGGTTCCCCGTCACCAGATTGAGATTGATTTTATACAGATTAAAGGGCTGAGAGGACAAAGTCTTCTGCGTTTAGTCAAAGCACCGCTTCAGATTATTCAGGCAATTCTTCAGGCACGGCGACATATGAAACGTTTTCAGCCAGATGTCGTTTTAGGTATGGGCGGTTATGTCAGTGGTCCGGGCGGGATTGCAGCCTGGTCTCTTGGTATTCCGGTGGTGCTTCATGAGCAGAACGCAGTTGCCGGGCTAACGAACCGTTGGCTTTCTAAAATAGCGAAACGGGTTTTTCAGGCATTTCCTGGTGCTTTTGACCATGCTGAAGTCGTTGGAAACCCTGTCAGGCGGGATGTGATTGCGCTGGAATCGCCTCTGGCGCGCATGAAAGATCGTCAGGGTGCGATTCATATCCTTGTGATGGGTGGAAGTCAGGGAGCCCGGATTTTAAATCAGACGTTGCCGCAGTCGATAGCGTTACTGGATGGAAATTTTGAGGTGCGTCACCAGGCAGGTAAGGGGCAAAAACAAGAAGTTGAAGCCTTATATGCCAGTCAGGCTGTTTCTCAGGTCGATGTGACTGAGTTTATTGATGATGTTGCGGCGGCTTACCGGTGGGCTGATGTGATTGTTTGTCGTTCGGGTGCACTGACTGTTTCTGAAATCTCGTCTGCTGGTGTCGCAGCGATTTTTGTTCCTTTTATGCATAAAGACAGGCAGCAGGCACTCAATGCGGAACACCTGATTCATCATGGTGCTGCCAAAATGATCGAGCAACCTGACCTGACTCCCCGCAAAATGGCCGATGAAATCAGTGCTCTTAACAGAGAGCAACTGATGCAGATGGCGGTTAAAGCCCGTGATTTAGCCAGAAATGATGCAGACAAAGTTGTTGCCGATGCAATTATCACTTTAACAGAGTAGTGGATTTTCAATCATGACAATTAAACAGACACCTGATTTAACCCAGCTTCGGGCGATTATTCCTGAAATGCGGAGAGTTGAAAGTATCCATTTTGTTGGAATTGGTGGTGCTGGTATGAGTGGTATTGCAGAAGTACTGCTGAATGAAGGCTACCGGGTTACTGGCTCAGATATTGCAGAGAATCCGGTGACCAAAAGATTACAGACAAAAGGAGCTGAAGTCTTTATCGGACATTTTGCCAAAAATGTGGCTCAGGCTAGTGTTGTTGTTGTTTCAACAGCTATCGATAAAAATAACCCTGAAGTTCAGGAAGCAAAAGAAAAGCGTATTCCTGTCGTCAGAAGGGCTGAGATGCTGGCTGAATTAATGCGTTTCCGGCATGGCATTGCTGTTGCAGGGACTCATGGTAAAACCACGACGACAGCATTAGTCACACAGATTTACTTTGAAGCAGGGCTTGATCCTACCTTTGTAAACGGTGGCTTGGTGAAAAGTGCCGGAACCAATGCCCGTTTAGGGTCCAGCCGGATTTTGATCGCAGAAGCTGATGAGAGTGACGCATCATTTCTTCATCTGCAACCTATGGTGAGTATTGTTACAAATATTGAAGCTGATCATATGGATACTTATCAGGGGAATTTTGATTCGCTGAAACAAACGTTTATAGATTTTATTCATAAATTGCCATTCTATGGACAGGCTATTTTATGTATTGACGATCCGGTCATCAGAGAGTTGATCCCACAAATTAGCCGGCAGGTGATTACTTATGGCTTTTCCGTTGATGCAGATGTGCAAATAGAGGACTATGATCAAATAGGGCAGCAGGGGAAATTCACGATTACCCGTAAGGGAAAAAATGCATTACCCATTACATTGAATATACCCGGACGACATAATGCGCTGAATGCAGCTGCAGCCATTGCTGTCGCTACGGAAGATGAGATTCCTGATGATATGATTCTCCGGGCGATGGAAAGTACTCAGGGGACGGGGCGCCGCTTTGATGATCTGGGTGAATTCGAAACCGGGAATGGGCAGGTGATGCTGGTTGATGACTATGGTCATCATCCGACGGAGGTCAGTGTCACGATCCAGGCCGCAAGAAATGGCTGGCCTGACAAAAGGCTGGTGATGATTTTTCAGCCTCACCGTTATAGCCGGACCAGAGATTTGTATGATGATTTTGTCAATACATTAGAGAAAGTGGATGTATTGATTATGCTGGATGTATATGCTGCCGGAGAAAAGCCTGTTGCCGGTGCTGATGGTCGTTCTTTATGCCGAACAATCAGAAGTCGCGGGAAACTGGATCCCATTTTCGTTTCTGATAGTCAGGTTTTACCATCGGTTCTGGCAAATGTATTACAAGATGGTGACTTACTGCTGACTCAGGGGGCTGGTGATATTGGCAGAGTGGCAAAGCAGCTTGCAGCTCTGGAGCTTCAGATCGAAAAGATGAAACAAATGGAATAGTCGAACGTCAAAAAATCAGGCCTGTATTGAGTAAGTTGGCATCAAATATAAATTTCTGAAGTTCTTTGTTTGATACTTTTTGGGAGCTCAGTATAATCCGAAAGTTAAAGTAAGAGCTTTTGCCGTGATTATTATTACAGACATCATTGTTATTATGTTGGTGGCATGAAAGTGATCTGAATGAAATTAGTTTTGGAGAAGGGTCATCAGCAATCAGAAACATCATTAATAAAGCAACATGCCAGTGGCTGTGTGTTTTTATTTTTTGTTTTTACTGTTGTATGTGCGTTGTTGTATGCCACATTAAGCTGGATGTGGGATGATCACAGGTTACCCCTGTCTAAGATTATATTGCAGGGTGATCTTAAATATGTGACGGCGCAAGATGTTCAGTATGCCTTTGCGAAGCTGGATCATATCGGGACTTTTATGTCTCAGGATGTGGATGAGTTACAGGCTTGCGTTCAAAACATCCCTTGGGTGTCACATGCTTCAATCCGAAAGCAGTGGCCGGATACAATTAAAGTTTTTCTGACTGAGCATCAGGTTCAGGCTATTTGGAATGGTCAGGCTTTAATTGATGCTGATGGCATCGTGTTTGACGGCGATCCGGGCCTTGTACATGGGGACTATCCCCGGTTATATGGTCCGGAAAATTCAGGAACAGAAGTACTGAATATGTGGCGGGAGTATAATCCCTTATTTCAGCAGGCCGGACTGAATATTTCATCCCTTGTGCTGAATGAACGGCGGGCATGGCAGATTATACTGGACAATGGTATTCGGCTGGAACTGGGTAAAGAATCAATTTCTGAGCGAATAAAACGTTTTTTTATGCTGTATCAGTATCTTGGTCATGATGTTGAAAAGGTTAGCTATATTGATCTCAGATATGACACTGGCGCGGCTGTGGGTTGGTTTCCTCAGCAAGATTTAGGACTAAATAGTACAAATGACAAAAATGACCGATGACAACATAATTGTAGGTCTTGATGTTGGCACGGCTTCTGTATCAGCCTTAGTCGGAGAGGTTTTGCCTGACGGCCAGATTAATATTATCGGGGCAGGCACAAGCTTTTCCAGAGGAATGGATAAGGGCGGCGTCAATGATTTAGAGTCAGTTGTAAAGTCTGTTCAGCGGGCGATAGATCAAGCTGAATTAATGGCAGAGTGTCAGATTAATCATGTTTTTCTTTCGATTTCAGGAAAACATATTGCCAGTCGCATAGAAAAAGGTATGGGAACTATTTCTGATGAGGAAGTTTCCCAGGAAGATATGGATCAGGCGATTCATACTGCGAAATCGATTAAAATCAGTGATGAACAGCGGATTCTGCACGTTATTCCTCAAGAATTTACAATTGATTACCAGGAAGGTATCAAAAATCCGCTAGGCTTATCAGGAGTGCGCATGGAAGTTAGTGTGCACATTATTTCGTGCCATAATGATATGGCAAGAAATATTATTAAAGCGGTTGAAAGATGTGGCTTAAAAGTTGAGCAGTTAGTTTATTCTGGTTTGGCCGCGAGTAATGCAGTAATTACTGAAGATGAACGAGAGCTTGGTGTTTGTGTCGTTGATATTGGCGCTGGCACAATGGATATAGCAATTTGGACAGGTGGAGCTTTACGGCACACAGAAGTGTTTTCCTATGCAGGAAATGCGGTGACGAATGATATTGCATTTGCATTTGGAACCCCGGTTAGTGATGCTGAAGAAATTAAAGTGAAATATGGTTGTGCTTTGAGTGAACTTGTAAGCAAGGACGATACTGTGAATGTTCCCAGTGTCGGTGGTCGTCCTTCCCGAAGTTTACAACGACAAACCTTGTCTGAAGTAATCGAGCCTCGCTACACTGAATTAATGGGGCTTGTTCATCAAACAATAGACTCAGTTCAGGAAAAACTCAGATCTGAAGGTGTAAAACATCATTTGGCTGCCGGAGTCGTCCTGACTGGAGGTGCCGCACAAATTGAAGGTGTAGTTGAATGTGCAGAGCGCGTGTTTCGCAACCAGGTCAGGGTTGGGAAGCCATTAGAGGTCAGTGGACTTACTGATTATGTTAAAGAGCCGTACCATGCGACGGCTGTTGGTTTACTTCATTATGCAAAAGACAGTCAGGTTATTGACGAGACAGACTATAGCGAGCCTAAGCGTCAGTCCATGTCGGGGTTGATTGGACGTTTGCGTAACTGGATACAAAAAGAGTTTTAACCTGAGTTGCAGGAAAAACGGAGATAACACATGTTTGAACCGATGATGGAAATGTCTGACGATGCTGTAATTAAAGTCGTTGGAGTTGGTGGCGGTGGCGGTAATGCCGTAGAACACATGGTGCGTGAATCCATCGAAGGCGTGGAATTCATCAGTGTGAACACAGATGCTCAGGCACTTCGTAAAACAAGTGTCAGTACCGTAATCCAAATTGGTGGTGATATCACAAAAGGTCTGGGTGCTGGCGCAAATCCTCAAGTAGGACGTGATGCAGCTCTCGAAGATAAAGAAAAAATTAAAGAGTCACTGGTTGGCGCCGATATGGTGTTCATAGCGGCCGGAATGGGTGGCGGTACCGGAACTGGTGGCGCGCCAGTCATTGCTGAAGTTGCAAAAGAACTTGGTATTCTTACTGTGGCGGTTGTCACGAAGCCATTTAGTTTCGAAGGTAAAAAGCGTCTGGCCTTTGCAGAGCAGGGTATTGAAGAATTATCAAAGCATGTTGACTCTTTGATTACGATACCAAATGAGAAGTTGCTGAAGGTATTAGGTCGTGGCATTACGCTTTTAGAGGCGTTTGCAAATGCTAACGATGTATTGAAAAACGCAGTTCAGGGCATTGCTGAACTGATTACGCGACCCGGCATGATCAATGTGGACTTTGCGGACGTCAGAACCGTGATGTCTGAAATGGGCCACGCAATGATGGGAAGCGGAGTTGCCAGTGGTGAAGACCGGGCGGAAGAGGCTGCTGAAATGGCAATTTCCAGCCCTCTTTTAGAAGATATCGATCTTGCCGGTGCCCGTGGGGTCTTAGTGAATATCACCGCTGGTCTCGATATGCGCTTAGATGAATTTGAAACGGTCGGTAATACGGTGAAAGCATTTGCTTCAGATAATGCGACTGTGGTGATTGGTACTTCACTTGACCCGGATATGGCCGATGAAATTCGGGTGACGGTTGTTGCTACAGGTATTGGTAATGAAAGGAAACCAGACATTACATTAGTGGCAGGTGGAAAAACAAGTACGCCTCAGCAGCAACCAAAAGTGCAGCAAACACCGGCTCCGGCGCAAGTGACAACTTCTGAAGAGAAGAAGCCGGCACCGAACTTGCAAGGGAATGTTGAAGCTAAACCTCAGCCTTCGCAGGCAAAAACTCAGGGTGGTGGACAAAATACAGCACCTAAAGAGAAAGAGAGCGGTTATTTGGATATTCCAGCTTTTTTGCGTCGTCAGGCTGATTGATTTGCATCATAAGTTTGCAGATGTGATCATTGATGATAGAATGTGTGACCGATTTATATCGGTCATGACTTGTAGTACTGATATTGAGGCGGGCAGATGATCAGACAACGTACTTTGAAAGAAATCGTTAAAACTACCGGGGTGGGACTTCACTCAGGGCGCAAAGTAACGCTTACTCTTCGTCCTGCTGCTGTCAATACCGGTATTATTTATCGTCGTACAGATTTGAACCCTCCTGTGGATTTCCCTGCTAAGCCTGACAACGTCCGGGATACAATGTTATGTACGGCATTAGTCAATGACGAGGGTGTCAGAATTTCCACGGTAGAGCACTTGACTGCTGCACTTGCTGGTATGGGGATTGATAATATCATCGTTGAAGTCGATGCGCCTGAGATTCCAATTATGGACGGAAGTGCAAGTCCGTTTGTTTTTCTTCTCCAGCAGGCGGGTATCGAAACTCAAAATGCGCCGAAAAAATTTATTCGTGTCAAGAAGCCTGTCCGGTTTGAAGACGGTGATAAATGGGCTGAACTGGTCCCATATCATGGTTTTCGGATGGATTTTGAAATTGATTTTAATCATCCGGCGATTGAGTCTACAGAGCAGCACCTGTGTTTTGACTTCTCATCTCAATCATTTGTAAAAGATATCTCCCGGGCAAGAACATTCGGTTTTATGCGTGATATCGAGTATTTACAGTCTCAGAAACTCTGTTTAGGTGGTGGTTTTGACTGTGCAATTGTTTTGGATGACTACCGTATTCTGAATAAAGATGGCCTGCGTTTTTCAAATGAATTTGTTACCCATAAGGTACTTGATGCGATAGGTGACTTGTATATGTGTGGGCACGCTCTCATCGGGGAGTTCAGAGCTTACAAGTCCGGTCATCAATTGAATAATCAACTTTTACGGACGCTGCTGCTGAATCAGGATGCCTGGGAATGGACAACTTATGCAGAAGAAACGGGTTCACCGGTTGCTTTTGCTGAACCAAACATGGTTCTTGCCTGATCATTTTTCATTGATGAAAAAGAAAGCCAGACGCTAAAACGTCTGGTTTTTTTGTGCTTTTATTCTTTGATGAGCTTATCTGGGGCGAGCGGCTAATTTTTGCCGCCTTGTCTAAGCGTACATGGATGTCTTGAGTGGCTTGCAGAACCAGATATATTTTGATCAGAAACTGATTCAGAATGGCATAAAACCAACCATTAACATCACTAAAAAGAACAACTATCCATGAGATTTTGTGCAATATGGTATGTTTGAGCGTTTTAAATGCCCGGCTTTATATGGCTGTAATTAAAATTGTTTATTTAAACTGATGATTTTTGGGCTCATAGTTTGTAAAACATAAATTTGTATGTTGTTGTGTTTTGTACATAATGTGAAATTATTTAAACTATGGCCTCAATATCAACATATTGCCTTGAAAAGCCACTTATGTACCTCAATATCTAAGGTTTATGATATATCTCAGTACACTTAGTTGAGAACTGGTAGAGACTGATGGCATAGGAATAGATCGCCTGGTGAGCGAACAACAGAGAGATTCGTATTAAAATGATAACTAAGCTACTGACCAAGGTTATTGGTAGCCGTAATGACAGAACATTGCGTCGCCTGAGAAAAATAGTAAAACAGATTAATAATTATGAACCTGCCTATGAAGCTTTATCTGACGAAGAATTGAAAGCCAAAACTGCAGAGTTTCGTGAGCGTCTTTCTCAGGGAGAAACTCTGGATCAGCTACTTCCGGAAGCCTTTGCAACTGTCCGTGAAGCATCAAAGCGTGTCTTTGGTATGCGTCACTTTGATGTTCAGTTAATTGGTGGCATGGTACTGAATGGTGGTCGTATTGCAGAGATGAGAACAGGTGAAGGTAA
The DNA here is from genome assembly GCF_024346755.1 of Vibrio aerogenes. Classification (NCBI taxonomy): domain Bacteria; kingdom Pseudomonadati; phylum Pseudomonadota; class Gammaproteobacteria; order Vibrionales; family Vibrionaceae; genus Vibrio; species Vibrio aerogenes. The sequence continues at coordinate 3,312,604 of NZ_AP024861.1, read as the reverse complement.
AACTCTGACTGCAACGTTACCTGCTTATCTGAATGCTTTGCCGGGACATGGTATCCATGTTGTCACTGTGAATGATTATCTGGCGAAAAGGGATGCAGAAACCAATCGTCTTTTATTTGAATTTTTAGGAATGACAGTCGGTGTCAATGTTCCCGGCATGATGCCTGCGGAAAAACAGGAAGCCTATCAGGCAGATATTCTGTATGGTACAAATAACGAATTCGGCTTCGATTATCTTCGGGATAACATGGCTTTCCGTAAGGAAGATCGTGTACAGCGGGCCCGTTTCTTTGCCATTGTCGACGAAGTGGATTCAATCCTGATTGATGAAGCCCGTACACCACTGATTATTTCTGGTCCGGCAGAAGACAGCTCTGAACTTTATACCCGGGTGAATGCATTAATCCCAAATCTTGAAAAACAGGATCAGGAAGACTCAGAAGAGTACCGGGGAACGGGTCATTATACCGTCGATGAAAAAGCAAAACAGGTTTACCTCACAGAAACGGGTCAGGAGTATGTTGAAGAGTTATTAGTGGAAAGTAAGCTGATGGCTGAGGGTGAGACCTTGTATTCACCGGCTAATATCAGCTTATTGCACCATGTGAATGCAGCTTTACGTGCTCATGTTCTGTTCGAAAAAGATGTTGATTATATCGTGAATGAAGATGGTGAAGTTGTCATCGTTGACGAACATACGGGCAGAACGATGCCGGGCCGGCGCTGGTCTGATGGATTACATCAGGCGGTTGAAGCGAAAGAAGGCGTGCAAATTCAGAATGAAAACCAGACACTGGCATCAATCACCTTCCAGAACTACTTCCGTCTTTATGAAAAACTGTCAGGTATGACAGGTACTGCCGATACAGAAGCGTTTGAGTTCCAGTCTATCTATGGCCTGGATACGGTTGTGATTCCAACAAATCGCCCAATGATCCGTGACGATATGCCAGATGTGGTTTATCGAACAGAGTCTGAAAAGTTTGCAGCAATTATTGAAGACATTAAAGAACGTGTGCAAAAAGGTCAGCCAATTCTGGTGGGTACTGTTTCTATTGAAAAATCAGAATTACTCTCTCAGGCATTGAAGAAGGCCAAAATAAAACACAATGTACTCAATGCAAAATTCCATGAGAAAGAAGCGGAGATTGTCGCCGAAGCCGGTAAGCCTGCAGCTGTCACCATTGCAACCAATATGGCTGGCCGTGGTACAGATATCGTGTTAGGAGGCAGTTGGCAGACTAAGGTCGAGCAACTTGATAATCCGACTCAGGAACAAATCGATGAGATTAAGTCATCCTGGCAGATTGAACATGACAAAGTGCTTGAGTCAGGTGGTTTACACATCATCGGTACTGAGCGACATGAATCCCGCCGGATTGATAACCAGTTACGTGGTCGTTCCGGACGGCAAGGAGATGCCGGTTCTTCCCGTTTCTATTTATCAATGGAAGATTCACTGCTTCGGATCTTTACCTCAGACAGAATGGCAGGCCTGATTCAAAGTGGTATGGATGAAGGTGAAGCGATTGAAAGTAAGTTATTATCCCGTTCAATAGAAAAAGCTCAACGTAAAGTTGAGGGACGAAACTTTGATATTCGTAAACAGTTGCTTGAGTATGATGATGTTGCGAATGATCAGCGTAAAGTTGTTTACGAACTCCGTGATGAGCTGATGGAAGCAGATGATATCAGTGATATGATTGAGCAAAACCGTTTTGATGTCCTGACGACTGCAATTGATGAATATATTCCGCCACAATCTCTGGATGACATGTGGGATATTTCTGGCCTTCAGGATCGCTTGAAACATGATTTTGATTTGGATCTGCCAATTCAGGTTTGGCTGGACGAAGATGATAAATTGTATGAAGAAGCTTTGCGTGAGCGAATCATTGAAGCAGCTGTGAAAGTTTATCAGGAAAAAGAAACACTTGTCGGCGCTGAAGTTTTGCGCAACTTCGAAAAATCAGTGATGCTGCAAACACTGGATACATTGTGGAAAGAACATTTGTCAGCAATGGATCATTTGCGTCAGGGCATTCATTTGCGTGGTTATGCGCAGAAGAATCCTAAGCAAGAGTACAAGCGGGAGTCTTTTGAATTATTTGAAGGACTACTTGATTCATTGAAATTTGATGTTGTCTCTGTGCTTTCAAAAGTCAGGGTTCAGCAACCTGAAGATGTTGATCAGATGGAAGAGAGACGCAGAGCTCAGGCTGAGGAAGCGGCAAGACATGCACAAACTCAGCACGGTGGAAGTAGCGAAGTGCAGGATGAAAATCATCAGCCAATGGTTCGGGAAGACAGAAAAGTTGGCCGAAATGAACCTTGTCCGTGCGGAAGTGGCAAAAAATATAAACATTGCCATGGCAAGATTGCTTAATTAATTTGTTAGATTTGAATAAATTAAGTCGCTATATCTGTTATAGCGGCTTTTTTTTCATCCGGAATAAGAGTAAGTCATCATGAAAAGAGTCCATATTGTTGCAGCTGTTATATTGAATAAAGCACAATCTCAAATCTATATTACGAAACGTCCGGACCATCTCCATCAGGGCGGTTTATGGGAGTTTCCGGGAGGAAAGGTTGAAATTGATGAATCGGTTGAGGATGCGATGAGCCGCGAATTGTATGAAGAGATTGATATCAGGGTAAAACAGCAACATCGCTTTGAGTCTTTTGAGTATGATTACCCGGATAAGTCATTGGTGTTTGATTTTATGCTTGTCACCGCATTTGATGGAGAACCATATGGGAAAGAAGGTCAGTGTGGTCAATGGGTTAATATTAGCGAGCTGACCCAATATGAATTTCCGGCAGCCAATGTATTGATTGTTGAAAAAGTAATAAAAGAATACACATAGGCAGTTTCTTACTGGTCATACTGGTCACATCTCAAGAATATTGATAGTTTAAATACATATTACTGAATATCAGACTCCCCGAGCTTATATTCATATCTGACTAATCATGGAGAAATAAGCAATGATAAAAATTGCAATCGCAGGAGCTGCTGGCCGGATGGGGCGTAACCTTGTAAAAGCAGCCCGCCATCATTCTGACGCTTTGGTTGGTGCTGGTTCAGAACGTTCTGAGTCATCACTTATTGGTGTTGATGTAGGTGAACTATGTGGTGAAGGACATTTTGGCGTCAGTTTGGTTGATAACCTGGAAAGTGTCATTGATGACTTTGATGTTATTGTTGATTTTACAGTGCCTGCGAGCACATTAAAGAACCTTGAGCTCTGTCAGAAACATAATAAAGCTATCGTGATAGGAACGACTGGTTTTTCTGAATCTGAAAAGTCTGAAATTGAAAAATACGTTCAATCGGTTCCGGTTGTGATGGCACCGAACTATAGTGTTGGTGTGAATCTGGTATTTAAATTATTGGAGAAAGCAGCAAAAGTAATGGGCGACTATTGTGACATTGAGATTATAGAAGCCCATCACCGGCATAAAGTTGATGCACCGTCCGGAACTGCGCTGGGAATGGGGGAAGCGATTGCCGGAGCGATGGGGAATAAGCTTGGTGATGTTGCGGTTTATGCGCGTGAAGGGATTACCGGTGAAAGAAGCCGCGATGAGATTGGTTTTGCGACGGTTCGTGCCGGAGATATTGTTGGTGAGCATACCGCTATGTTTGCAGATATCGGAGAAATTGTCGAAATCTCACACAGAGCAACGGATCGGATGACATTTGCAAATGGCGCGATCAAAGCAGCTGTCTGGCTTGTCTCCAAACCTGCTGGTCTTTACACCATGACAGATGTACTTTCTCTCAACGAACTATAACTACATAATTATGCGTCAAATGGTTTTGGCGCATTCATTTCTGATGTTATCTGCCCATCTGTTTCCTTTCTTACATTCTGGTTGTTTAAACTCATTTTTATATTGATTATAAGTATTACAACGTCTTTTTTGCCTAAAAAAAATAAAAATAACACTTATCTGATGAGGTTAATCGATTGCTTCTGTTTTTATACATTTTCTATGTGAGTTTTGATGTTCATATTTCTGTATGGCGCTCTTTTATCCAATTGCTGTAAATTTACTATAATAAAGATGGTTTTTTAGTGGTTTTAGCGTGTTTTCTATTTCAACTGTTTAAAAGAAAAAGCTTTTGTTGGGTTGTATGTTGACAGAAATCACACCCGTCTATAAAATGTGTCCAATTTGTCCGAAATACGCTATGGTGTTCATAAATAGCAAGTAAGAAAGACGAATTTGCAGTTTAATACATTTTTTTTGAATTTTTATTCTGGAGGTTGTCTTGAGTAAGTCAGCACTGTTAGTCCTTGAAGATGGGACAGTGTTCCACGGAGCATCCATTGGCGCAGATGGGATATCCGTTGGTGAAGTCGTTTTTAATACCTCGATGACGGGGTATCAAGAGATCCTCACTGACCCTTCCTATTCCCGGCAAATCGTAACTCTTACCTATCCCCATATTGGAAATACCGGAACCAATACCGAAGATGAAGAATCTTCTGCTGTTCATGCACAAGGACTTGTGATTCGGGATCTTCCGCTTGTTGCCTCTAATTTCAGAAGCGAACAGTCATTGTCTGAATACCTTAAAGCCAAAAATATTGTTGGTATTGCTGATATCGATACCCGCAAACTCACTCGTATCCTGAGAGAAAAAGGCAGCCAGAATGGATGTATCATGGCTGGTGATAATCTGGATGAAGCCTTGGCTTTAACAAAAGCAAAAGAGTTTCCCGGATTGAAAGGGATGGATTTAGCAAAAGAAGTGACAACAAAAGAATCTTATCAGTGGACCCAGGGTTCCTGGACTTTGGAAAAAGGATTACCTTGCCCGAAAGATGAGACAGATTTGCCTTATCACGTCGTCGCTTATGATTTCGGTGCGAAAAGAAATATTTTACGGATGCTTGTGGATCGCGGGTGCCGTTTGACTGTCGTCCCTGCCAAGACAACGGCTGAAGAAGTTCTGGCAATGAATCCTGACGGCGTCTTCTTATCTAATGGCCCGGGTGACCCGGAACCATGTACTTATGCAATCGAAGCGACAAAAGTTTTTCTTGATAAAGGTCTGCCTGTGTTTGGTATTTGTCTGGGACATCAAATTCTGGCGCTGGCTTCTGGTGCTAAAACCATCAAAATGAAATTCGGTCATCACGGTGCAAACCACCCGGTGAAAGACCTTGAGCGGGATGTTGTGATGATCACTTCCCAGAATCATGGTTTTGCTGCGGATGAAGCCTCTTTACCTGACAATCTGAAAGCCACTCATAAGTCTCTGTTTGATGGTTCTTTACAAGGTATTCACCGTACTGATAAACCAGCTTTCAGCTTCCAGGGACACCCTGAAGCAAGTCCGGGGCCGCATGATGCTGCACCACTCTTCGACCATTTTATTGAACTGATTCAAAAACACAGCGCTTAACCGGAGTTACAAATAATGCCAAAACGTACCGATATAAAAAGTATTCTCATTCTGGGTGCTGGTCCTATTGTTATTGGTCAGGCTTGTGAGTTTGACTACTCTGGCGCTCAGGCATGTAAAGCGCTGAAAGAGGAAGGGTACCGGGTGATTCTGGTGAACTCTAACCCGGCGACAATTATGACTGATCCTGAGATGGCTGATTCAACTTATATCGAGCCAATTCAGTGGGAAGTTGTTCGAAAGATTATTGAAAAAGAACGTCCGGATGCTGTATTGCCCACCATGGGTGGACAGACTGCACTGAACTGCGCTCTGGATCTGGATCGCCATGGTGTTCTGGCTGAATTTGGCGTGGAAATGATTGGTGCAACAGCCGATGCGATCGATAAAGCGGAAGACCGTTCCCGTTTTGACGCGGCGATGAAATCTATCGGTCTGGAATGCCCGCGTGCAGATACTGCGAAAACGATGGAAGAAGCTTATCAGGTACTTGATAAAGTCGGCTTCCCTTGTATTATCCGCCCGTCCTTTACAATGGGCGGCACCGGTGGCGGTATTGCTTATAACAAAGAAGAGTTTGAAGAAATCTGTAGCCGCGGGCTCGATCTCTCACCAACTAATGAATTGCTGATTGATGAATCACTGATTGGCTGGAAAGAGTACGAGATGGAAGTTGTCCGGGATAAAAATGACAACTGTATCATCGTCTGCTCGATTGAGAACTTTGACCCGATGGGAATTCATACCGGAGACTCAATTACGGTTGCACCGGCGCAAACACTCACGGATAAAGAATACCAGCTGATGCGGAATGCTTCTCTGGCTGTTCTGCGTGAAATCGGTGTAGAAACCGGTGGTTCTAACGTTCAGTTTGGTATCGATCCAAAAGATGGCCGGATGGTGATCATCGAAATGAACCCGCGGGTCTCCCGTTCTTCTGCGCTTGCTTCGAAAGCGACAGGTTTCCCGATTGCAAAAATTGCAGCGAAACTGGCCGTTGGTTTCACCCTTGATGAGTTAACCAATGATATTACCGGTGGTGTAACGCCGGCTTCATTTGAGCCTACCATTGATTATGTCGTCACGAAGATTCCGCGTTTCAACTTCGAAAAATTCGCCGGAGCAAATGATCGCCTGACAACACAGATGAAATCTGTGGGTGAAGTGATGGCGATTGGCCGTAACCAGCAGGAATCTTTGCAAAAAGCATTAAGAGGACTGGAAGTTGGTGCGACCGGATTTGATGAAATTGTTGACCTTGAATCTCCGGATGCACTCACCCGGATTCGTCAGGAACTCAAAGAAGCAGGTGCTGAGCGAATCTGGTATATCGCAGATGCTTTCCGCGCAGGCCTTTCTGTCGATGGCATCTTTAAGCTGACGAATATTGACCGTTGGTTCCTCGTGCAAATTGAAGAATTGGTGCGTCTCGAAGAGCAATTGAAGGCCAGTGGTTTTGCTGGTCTGACTGAAGAGGTCCTTCGTCAGGTGAAACGCAAAGGTTTCTCTGATGCCCGTTTATCGAAGCTGGTAGGCGTTTCAGAAAATGAAATTCGCCGCTTGCGTGACCAGTTCAGCATTTATCCGGTTTACAAACGGGTTGATACCTGTGCTGCCGAATTTGCTTCTTCAACGGCATATATGTATTCATCCTATGATGACGAATGTGAAGCTCAGCCAACCAGCCAGAAGAAAATTATGGTTCTGGGTGGTGGCCCGAACCGGATTGGTCAGGGGATAGAATTTGACTACTGCTGTGTTCATGCTTCACTGGCTTTGCGTGAAGACGGTTATGAGACCATCATGGTCAACTGTAACCCGGAAACCGTTTCAACCGACTATGACACTTCTGACCGTCTCTATTTCGAGCCAGTGACACTGGAAGATGTTTTGTCGATTGTCAGGGTTGAACAACCGACCGGTGTGATTGTTCAGTATGGTGGCCAAACGCCTTTAAAACTGGCCCGTGAGCTTGAAGCTGCCGGAGTGCCGATTATCGGAACCAGCCCTGATGCAATTGACCGTGCAGAAGACCGGGAGCGTTTCCAGCAGGCAGTTGAGCGCCTTGGACTGAAGCAGCCTGAAAACGCGACTGTCACGGCGATTGAACAGGCGGTTGATAAGGCTGAGAAGATTGGTTATCCGTTGGTTGTTCGCCCTTCTTACGTGCTGGGTGGCCGGGCGATGGAAATCGTGTATGACGAGGCTGATTTACGTCGTTACTTTAACGAAGCTGTTAGTGTTTCGAATGAATCTCCGGTCTTACTCGATCACTTCCTTGACGATGCCATTGAAGTTGATATTGATGCGATCTGTGATGGTGAGCGCGTTGTGATTGGCGGTATTATGGAGCATATCGAGCAGGCAGGAGTTCACTCCGGTGATTCTGCGTGTTCTCTGCCTCCTTATACCCTGAGTCAGGACATCCAGAATGTCATGCGCGAGCAGGTAGAAAAACTTGCTTTTGAACTTGGTGTTCGCGGATTGATGAATACCCAGTTTGCGGTGAAAAACAATGAGGTTTATCTGATTGAGGTGAATCCGCGTGCAGCCCGTACAGTGCCGTTTGTTTCTAAAGCAACGGGTGCACCACTGGCTAAAATTGCAGCCCGTGTGATGGCTGGACAGTCACTGACCGAGCAGGGATTCACTCAGGAAATTGTACCGCCTTACTATTCAGTCAAAGAAGTCGTTTTGCCGTTCAACAAGTTCCCGGGCGTGGATCCACTGCTTGGGCCTGAAATGCGTTCGACAGGTGAAGTGATGGGCGTAGGCAGTACTTTTGCGGAAGCGTTTGCAAAAGCTGAGCTGGCGTGTGGGCACGTTTATCCTGAAGGTGGCCGGGCTCTGATTTCTGTTCGGGCTGGCGACAAACAGCGGGTTGTTGATTTAGCGCATCAGTTGCTTGAGCTGGGATGTCATCTGGATGCGACTCATGGTACGGCAGTCGTCTTAGGTGAAGCTGGGATCAATCCCCGCCTGGTGAACAAAGTACATGAAGGACGTCCTCATATTCTGGACCGGATTAAGAATAATGAGTATACGTACATCATTAATACGGCATCCGGACGTCAGGCGATTGAAGATTCGAAAGTATTGCGCCGCGGTGCTCTGGCTGAAAAAGTGAACTACACAACGACACTGAATGCAGCATTTGCAACGGCAATGGCACATACCGCGAATCCGAAAAACTCGGTGATTTCTGTTCAGGAAATGCATCGTAAAATAAAATAATTTTTGTATTTCTTCTGTCTTAAAGCCTGGCTTTCATGTCAGGCTTTTTTTCATTTGATACCAGGGTCTTTTTATTGTCTTTCAGGTGGTTATATGGGTTTCTGTTATTCTGGTTTTGCAGTATGCTGACACTTTTGTCAGAGCTTTGTTGTTTATGCACCAAAATTATAAATCTACACAGGGGATTACAGCGAACTGGGCATCTCCGCATCAGCCTGAAGGTAAAAAATTCCTGGATATTGAATATGAATCTCAATCCGGACTGACCTTTGAGCAGGCGATCAATTTTGCGAAGAATTTTAACTGGCAGCAGGAACTGGATAAATTGAACCAGGGGGAAGGGACTGCCGGGCTGTTACTTCATAAAGCGGAGAGTGAACAAGATATCATGAGTTTCTCACTACTTCCGCTGGACAAAGATGTCTTTTTGTTAAGCCTTGATATCCTCAATAAAAGCCAGAAGCGGGGATTTTGGGACAAAGCTTCTGCTTCAGTCGACCTGGGTGAATGCAGCATGGATGAGCTGGAGGTGAAGTTGTCACCTTTACATCAATACAGCATTTCTCAACTGTATGATCAATACAGGGAACAGAGTCGTAAAGATGGAATAAAACAAAGAATTGCCTGCACGATTTTTATAGTCATGCTGTTCTGTTTTGTTGGATTTTTGATTGGGCATTGGATTGATCCGTTAATGAGTCCGTCTTTCGATAAGAGGTTTTGGCCATCACTTTTATATGTTGGTGGTCCGTTATCTGTGTTGTTTGCGTTTACTGCCCATTTTCGTCAAAGCCTGAAAGGGGCGACCTTTGGAACTCAGTTGATGCTTGTTTGTGGCCTTATCTTTATCGGACCGATGAGTGTGCTTTTTATGGTACAAGGTATCGCGGTTCCGCTACATTTACTGATTGCTGAACCAGGTACCCAGATAGAGCGTGTTTCTGATAAATCTGATGACTGGTATGGACATGGCCGGGGAAGTTGTGATGGAAAACTCTGGCTTCGTTCTCCTTCAGATCCTTCTGCTGAAAGGCTTTTATGTGATGTTCCCAAAGCGGTTTGGCATCATGTTTCTGTGGGGGATATGCTTTTACTGGAGGGGGCGAAGTCACCGATTGCGATGACCGTGAAAAAAATTTCGTTCTTGTCAGGTGAGAAGGAGAAGATTTCAGATGAATGAGAGATGGTATGGATATTTCTGTTGAATTACTGACATTACTTTTTTCTGTTGCTGTCGTTGCAGGGTGGATTGATGCGATTGCCGGTGGTGGTGGATTGATCACGGTTCCTGCATTATTAGCGGCAGGCGTGCCGCCAGCTCAGGCCATTGCAACGAATAAACTGCAGGGATCGTTCGGGAGCTTTTCTTCAACACTTTATTTTATCCGTAGTGGGCTGGTTTCACTCCGGCAAATGCGCCTGGCTATCTTGTGTACGTTTGTTGGTGCGGTGTTTGGTGCCGGATGTGTTCAGCTGATAGATGCCACGATATTAACCAGTCTGATTCCTCTTTTATTGCTTGGTATTTCAGCATACTTTCTGTTTGCTCCTCAGCCCGTCTCTGATTCACACGGGAAGCCTGCAGTTATATCTGAAGCGGTGTTTGCTTTGTGTGTTGGTACTTGCGTTGGGTTTTATGATGGCTTCTTCGGACCGGGAACCGGTGCTATTTTTGCTGTTGCCTATGTGACATTGATGCGTTTCTCTTTGGTTGAAGCAACTGCCAGAACCAAGGTGTTGAACTTTACTTCGAACATTGCCGCGCTCAGCTTTTTTATTCTTGCCGGGCTGCCGGTATGGAAAATTGGATTAGTGATGGCTGCCGGACAGTTTATTGGTGCGAGAACCGGCGCAAAAATTGTGGTGAGCAAAGGGCAGAAATGGATTCGCCCTCTGGTCGTGACGATGTGTATTCTGATGGCATTGAAGCTATTGTGGGAGCAACATCAGCAATGGTTATTATCCATACTCTAGAGCGTATTTATCTTTCATCGCCTCCGGCAGGAACGGCGATGAAAGACATACACGCCTTGAGGCAAGCGGGAATCATATTTCTTCTGATAGTGCTTTTATCGCTGAACCAGCAGTCTATGATTCCCGCTTGGCTGTTTTAAAATTATTCCGGATTACTTATTCATTGCGAACACCGGCAATGACAGGTGCCAGCGAATCGCGCCGAGCCGGATAATGAGCGTTGACACCAGCCCGGCAAGCAGCGCGATCTGGTGATTATATTCAAGTGCAATGGCTGTGGTATGGAAGATACCCCCCACAATACATGCCGTCGCATAAACTTCATGGCGCAGTACCATGGGAATTTCTCTGGCTAATACATCACGGATAATTCCGCCGCCACAGCCCGTTAGCACCCCCATCATCACAGCCACCAGATAAGAATCCTGATAGGCGAGTGCTTTATCGACGCCAATCCCGACAAAAACAGCCAGACCAATGGCATCGCATACTGGTAAAACCCACCAGGGGATACGCTTGGGACGCCGGACAATCATCATGGTCAGAAAACAGGTCGATAAAATGACCCAAAGATAGGTGGTATCATGAATCCAGAAGATGGGGGTCGCATCCAGCATAATGTCGCGAATTGTCCCGCCACCAATTGCGGTCACCCCACCTAACACGATGACACCGAACGGATCCATTCTTAGTTTTCCTGCAAGTATGACGCCCGAAACTGCAAATACCGCAGTGCCAAATAAATCAATCAGATAAAGAAACATAAACAGCCACCGATGCATATCCGCGGGTTAAACTCGAAAAATTGAGCGCATTGTAAATAAAAATGCACTGAATCGTTAGTGATTTTGCCGGACGGAATCAAAATACCGGCAGACTTCTTTGACCGCATATAAAGTTCGTGGTGTAGGGCGATTCATCCAGTCGGCATGCACTGACCAGATATGATGATGTTTCACCGCTGGAATATCCGGCCATTCAGACCACAGATTTTCTTTCTGGCTCTGCTCATCTGTTTTGAAGATCACTTCTGGCCGCGCAAGGAGCACTTTTTCGAGGCTAACCTGAGGATATGGCGTGATTGCATCCCGGAAAACATTCACTCCACCACATAAGTCAAACACTTCGGCAGGCCAGCTGTGACGAGCCATAGTTATGAGTGGTTTACTGCTCAGTTGATAAAAATAGGTCACTTTCCGGCGATGCTGGTATTTGTGTTTTAATGCAGTCACAGCGTCGCGGATATGTTGCGCATTCTTCAGGCCTTCCTGCGGGTTATCTGCAAACTGGCTCAGGTCCTCAATATTTTGTGCGATATCACTCAGGGTGGAGATGTGAGACGGATAAATCCGAAGTCCCATTCGTTTGAGCTTATTGATTTCTTTGGGAGGATTCCCGTCCGGCCAGCTAATCACCAGATCAGGCTTCAGCGCAAGAATTTTTTCGATATTCAGGCCGTGATAATTGGCAACTTCAGGAAGTTTTTGCGCCTGAAGCGGATAGTCACTGTGCTTGCTGACCGCAATCACTTTGTCACCCAGTCCGGCTGCAAAAGCAATTTCAGTCGCGTGTGGTGACAGCGTGATCACTCGTGAAACAGGCTTTGCAAAACAAGCTGGAGAGAGGCAAAGAAACAGAATGAAAAAGTGTACATATCTCATCAGATGACCTGCATGATCATGAAGGTTATCAGGCTTTGCGCCAGAATCCAGATGAATGTACGCTGATTGAGCATTCTCTGAGTCTGGGAGAGATGCAGTGCTGACGGAACAATCCGGCCGCCTATTTTGGTCCGGACAGATTTTTTTCCATCATAAATGGCAGGTCCGCCAAGAGACAGATTCAGTTTATTTCCTACGGTTGCCAGTAGCCAGCCGGGAGCAAATGATGGCCAGATAGCCGCCTGGGTGCGGATTTGTCTCCAGGGCAAGGACTTACCCGGTAAAAGCAGGCCGGTGAAAAGGATGGACGGAATCGCCTCAAGCAGTGCCAGTAATCTGGCGCTGGTGACGCCAAAAGGGTAGCAGGCCGGTTGAGAAGGAGACCACGCCCGGCTCAGTTCCGTTATCAGGCGGAATATGAATGCACCGCAGCCACCGGCAATGCCATACCAGAACATGACAGCGACGACTTGCCGGGCTTGCCCGACAATAAGTGTTTCAGCCCCGGCTTTTCCAAGACCGACAATAGATAATGCTGCTGTTTGACGATTATTGGTCTCAGATAAAAGCTGTCTTGCAGTCTGTTTATCTTCTGTTGATAAAGCTTTTATCAGACCCGACGCCAGCTGGGTTTGTTCCCGCCAGTTCAGTGCGAGTAATAAAAGGGCGAGGTCATAAAATTCGGGTTGCCAGACTAAAGGACGGAAGGCTATCAATAATATCAGGGCGGGAATGACCATCAGCGCCCAGGCCATTGCGCCGGAAATTCCTTTTTGCGTAAAACTATTTGGTCCATTAACTTTCTCTGCCAGAATTTCGGCAAATTTGTGCCACAGTGTGACAGGATGAGCATGCCGCGGAATCGGGAGAATAAAATGAATCAGCAAAGCGCCCCACAAAATAAGCAGAGCGCTGTTTGCCTGAATGATTTCAATGACAGGGTTCATTAATTCAGAATTTTTCAGGATGAATGCAGTAATTCAAGCATTTTTAATACCATATCTGATGAACTCTTCGCCGCCAGCGGCAGGAATTCGTCAAAAGACATGGGTGATTCTTTATCTGCAACGTCAGAAATGGCTCTGACGACAACAAATGGTGTTCCGAACTGGTAACAGGTTTGAGCAATCGCCGCTGCTTCCATTTCAACCGCGATGACCTGAGGGAAGTGCTCCCGGATAAATGCCTGCCTTTCTGGTTTACAGACAAAGGTATCACCGGTACAGATTAGCCCGCGGACAGCGTGATGATTTCCCTGGGTCAGCGCTTTTTCTGCCAGATCAATCAGTTTGGCATCGGCGGCAAATGCAGCGGGTTGTCCTGCCATTTGTCCCTGCTCATATCCAAAAGCGGTCAGGTCGGCATCGTGATGACGGACTTCAGTTGAGATGACCACATCACCCATTGTCAGTGATGCGTCGAATCCTCCGGCAGAGCCGGTGTTAATCACAATATCCGGTTGATAGAGTTCCAAAAGTAAGGCGGTTCCGACCGATGCGGCAACTTTACCGATACCTGACTGCAGCAGCACAACGTCTATGCCGTTAATCTGACCGGTAAAGTATGTACATCCAGCTTTTTTTTCTTCTTTAAGCTGGGTTAATGCCGATTTTAAAAGTGCAACTTCCTGCTCCATTGCACCGATAATGCCGATTTTCATGGCGTATCTCTCACTGAATAACATTTTGGGCAGAGTTTAGCATGAAATCTGTAGACAGGAAGAGCATTGATGTATGAACAGCGCCACTGTTACCTGATGGGCAGTACAAGCTTTCACAAACAGACTGAAAGATTGTACTGCATCTTCAGATGTATCAGACTTGCAGATAGTCAAGGATACCCTCAGCAGCTTTCCTGCCTTCATCGATGGCCGTAACGACCAAATCGGATCCCCGGACAATATCCCCTCCGGCAAAGATTTTTTCGTTCGAGGTCTGATATTTGAACTGGCCGTTATCCGGTGCCTTGATGCGTCCCCATTGATCCAGTTCAACGCCGAAAGGCTCCAGCCATGGCATCGGGTGAGCCTGAAAGCCAAATGCCATAATCACCGCATCGGCCTCAAGTATGTGCTCACTTCCGGGAACGGGTTCAGGTCTGCGACGTCCGGCAGCATCCGGTTCGCCTAAAGCGGTTTTCACGACCTGAATTCCGCTGACTTTGCCCTCTTCATCGACTTCGACGCCCAGAGGCTGCAGGTTAAACATAAATTCAACCCCTTCTTCTCTGGCATTTTTGACTTCTCTGCGTGATCCCGGCATGTTCTCTTCATCACGGCGGTAAGCACAGATGACCCGGCTGGCTCCCTGACGGACTGAAGTCCGGACGCAGTCCATCGCTGTATCCCCGCCCCCAAGAACCACCACTTTTTTCCCGGCCATATCGATGAAAGGCTGCTCCTGTTTTAAGCGCATGACCCGGTAGGTATTGGAAATCAGAAATGGCAGTGCATCATACACGCCGGATGCATCTTCGTTCCTGAGTCCGGCACGCATGGACTGATAAGTCCCGACGCCGAGAAAAACAGCATCATAATCATCAATGAGATTCTGCAGGGAAACATCTTGTCCCACCTCTGTATTCAGCCGGAACTCAACGCCCATGCCCTCAAAGATACGGCGGCGATTGGTCATCACTGACTTTTCCAGCTTGAACGATGGGATCCCAAAAGTCAGAAGCCCGCCGATTTCCGGGTAGCGGTCAAACACAACTGGTTTGACACCATTTCTCGCCAGCACGTCGGCTGCGGCCAGTCCGGCCGGACCTGCACCGATCACCGCGACCTTTTTACCGGTCCATACCACCTGGGACATATCGGGTTTCCAACCCATTTCAAAGGCTTTATCGGTAATATATTTTTCTATGTTACCGATTGTGACTGCACCGAAATCATCATTTAAGGTACAGGAGCCTTCACACAAACGATCCTGCGGACAAACCCGTCCACAGACTTCGGGCAGGCTGTTGGTCTGGTGAGATAGTTCCGCAGCTTCAATAATTCTGCCTTCATTGGCCAGTTTTAACCATTGTGGAATGTAGTTATGAACCGGGCATTTCCATTCACAGTACGGGTTACCGCAGTCCAGACAGCGGTCTGCCTGAGCAGTTGCCTGCTGTTTGGTGAACGGTTCATAAATTTCCACGAACTCGATTTTACGGATGTTCAGCGGCTTTTTCGCCGGATCAACACGATTCACATCAATAAACTGATAGACATTTTGACTCATGATTCTCTGGCTCCTGTTACTGTGCCTGAACACGCAGTTCTGCTGCGCTGCGGCTTTGATGCCCCAGCAATGTTTTCAGATCTGCTGCTTGTGGTTTCACGAGGTAGAACTTCGGAATCCACTCATCAAAGTTTGCCAGAATGGCTTCGGCATGAAGTGAGCCTGTTTCTTCCAGATGTTCTGCAATCAAGCCCCGCAAGTGTTCCTGATGAATATTGAGTTCCTGCAGCGAAATTGCTTCCACTGATTCTTTGTTGACCCGTCCCTGAAAATCCTGATTGTGATCGAGTACATAAGCAAATCCGCCGGTCATCCCGGCGCCAAAGTTGACGCCTGTCGCACCAAGTATGGCGACGATACCCCCCGTCATGTATTCACAGGCGTTATCTCCTGCGCCTTCAATCACGGCAATTGTCCCTGAGTTTCTGACTGCAAAGCGTTCTCCGGCTTTGCCTGAGGCAAATAGTTTCCCGCCGGTTGCGCCATAAAGACAGGTATTCCCGATAATGGTCGCTTCATGGCATTTGAATGCCGTGCCAACATGCGGCTTAATCACAATTTTTCCGCCTGCCATCCCTTTACCGACATAGTCATTGGCATCTCCGGTCAGATACAGTTCAACGCCGCCGGCATTCCAGACACCGAAGGATTGGCCCGCGGTGCCTTCAAAATGAATTTTGACCGGGGACGCTGCCATGCCCTGATTTCCATAGCGTTTTGCGATTTCACCAGATAGCCGGGCACCGACAGAGCGATCCGTATTGATAATATCGTAATACAAATTCACGGTTTGCTGCGTGTTCACCGCTTCGCTGGCATCCTGAATGATCGTCTGGTTAAGTTGCCCCTGATCAAATGGTGTATTGGGCTCGCTACAGAACATCGGGTGTCCTTCAGCCGAGATGGGTTGTGCCAGAATATCGGATAAATCCAGCTTGGTTTGCTTTGCAGTGAAGCCATCCACGACTTCCAGCAGATCGGTTCGGCCAATTAAGTCTGTGAGTTTTTCAACGCCTAATTCAGCCAGATAGCCACGGACTTCCTGTGCCAGTCCGGTAAAGTAGTTGACGACCATATCCGGCAGGCCTTTGAAGTAATTGCGGCGTAGTGTTTCATCCTGAGTCGCGACACCCGTTGCACAGTTATTTAAGTGACAGATGCGCAGGAACTTACATCCCATTGCAACCATCGGCGCAGTACCAAATCCAAAGCTTTCTGCCCCCAGGATCGCGCCTTTAATGACATCTAAGCCTGTTTTCAGACCGCCATCCACCTGCAGGCGGATTTTATGTCTTAATCCGTTAGCAACCAGTGCTTGCTGTGTTTCCGCCAGTCCCAGCTCCCAAGGACAACCCGCATATTTTACTGATGTCAGTGGGCTGGCTGCGGTTCCGCCGTCATAGCCTGAAATCGTAATGAGGTCCGCATACGCTTTGGCCACGCCGGTTGCGATAGTGCCAACACCGGGTTCAGAAACCAGCTTCACGGAGACCAGCGCATCCGGATTGACCTGCTTCAAATCAAAAATCAGCTGCGCCAGATCTTCAATCGAATAAATATCGTGATGTGGTGGTGGTGAAATCAGGGTAACGCCCTGCACTGAGTGACGAAGGCGTGCTATCTCTGCGGTGACTTTGTGACCGGGGAGCTGTCCGCCTTCACCGGGTTTGGCTCCCTGAGCGACTTTAATTTGCAGCACATCTGCATTGACAAGGTAATGGGGTGTTACACCAAAGCGGCCGGAGGCGACCTGTTTAATCTTTGAGTTACGTTCAGTCCCAAAACGGCGGGGATCTTCTCCGCCTTCACCGGAGTTAGAATATCCCCCCAGGCGGTTCATTGCTGTTGCCAGTGCCTCATGCGCCTCAGGGCTGAGTGCCCCGATAGACATTGCGGCGGAATCAAAACGTTTAAACAGATCTTGTTCAGATTCAGTTTTAGCCAGCGGTAAGGGAGAAGCGGCTTTTTTCAGTCTCATCAGGTCTCGTAATGTTGCGACCGGTCTTTGATTGACCTGTTGTGCAAACTGCTGATAATCCTGCGCTGTGCCTGATTTGACCGCAGTTTGCAGGGTGCTGACGACATCCGGGTTGTACGTATGATATTCCCCGCCATGAACAAATTTGAGTAAACCACCATGATCAACTGCTTTTCGTTTGGTCCAGGCTTTACGTGATAAGTTCAGCAGATCTTGCTGAAAATCGGTGAAGTCTGCGCCCTGAATCCGGGTTGTCACACCTCTGAAGCACAGATCAACCAGATTTTGATGCAGACCGACGGCTTCAAATAACTGGGAGCACCGATAAGACGCGACAGTGGAAATCCCCATCTTCGACATGATTTTATACAAACCTTTGTTGATGCCGTTTTGATAGTTCTGCATCACTTCGCGATAGTTTTTGTCCAGTACGCCATCATCGATCAGTTTCCCCAGTGATTCATAAGCCAGATACGGATAAACTGCGGTTGCGCCAAAGCCAAGTAAAACGGCAAACTGGTGCGGGTCTCTGGCGGCAGCGGTTTCGATGATGATATTTGCATCGCATCTCAGCTGAGCTTCGACCAGCCGGGTTTGTATTGCACCAACAACCATTGCTGCCGGGATAGGCACTTTTTCCGGCGTAATTTCCCGGTCCGAAAGGACAATCAAAACAGTCCCTTCGCGAACGACTTGTTCAGCAATATCACACAGATCGAGAATCGCCTGTTTAAGGTCTTTCTCATCCGGGTCATAATTGATATCGAGAATCGTATTCTTATAGTGCTGATCGCCAAGGCATAACAACTGCTTTAAATCGGAGTACAGCAGGACCGGTGAATTGAAGCTGACCCGGTGGGCGTGCCCATCTGTTTCACAGAATACATTCATCTCCTGACCAATACTGGTGGCCAGCGACATGACGTGTTTTTCTCTCAGCGGGTCGATCGGCGGGTTCGTCACCTGAGCGAATTTCTGGCGGAAATAGTCAGTAATGAGTCGTTCTCTTGATGATAAGACCGCCATTGGTGTGTCGTCGCCCATGGAGCCAACGGCTTCCTGTCCCATGTCGCCCAGTACCCGCAAGACCTGATCGATTTCTTCGTTGCTCATCGCAAACTGTTTTTGATAGGTCCGAAGCTGATGATCATCGAAATCACGTTGTCCGATCTCGCTATCACCCAGCTCTGAAAAGGGGGTTAACCGGTAAACATTATGTTTCATCCATTCCTGATAGGGATGGCGGCTCTTCAGATCATTATCTATTTCTTCTGACTGCCACAGTTTTCCGGTTTGTGTGTCTATAACCAGTAATTCTCCCGGACCGACACGTCCTTTGACTGCAACTTCATCGGGGGCATAATCCCAGATGCCCACTTCGGAAGCCAGAGTTATCAGATTATCCTTGGTGATGACATAACGGGCTGGTCTGAGGCCATTCCGGTCCAGGTTACAGGCCGCATGACGTCCGTCACAAAGCACAATACCGGCCGGGCCGTCCCATGGTTCCATATGTTTTGAGTTAAAATCATAGAAGGCACGAAGTTCTTCATCCATATCCGGGTGATTTTGCCATGCAGGCGGCACCAGCATTCTCATGGCACGGAACAGATCCATCCCACCGGCAAGGAATAAATCGAGCATATTATCGAGACTGGAAGAGTCCGAACCTGTTTCATTCACAAACGGCGCAGCCGATTGCAAATCCGGTAGCAGTGGTGAAGCAAATTTATAGGCGCGGGCTCTTGCCCACTGTCGGTTACCGGCAATCGTGTTGATTTCACCATTATGGGCCAGATAGCGAAATGGTTGTGCCAGTGGCCAGCGGGGTTGTGTATTGGTTGAAAAGCGCTGGTGGAACAAGCAGATGGCTGACTCCATGCGGAGATCTGCCAGATCCAGATAAAATCTTGGCAGGTCAGCCGGCATACACAATCCTTTATAGACCAGCACCTGAGTGGAAAAAGAACAGATATAGAAATCCCGATCATCAGTTATTCGCTTCTCAATGCGCCGCCGGGCAATATACAAGCGTCTTTCTATATCCTGTTCCTGCCAGCCTGCCGGTGCGGAAATAAATACCTGCTGGATATCCGGCAGTGAATCGCGGGCAATCGGGCCAAGAACATCCGGATTAGTCGGTACATCCCGCCACCCGGCAATTGTGAGGGTTTCCCTTGAGAGTTCCTGATGAATAATATCACGGGCTGACTGGGCTTTGACCGGGTCACGGTTTAAAAACAGCATGCCGACAGCATATTGCTTTCCGAGTTTCCATTGTTGCTCGGTTGCTATAAGACGTAGATAAGAATCAGGTTTTTGCAGCAGCAGGCCACAACCATCACCTGTTTTTCCGTCGGCTGCAATCCCGCCACGGTGAGTCATGCGATCAAGGGCTGAGATCGCCGTCCGGACCAGTTTATGGCTTGCCTGACCTTCCATGTGAGCGATCAGACCAAAACCACAGTTATCTCTTTCAAGATTCGGGTCATATAGAGCCATTGCAAGTCTCCTTTTGCGTGCTGTCTTCAAGACAGAAAATGACTGACTATTATGTATGTTATTTTATTGTCGCATTTAGTTAGTAAAGCAATTCATTCTCATTTGTTAGTTTAATGCGAACCTTAAAAATTAGCTTTAACAGGGGGAAAGATCAAGAAATTTCCTTTCTGTGATGCATAATAATTCATTCATGTGAATAATAAGTCATTTTTCTTAGTGGAAATGCTGCTGCAGCTGTGAACTTGTGTGTGAAGAATATGGCAGGAAAAGCTTCTCCCTGCATCTCTTGATACAAGGAGAAGTATAGTTGATTATGCGGATAACATCAGTGAGTCAGCCTTGGATTCAAGGTTAGTCTGGCCCATCAGATAGTTATCGATTGCGCGGGAACATTCACGACCTTCGTTGATGCAACGAACAACCAGCGACTGACCGGTCCGCATATCACCGGCAGCAAAAATGCCTTTCTGATTGGTTTGGAAATCAGAGGTAGCGACATTGCCTCTTTCATCCAGTTTGATGTCTAACTGCGCTAAAACGCTGTCTGGTTCCGGATGCAGAAAGCCCATTGCAAGGAAAGCCATATCGCAGGGAAGAATCCGTTCACTTCCGGCAACTTCTTCGAAAGCCGGACGTTCTCCCGGTGCAGCATCTTGCCAGACGATATCTGCCACTTTTAATCCGGTGACTTCACCCTGATCATTGCCAATAAACGCTTTGGTGAGAATATTCCAGTGACGTTCACAGCCTTCTTCGTGAGAAGTGGACGTGCGAAGAATCATCGGATACTGCGGCCATGGCATGTTTGCCGGACGTTTCTCTGGCGGTACCGGCATGATTTCAACCTGAGTGATACTGGCTGCGCCATGTCGGTTTGAGGTTCCCACACAGTCTGAACCGGTATCACCACCACCAATCACAACGACATGTTTCCCTTTCGCATGAATTTCTTCACCTTTCAGGTCCATGCCGTTAGCCCGGCGGTTATTTTGAGCAAGGAACTGCATCGCAAAATAAACACCTTTCAGCTCGCGGCCGGGAACCGTCAAATCGCGTGGTACCGTGGAACCACCGGTCAGCAGAACCACATCATATTCCTGCCGAAGCTGGCGGGCGTTGATATTGACGCCGACATGCGCATTGACGACAAACTTAATCCCGGCTTCCTTCATCAGATCGATTTTACGATCAATGACATCCATACCGAGTTTAAAATCCGGAATGCCAAAGCGCAGCAGGCCGCCAACTTTCTCATCCCGTTCATAAACTGTCACCGTATGGCCTGCACTGTTTAACTGTTCAGCAGCAGCCAGTCCGGAAGGACCGGAGCCCACAATAGCAACGGTTTTTCCGGTACGGCTTCCCGGCGTTTTGGGTTGGGCATAACCTTCTTTGTATGCGGTTTCCACAATCGTTTTTTCGATATTACAGATTGTGATGGGATCCTGATTGATCCCAAGCACACAGGCGCTTTCACACGGCGCGGGGCAAACCCGGCCGGTAAATTCAGGAAAGTTATTCGTTGAACTCAAAATATGCCAGGCTTCCTGCCAGCTTTCCCGGTAAACAGCGTCATTGAACTCGGGAATGATATTACCGATAGGGCAGCCGTTATGGCAGAACGGTACACCACAGTCCATACAGCGAGACGCCTGTTCATTAATTTTTTCTCCGAAGGCTTCATTCAGGACAAACTCTTTGTTGTGCTGAATCCGCTCTGCCGGATCTGCTTTTGGTGGTAGTTCTCGACCGAACTCTAAAAATCCAGTTGGCTTTCCCATTACACTGCCTCCGCTTGAACTTGCTCTGTTCCCTGTTCTGCTTTTTGTTTCTGAAGTACGGCTTTATAGTCTCTTGGCATAACTTTCATCAGTGATTGTAAACTCACTTCAAAGTTATCCAGGAACGACTGCGCGACTTCACTTCCGGTAAACTGGACATGCTTGGTTAACATGTTCCGGATCAAAGCTTCATCTTCCTTATCGATTGGATCCAGATCGACCAGCTCCTGGTTCAGCTTATTCTCGAAATCACCCTGATTATCCCAGACATAAGCCACGCCACCACTCATACCGGCAGCAAAGTTACGTCCTGTCGGGCCAAGAATAATCGCCACACCGCCGGTCATGTATTCACAACCGTGATCACCGGTCCCTTCGACAACCACTGTCGCACCTGAGTTACGCACACAGAAACGTTCACCAGCTTTACCGCGGATAAATGATTCACCGGACGTTGCACCATAGAAACAGACGTTACCCACAACGATGTTATCTTCAGGAATAATCGATGATTGTTTGTTTGGATAAAGAATCAGTGTTCCGCCTGACAATCCTTTACCCCAGTAGTCATTCGCATCCCCTTCAACTTCAAACTGGACACCTTTAGTGGTAAATGCCCCGAAAGACTGACCCGCAGAACCGTTAAATTTAACTTTCATGGTTTGTGGCAGTCCATCAGCTTTATAGACTTTTGAAATTTCATTCGAGAGCATCGAACCAACACTACGATCTGTGTTGAGAATCGGGAATTCAGCCTGAACCGCTTCACCACGCTCAAGTGCTGGTGCAGCTGCTTCAAGCAGACGTCGATCCAGCACCTCTTCCAACGCATGGTTTTGGGTCGTCTGACAGTAGATACCATCTTCTTTACGCGGAGATTCCATATGCAGGACCGGAGACAGATCCAAATGCTTGTATTTCCAGTGCTGTATATCGTCGCGGACTTTTAATTTATTTGCCTGGCCGACCATCTCATCAATGGTCCGGAATCCCAGCTCAGCCATAATCTCGCGTAAGCCTTCGGCCATATAGCGGAAGAAGGTCACCACATCTTCTACCCGGCCGTCAAAGCGTTCCCGCAGTGTTTTGTTTTGCGTGGCAATTCCGACAGGGCAGGTGTTTTTATGGCACTTACGCATCATGATACAGCCTTCGACAACCAGTGCGGCTGTCGCAACGCCCCATTCTTCCGCACCCAGTAAGGTCGCAATCGCAAGATCTCTTGGCGTTTTCATCTGACCGTCGGCTTGCACGACGATCCGGTTACGCAAACCATTTTTCAACAGTGTCTGATGTGTTTCAGCCAGACCCAGTTCCCATGGCAGCCCTGTATGACGGATAGAGGAAATCGGAGATGCTCCTGTTCCGCCATCATAGCCAGCAATCAGAACGACATCGGCTTTTGCCTTGGCAACACCGGATGCAATTGTTCCGACACCGGCTTCTGATACCAGTTTGACGTTAACACGGCCAGCACGGTTGGCATTTTTCAGATCGTAAATCAATTGCGCCAGATCTTCGATTGAATAAATATCATGGTGTGGTGGCGGTGAAATCAACCCGACTCCCGGCGTGGAGTGACGTGTTGCCCCGATCCAGTCATCGACTTTATCACCGGGAAGTTGCCCGCCTTCGCCAGGTTTTGCTCCCTGAGCCATTTTGATTTGCAGCTCATCGGCATTGGTCAGGTAGTAAGATGTCACCCCAAATCGCCCGGAGGCAACCTGCTTGATCGCTGAGCGCTCCCAGTCTCCATTGGCTTTTCGTTCGAAACGGGCCGGATCTTCACCACCTTCTCCAGAGTTGGAGCGGGCGCCCAGCCGGTTCATCGCAACGGCCAGCGTAGAGTGGGCTTCATAAGAGATCGAACCAAACGACATTGCGCCGGTCGCAAAACGTTTGACGATATTCTCTATTGGCTCAACTTCATCCAGCGAGATGGAGCCGGCCGGATTTTTCAAAAACTCAAGCTGGCTGCGTAAGGTAACGGCTTTATCACCCTGTGCATCAACGGCTTCAGTGTAGGCTTTGAACTTCGTATAGTCTTTATTCCGGGTAGACTGTTGCAGCAGGCTGATGGTTTCCGGGTTAAACAGGTGTTGCTCTCCCCGTTGTTTCCATTGATAGACACCACCTACATCCAGCATTTGCAGCGGGATTTCACGTTGCGGGAATCCAATCCGGTGACGGACGAGAACTTCTTTCGCGATATCATCCAGCGTCAGTCCCTGAATACGGGTGACTGTACCGGTAAAGTATTTATCGACAACGGCTTTACTGATACCTAATGCTTCAAAGATCTGCGCGCCATGATATGACTGAAGCGTGGAAATTCCCATTTTCGAGAAGATTTTCAGCAGACCGCCGTTGACCCCTTTCCGGTATTGATCAAATAGCGTTGCAATCGATGCATCGGGATCCAGTTTTCCTTTGTTTTGCAGATCAACAATGGTTTCTGTGACCAGATATGGGTTAACCGCGTTGGCACCATAGCCAACCAGTGTTGCGAAGTGATGTGTTTCACGTGCATCACCTGTTTCGACGATGATGCCACATTTCGCTCTCAATCCTCTGCGGATTAAATGGTGGTGCACAGCACCTACGGCCAGCATTGCCGGAATCGCCGCATGGTTTGAATTGACGGCCCGGTCAGTCAGCAGAATGATTGAGTAGCCATCAATAACAGCATCTTCTGCATACTGGCAGATCCGTTTGAGTGCACGTTCCAGCTTGCCGGAATCTTCACTTGCCTGGAAGACAATATCCAGAGTCTTGGCCTGTAAATGTTCATTGTCAATCGCACGAAGTTTTTCCAGCTCAGCATTAGAAACGAGCGGCGATTCAAGTTCGACCTTCAGGCAGTGTTCCGGTGATTCTGACAGCAGGTTCTGGTCCTGACCAATATAGGTATTCAGTGACATCACCATCCGCTCACGAATCGGGTCGATAGGCGGGTTCGTGACCTGAGCAAATAGCTGTTTGAAATAGTTAGATAAATGCTGTGACTGGTGAGACAATACGGCCAGTGGCCAGTCAGCACCCATAGAACCCAGCGGTTCATAACCGGTTTGCGCCAGCGGCTGAATAATCTGATTGATTTCTTCAATCGTGACACCAAATGCCTGCTGTTTATGGAGTAATCTTTCCGGTTTTGGCTGATTATGGCCTGTATCTGCATCCGGCAGAGATTTGAGACTGAGCAGGTTCTCTTTCAGCCATTGTTCATATGGCTGGGCATTGGCGATATTCTCTTTCACTTCTTCATCAGAAATGATTCGCCCTTCTTCCAGATCTGCGACGAAAATCCGTCCCGGCTGTAAGCGTCCGCGATATTCGATATTGTCCGATGCAATATCAACCACACCAGACTCTGACGCCATAATCAGGAAATCATCTTTTGTCACCGTGTAGCGGGACGGGCGCAGGCCATTACGGTCCAGCGTCGCACCGACGATCACACCATCGGTAAAGCAGACGGAAGCCGGACCATCCCAAGGTTCCATCACATTCGCGTGATAACGGTAAAACGCCCGGCGTTTCGGATCCATTTGCTGGTTTTCCTGCCAGGCTTCAGGAATCATCATCATCAGTGCGTGTGGTAAAGAGCGTCCGGACAGAACCAGCAGTTCCAGCACCATGTCGAAATTTGATGAGTCAGAGCTATCTTCCTGACAGACTGGCAGCAGCATGTCAATTTCGGCTTTGGTAAACAGTTTGGACTCGATGATTGCTTCGCGGGCTTTCATCCAGTTCAGGTTACCCCGGACCGTATTGATTTCGCCGTTATGTGCGATATAACGGAAAGGTTGCGCCAGACGCCATTTGGGAAATGTATTGGTTGAAAAGCGGGAATGGACCAGTGCCAGAGCGGTGACCATCGTTGGATTTTGTAAATCCAGGAAGTACTGTGGCACCTGTTCGGTTGTCAGCTGACCTTTATAAACAAGGGTTTTGTATGACAGTGAATTGATATAAAAATCATCACCGATGTTTGACACACTTTCCAGACAGACCCGGACAGTATAGTTACGTAATACATAGAGCTTACGTTCTAAAGCTTCCGGGGTGGTTCCCGGACCACCGGTAATAAATACATGTTCAAACTGAGGTTCGGTACTGAGTGGATCAGCACCCAACATACTATTATCGACAGGAAGAACCCGGTAACCCAGAATTTCTAAATCCAGACGACGTGCATTTCTTTCCAGAATGTCCCGGCATTGAGCGCGTTGATGTTCATCCTTCGGAAATAAAACGACACCGACACCGTACTGTTCAAATGACGGCAGGCGAATTCCCAGTTTTACGGTTTCTTCAAGTAAAAATTCGTGCGGTTTTTGCAACAGAATACCAGCACCATCACCACTACACGGGTCACATCCCTGTCCACCCCGGTGTTCCATGCGGGCAAGCATGTCCAGGGCCTGGGTGACGACCTGGTGCGATTTTCGGTTTTTGAGATGAGCGACAAAGCCGATACCACAGGCATCGTGCTCAAGCTCTGGCGTGTATAACCCTTGTGAGTTTAACATTGATACATCCTTCCGGTTCAATCAAGACGCGCGTGCAAATATGAGCTGGTTAAGTTCATTACCACTCCAGTCAATTACAACGACAACGCGCGACAGGTCCTTTATCCATTCTTATAGTTAAAACCAAGACGATTCTGATGGTTTTAATTTATTCCGTTTCTCATAGGAAATAGCGTAAGAAAAACAATCTTTAGTGATAAGCGGTTTATTTTTTAAAGTAACTTGGTACTTTGTTTTGGAGGGATTTGCATATCACCGAATTTTCATCTAAATCCAATTGGATAAACCCCAAAAAATAGAGACGAAATTGTAACTATCCTACACATTTGTTATATAAAATTCCAATAAAAAACTATCGTCTGATTTATCGATTGTTTGGTTTTTATGGTTTTTATTAAGGATTAATTTAACAGAAGCACGTTTTTTTCGTTTCTTGATATGGAATAAGACATTAAAAATAAAGCCGAATTAAAATCCCCGAATACCGTAACAGAGCGGTAACATATGAACACAAACACTCCTTAATTTTGACAGAGTGTAATTTATTTTCACTCAGTGAGGCTTTTTTGAAACAGTTACACGAACTTGTGAACACGATAGGTCAGGATTTGAAGCACCGGTATGGTGAGCGGGTCCACAAGTTAACTTTACATGGCGGATTTAGTTGCCCGAACCGGGATGGGACGATTGGCAGAGGCGGGTGCACATTCTGTAATGTGGCTTCTTTTGCCGATGAAACAGCCAGGCAAACCAGCATCAGCGAACAGCTTCAGGAGCGGGCAAAAGAAGTAGACCGGGCCCGTAAGTATCTTGCTTATTTTCAGGCATACACCAGTACTTATGCAGAGTTACAGCGATTGAAATCTATGTATGAAGAAGCATTAATTTCATCGGATATTGTTGGCTTGTGTGTGGGAACGAGACCTGACTGTGTTTCGGATGATGTGCTTGCGTTATTGTCAGGTTATCAGCAGCAGGGCTTTGAAGTCTGGCTGGAACTTGGGTTGCAAACCGCAAATGAAAAAACACTCAAACTCATCAACCGCGGGCATGGGTATGATGTGTATCATGAGATCACGCAAAAAGCACGGGCTTTGAATCTGAAAGTGTGTACACATCTGATTGTTGGTTTGCCTGGTGAAGTCCGGCAAGACAATCTTGATACGCTGGAGCGGGTTCTGGAGACCGGGACTGACGGGATTAAGCTACACAGTTTACATATTGTGGAAGGGAGTGTGATGGCCAAAGCGTGGCGGGCTGGTCGTTTAGAGGCACCAACCTTGTCTCATTACGTAGATACTGCCAGCCGGATGATTCGTCTGACACCGCCTGAGGTTGTTTTTCACAGGATTGCTTCCGCTGCACGGCGTCCGACACTGTTGGCGCCGCTTTGGTGTGAAAACCGTTGGGTTGCGATGACTGATATTGAAAAAAAACTGAATGAAGAAGGCGCTCAGGGGAGTTTAATTCATCGTCCTTTTATTGGCCGGAAAAAACAGGTTTGTTGTGTGGGTTGAGTTGTTACAAGCAGGATGAGCCCTGCCATCAGTGTTGATAAGAACAATCATTTATATGACGAGTATGGTATAAATTAACCGGCATTCTTTGAATTGATGGAACAATGAGGTCGTCTGGAGCATTTTGATGAAACCACTGAAAAATCTGGCGCAATACTATGTTGATCTTTTGGTCAAACTGGGAATTCTCCGCTTTTCTATTCTTCTTGCGTTAGCACTGGTTGCGCTTGCTGTTGTGGTTCAGGTTGCGATCACGCTGGTGCTGAATGGCTTTGTCGATGATCTTGATATCATCCGCTCAGTCTTTTTTGGTTTGATTATTACGCCCTGGGCTGTCTATTTCCTGTCTGTTGTTGTCGATCAGCTGGAGGAGTCGAGGCAACGTCTCTCCAAGCTGGTTGCCAAACTAAAGGATATGCGTTCAAGAGATCAGGAGCTGAACTACCAGCTACAACAAAATATTGCCAAGCTGAACCAGGAAATTGAAGAACGAATCAAAGCGGAAGAAGCCAGAGAAGAAGCGATGGTCGATTTGGAAAATGAGGTTTACCAACGTGAAAAAACACAGCTTGAACTGGCAGAAAGAACCGCTCTGCTTCGTTCTTTTATCGATGCATCTCCTGACTTAATTTACTACCGGAACGCCGATGGTATTTTTTCCGGCTGTAACCGCGCGATGGAAGAACTGACAGGAAAAGTCGAACAGGAGTTGGTGGGGTTAACGCCGTGGGAAGTTTACAGCAAAGAAGTCGCCCGGCAAATTGTGCATACCGATGAACAGGTATTTTCACAGAACCGTGCCATTACTTATGAACAGTGGCTTGAGTATCCGGATGGCCGGAAGAGTTATTTTGAACTGAGGAAAGTGCCGTTTTACAGCAAGGAAGGCCGCCATTTGGGATTAGTTGGTTTTGGCCGTGATATTACGGAGCGGAAGCATCACGAAGAATCACTTGAAAAAGCCAGCCGGGATAAAACCACCTTTATTTCCACCATCAGTCATGAACTCCGGACGCCGTTAAACGGTATCGTCGGGCTGAGCCGTATGTTGTTGGATTCTCCAATGAATCCGGAACAAAGAAAGTACCTGCAGACCATCAATGTCAGTGCTGTGACTCTGGGGAATATTTTTAACGATATAATCGATATGGATAAGTTCGATCAGCGAAAACTTGCACTATTTCCTGAACCACTGAACTTTGAAGAATTTATTGTTGAGATTGAAAGTTTGTCTGCCCTGATGGCAGAACAAAAGGGGCTTCGGTTTGATCTGGAAAGGCTGACTCAGCTACAGTTTGTTGTCAACGTGGATGGAACCCGCCTGCGACAGGTACTGTGGAATTTAATCAGTAATGCGATTAAGTTTACGAAAGAGGGCGGTGTTGTCATGACCATAGAGGCTGAAATTGAAGCCTCTATGGCCTCGATTGTGATTGAAGTGGAAGATACCGGTATTGGTATTCCTGAAGCCGAACTTGAGAATATTTTTGCGATGTATTACCAGGTTAAATCGGAAAAAAATAATCTGCATGCCATGGGGACAGGCATTGGACTGGCAGTTTCCCGCCAGCTGATGAATTTAATGAATGGCGATATATCTGTGATTAGTGAAGAAGGATATGGCAGTACTTTCCGGGTTACGTTACAGGCACCTTTAGCTGAAGATGCCTTGCAGAATACGGCATTGCCTCAGATGCAGAAACCACTGAGCATATTTATGGTGGAAGATATTCAACTGAACGTTACCGTTGCCCGTTCTTTGCTTGAAAGTCTGGGGCATACTTTAACTGTTGCGATGACAGGGGAAGAAGCAAAAAACCTGTTCAGGCCGGAGACATATGATCTGGTTTTTCTTGATATTCAACTGCCGGATATGACGGGTTTTGATGTTGCAAAGTATTTCAGGGAAACCTATGCAGAACTTCCGCCTTTGATTGCATTGACGGCCAATGTGCAGAAGAGTAAACAGACTTATTACTCCGGAGGTATGGATGAGGTCATCAGTGAGCCCTTATCTGTGATGGCTGTTCAGAATGTCATTGCCCGTTTTTCTGATGAAAATGAGAATGCTCTCCGGGAGCAGAAACCTATCATTCAGGTTGAAGACGACCGGCAGATGAAGTATGCGCGGTTGTTGGATTTAGATATGCTGACTTCTTATGTTGATATTGTTGGTGAGCAGCCTGTGATTGACAGTATTGAAATGTTTGCTCAAATGATGCCTGAGTATCTCGAAATTCTTGATTCGAATATGGTGGCAAAAGATCAGGCTGGGATCACTTCTGAAGCGCATAAAATAAAAGGCGCTGCAGGTGCCATCGGGTTACGCCGGATCCAGTCTGTTGCACAAATGGCTCAGTCACCGGATGAACCAGCATGGTGGGAGAATATTGGTGACTGGGTTGATGAAATCAAAACAGAGTATCAACATGATTTGGAAGTCTTGAGACAATGGTTGTCTGAGCGCTAGAGCGTGTTTATCTTTCATCGCCGCTCCTGCCGGAGGCTGTTTTTGACTCTGGCAAGGCGGCAAATTTAGATAATAGCAGTCTGGATTTAACATTTTTGCAATAAAAAAGCTCTGTTTTCATACAGAGCTTTTTACATCATTTGAAGCTGATAATTTTCAGACTTTTGTCATCAACCATCTGTTATCAATCATCCAGCGTGCCGCAGAAACGGTAGCCTTCACCATGAATTGTAGCAATAATTTCGGGTGTTCCGGCAACGGATTCAAAATGCTTGCGGATACGGCGTATTGTGACGTCGACAGTCCGATCATGCGGTTTCAGCTCTCGCCCGGTCATTTTCTTGAGTAGTTCTGCCCGGGTCTGGATTTTTCCGGGGTTCTCGCAAAAATGAAGCAGGGCTCTGAACTCTGAACGGGGAAGTTTATAACTATCGCCATCAGGATTGATGAGTGAGCGACTGTTAATATCCAGTTCCCATCCATTAAAGTTATACTTATCAACTGTTCATTTTTCTTCCTGAACAGTATTTGGTGTCATTGAGCGACTGAGTAAATTTCTGGCCCTGATGGTCAGCTCACGAGGATTAAATGGCTTGGTGATATAATCATCCGCACCAATTTCTAATCCCAGTATTTTATCGACTTCATTGTCTCTGCCGGTGAGAAACATCAGCGCCACATCAGCTTGTTCTCTGAGTTCACGGGCAAGTAATAAGCCATTTTTTCCTGGCAGGTTGATATCCATAATGACCAGATTCACCGATTTGTCCGATAGAATCTGATTCATCTCTTCACCGTCACTGGCTTCAAATACTGCGTATCCCTCTGCTTCAAAAATACTCTTAAGCGTGTTACGTGTAACTTGCTCGTCTTCAACGATAAGAATCTGCGGGGTTTGCATTGGCGGTACCTAAATTGTGAAAAACTATTCTGTAAAATGAACTTATATTCATTATATATAACATAGTAATAATGCTAAATATATGTTGTTAATAAGTTAAAGTATTCTTCGGAATACGATATAAACTGTGCCGCCATCCATGGATGAGTACTGCAAGGGATCCGATCTTGCCGACTTCTATGATCTATTTGTTGCGTTGGATTTTATAATGTTAACAGCATGCTAACAATGGGATATTTTCAATACAACACACTTTGTTGATTTATATCAAGAGGATGAAACTTCTGATTTATGTCTGAAACAAAGAGATAAATGGTGATGAAACAGATGATTGACGAGACTTTATGGGCTGCTTACGCTTCCAGCTGTTTTGATTTTAAATCTCCAATATTTGCCCGAAACTTTTCTATCATTACCGCATGGAATCCGGAAAGTCAACAATTGCCAGAATCAGAAAATTGTGCAAATAATAAACGCTTGCTCGAAAAGATTTGTCAGTATGAATGGGCTTGTGTCCGGGTTGGGGATATTCAGTTTAAATGGATTGAAGAAAGCTTCGCTGTTGCTGCTGATCTGGAGACGTCGTTGCAGATTGCCCGGGAATTTGGGCAAAACGCGATTTATTATGTGAGACAGGGACAACTATTTTTATACGCCTGTGTTGATGTCAGAGTTGACCATTTGGGGCTCCTGTCCGAAAAAATTTATAAAAAGCTTGAATGAGAATCATGGAGGAATGATGCAAGACATAACACCTGATATTTGTGATAAATACGAGTCACAAGTGACCTTGCTTGATTTGCCTTTACAAAATTTTGGTCAGAAATGTGCATTTTGGGGAGAAGTTGTGACGGTCCGGTGCTATCACGATAACTCAAAAGTCGCAGAAGTGCTTAGTCAGAACGGTCAGGGCAAAGTTCTCGTGGTGGATGGACATGGTTCCTGCCAGCGCGCATTGTTAGGTGACCAGTTGGCACTCAAAGCTTATCAGAATAACTGGGAAGGTATTATCGTTTATGGTGCTGTCCGGGATGTAGTGACATTGTCCGGGATTGAGATCGGAATTAAGGCCTTGGGCGTCTGTCCTTTCAAGACAGAAAAACGAGGCGTCGGACAGTTGAATGTTTCATTGTCCCTGACCAGCCAAATCATTCAGCCCGGAGATTATATTTATGCTGACTGGAATGGTATCTTGCTCTCAGAGCAGGCTTTAGTGCTAAATTGATATTTATTCTATTGATTTAGTTATATAAATACCCTCGTTAACTCTGTGTTTGGGTGATGTTTTCTGGCGGTGAAAGATAAAATTTATCACTTTTTCATTGACAGTTTCCCATTAAATGGGGTAAACGTAGGTTAATTAGTGCTTGTAATCGAATTGAGAATGACAGTGACTTGCTTAGTAGTAATGACGACCACCATTATTATTACCGACATTACAGATGTTGGGGCAGGCTGCTGAGTTAAATAATTTCAAAAAAGGCCTGTATCCCACAAGATACAGGCCTTTTTTTATATGTTTTAAATATCGGAGGAATGGATGCGTGTATTAAAGTTTGGTGGTTCGTCATTAGCAGATGCTGATCGGTTTTTACGGGCTGCACAAATAATCGCTAATAATGCTCAGCAAGAATCAGTTTCTGTTGTCTTATCAGCGCCGGGAAAAACAACAAATAAATTAGTTTCGGTCATTGAGTTTGCACTGAAGCAGGGAGAAGCTGAACTGCAGATTGCAGATCTGGAATCATCTTTTTCTTCTTTATTTCAGGACATTCAGTCTGAGCTGCCTGATATTGACGGGACAGAATTTCAAAAGACAGTAGAACATTCTCTGGGTATGCTGAGAAAATTTGTGCATGGTATCAGCTTGCTTGGAACGTGTCCTGACCATGTAAATGCCCGCGTTATCAGTAAAGGCGAACGCATCTCGATTCAGTTGATGAAGGCTGTACTTGAAGCCAAAGGGCATGCTGTGAATCTGATTGATCCCATTCAGTATTTAAGTGCCAAAGGTGATTACCTGGAGTCGATGGTTGATGTTGATGCTTCAACCAATAATTTTAAAACGAAACCATTACCTGAGAACCATGTGCATATCATGCCCGGATTTACTGCCGGAAATGAAAAAGGAGAGCTGGTTTGCCTGGGACGAAATGGTTCTGATTACTCTGCTGCAGTTCTTGCGGCTTGTTTGCGGGCTGAGTGCTGTGAAATCTGGACTGATGTCGATGGTGTCTATAATTGTGACCCGAGACTGGTGAAAGATGCCAGATTACTGAAGTCTCTCAGTTATCAGGAGGCGATGGAGTTATCTTATTTTGGCGCTTCTGTTCTCCATCCCAAAACCATTGCTCCTATCGCCCGCTTCCAGATTCCATGCCTGATCAAAAACAGCTTTAACCCTCAGGGTGCAGGTACTCTGATTGGACAGGATACCGGTGAAGACAGATTGTCTATCAAAGGGATTACGACCCTCAATAATCTGACGATGGTGAACGTATCCGGACCTGGTATGAAGGGAATGGTTGGTATGGCCAGCCGTGTTTTTGGTGCCATGTCTGCTGCCGGTGTATCGATTGTCCTGATCACTCAATCTTCTTCTGAATATTCAATCAGTTTTTGTATTGAAGCGGAAGATAAACTGAAAGCGAAGCAGGTTTTATCTGAATCTTTTGAACTTGAACTGAAAGACGGCATTCTGGAGCCTGTCGAATTTATCGATGACGTTGCCATTATTACCTTAGTCGGTGATGGGATGAGAACTGCCAGTGGTATTGCTTCTCAGTTCTTCACTTCTCTGGCTGAAGTTCACGTCAATATCATTGCGATTGCGCAGGGATCTTCTGAGCGGGCAATTTCTGCTGTTATACCGGAAGACAAGATTTCTGAAGCAATTAAAGCGTGTCATGAAAATCTGTTTAACTCGAAGCATTATCTCGATGTGTTTGTATTGGGTGTCGGCGGCGTCGGCGGTGAATTCATCGATCAGATTCATCGCCAACAGGATAAACTGGCCGCGAAAGGCATTGAGATTCGGGTATGTGGTCTGGCAAACAGTAAAGGTTTATTACTTGATGCGGAAGGACTGGAGCTGGAAAACTGGCGAGATCGCCTGAACGGTGTCACTGATAAATTCAGTCTGGCCCGTCTGATTGCTCTGGTTCAGCGCAACCATATCATTAATCCGGTTCTTGTTGACTGTACGTCAAGCGATGACATCGCCGGACAATATGCTGACTTTCTCGCTTCCGGTTTCCATGTTGTGACACCGAATAAGAAAGCCAATACGGCCAGTATGGCTTATTATCAGCAGCTTCGTGACGTTGCCAGAACATCAAGACGAAAGCTGATGTATGAAACAACAGTTGGCGCGGGATTACCTGTGATTGAAAACCTGCAGAATCTGGTTGCAGCAGGTGATGAACTGGAAAAATTCAGTGGCATTTTGTCTGGCTCTCTTTCTTTTATTTTCGGTAAACTTGATGAAGGCTTAAGCTTTAGTCAGGCCACTCAGATTGCAAAAGAAAAAGGATTTACTGAACCAGATCCAAGAGACGATCTCTCAGGAATGGATGTTGCGCGAAAGTTGTTAATCCTGGCCCGGGAAACCGGTATGAAACTAGAGCTGGATGATGTGAATGTGGAGTTGGCATTACCGCCGGGTTTTGATGCTTCAGGAAGTATTGATGATTTTATGGTCCGTCTGCCCCAGGCCGATGAATACTTTCATTCTCTGATTGAAGAAGCCCGTTCAACCGGGAAAGTGTTACGCTATGTCGGGGAGATTGCCGATGGTCAGTGCCGGGTTTCGATTGCAGCAGTCGGTGAAGATGACCCAATGTTTAAAATTAAAGATGGTGAAAATGCGCTGGCATTCCATAGCCGTTATTATCAGCCTATTCCATTGGTTCTGCGGGGCTATGGTGCGGGCACAGAAGTCACTGCGGCAGGTGTTTTTGCTGATTTAATGCGTACGTTAGGCTGGAAGCTGGGAGTTTAATTCATGAGTGAAATGAATGAGAGCGTTGTTGTTTATGCCCCTGCATCGATTGGTAATGTCAGTGTTGGTTTTGATGTACTCGGTGCGGCTGTTTCACCAGTTGACGGGACAAAATTGGGTGATCGGGTTGAAGTGAAAGCCGGATCAGAGCCTTTTACACTTGAAGCGGTCGGACGTTTCGTTGACCGGTTACCTGAAAACCCGAAAGAAAATATCGTCTATGATTGCTGGACGGTTTTTGGCCGGGAATTAAAAAAGAAAAATGTGCCACTCAGGCCAGTGGATATTACACTGGAAAAGAATATGCCGATAGGTTCAGGGCTGGGCTCCAGTGCCTGCTCGATTGTCGCTGCATTAGATGCATTGAACCGTTTCCATAATCAGCCACTTAATGAGAGTGAATTACTTGCATTAATGGGAGAGATGGAAGGAAAAATATCGGGTGGTGTCCATTATGATAATGTCGCTCCCTGCTATCTGGGTGGCTTACAATTAATGGTTGAACAGCTTGGAATTATCAGTCAGGAGATTCCTTGTTTTGACGAGTGGTTCTGGGTGATGGCTTATCCGGGGATTAAAGTTTCAACTGCTGAAGCCCGTGCCATTTTACCTTCTCAATACCGTCGTCAGGATGTCATTGCACACGGAAGATATCTGTCAGGTTTTGTTCATGCCTGTTACTCGCGCCAGCCTGAACTGGCTGCTAGCATGATTCAGGATGTGATTGCAGAACCATACCGGGAAAAACTTTTACCTGGATTTTCTGCCGCCCGTCAGTATGCTTCTTCAGCAGGTGCCTTAGCGACCGGGATATCCGGTAGTGGCCCAACACTTTTTAGTGTCTGTCAGAGTCAGGATGTTGCAGAGCGTGTTGCAAAATGGCTGTCAGATAATTATGTACAAAATAATGATGGATTCGTTCATATTTGTCGCCTGGATAAACAGGGTTCAAAATCAACAGGAAGTAAGCTATGAAGCTTTATAACATTAAAGAGAATGATGAACAGGTTTCTTTTTCTCAGGCTGTACGTCAGGGATTAGGCCGGAACCAGGGCCTGTTTTTTCCTTCTGAGCTACCAAAGTTTGACAACATTGATGCTTTGCTGGAAGAAGAATTTATTCCCCGCAGTGCAAAAATTTTATCTGCATTGATTGGGGATGAGCTGCCGGAAGAAAAAGTGGCAGAGATGGTGAATCAGGCGTTTCAGTTCCCTGCACCTTTAAACAAAGTCAAAGACCATACTTATGCGCTGGAGCTGTTCCACGGTCCGACGCTGGCCTTTAAAGACTTTGGTGGCCGCTTCATGGCTCAGTCTCTTGCTGCGGTATCTGATGGCGGAAAAATTACTATTCTGACTGCGACTTCAGGCGATACAGGCGCTGCTGTTGCCCATGCTTTTTATGGTATGGAGAATATTCAGGTTGTGATTCTGTACCCGAAAGGGAAAATCAGTCCGTTGCAGGAAAAACTATTTTGTACGCTGGGTAAGAACATTCATACCGTTGCAATTAACAGTGACTTTGATGCCTGTCAGTCTTTGGTTAAACAGGCATTTGATGATCAGACTCTGAGAAGTGAAGTCGGGCTGAATTCCGCAAACTCGATCAATATCAGTCGTTTGATGGCTCAGATCTGCTACTACTTTGAAGCCGCTGCACAATTGTCAAAAGAAGAGCGTGAGAATCTGGTTGTTTCTGTACCGAGTGGTAATTTTGGTAATCTGACTGCCGGACTTCTGGCTAAGGCATTAGGATTGCCGGTGAAGCGTTTTATTGCTTCAACGAATGTGAATGATACAGTGCCCCGTTATCTGGAGACCGGTGAATGGGCACCAAAACCAACGATTGCGACGACTTCGAATGCCATGGATGTGAGCCAGCCAAACAACTGGCCCCGTATTGAGGAATTATCCGGCATCAAACAATGGGGACTTGAAACGCTCGGAAAAGGTGCCGTGACCGATGAGCAAAGTGCAGCGTCTGTGCGTGAATTACATGCGTTGGGGTATCTGTGTGAGCCACATGGTGCAATCGCTTACCGTGTACTGAATGAGCAGTTACAGCCTGGTGAAACCGGATTGTTTTTGTGTACGGCCCATCCGGCGAAATTTAAAGATGTTGTTGATGATATTCTTGGCAGCGATATTGAACTGCCGGGACCATTGGCTAAACACGCTGAGATGGCATTGTTATCACAGGAGATGGATGACGATTTCGAAGCATTGAAGAAAGTTCTCAGGGCTGTTCAGTCTTAATCAGGCGTCAGGGAAAAGTGAGTGGCTTTTCTCTGTATTTCGCTCTGATTTTATGAGTAAAAAAGTGTTAACGATAAAAGCGGCACAAAAGTGCCGCTTTTTTAATCAACTTGGAAATGGTTGTTCAGATTACACGAATTACATGGATTCAGTAAAAGTACGTGCAATGACATCACGTTGTTGTTCTGGTGTCAGTGAGTTAAAGCGTACTGCATAGCCAGAGACACGAATTGTCAGCTGAGGATATTTTTCCGGATTCTCAACGGCGTCTTCCAGCGTTTCACGTTTTAATACGTTGACATTCAGGTGTTGTCCGCCTTCAACTTTTGGTGCAGCTTCAATCGAGAGCTCACGGCTTTCATAGTTGCCCAGATCACTGACAGGTACAACTTGATCTGCGGTGTAGCCAGACTCAGCAGCAACACAGCGTGCTTCATTTTTTTCTTGATCGATAAGCCAGATGGAGTTGACGAGCTGGGCATTGGCTGATTGAGTAATTTGGATGCCTTGGATCATAGCTTTCTCCTTATTCACAAAGATTGTGAGTTTTATGGGTGTTCATTTATCACCAGGTTGAGCCTGATGTTGCGTATCTAATATCCCTAATTTTTATATTGATTTAGGTCAAAAGTCCACCTTTATTTTTCAGGATAATGACGATTTTTTCTTGATTTTTATCAATAAAACATTGAAATATAATATTATTAATCTTTTTTAATTTTTAAAAAATTTTTTAAATTCAGGTGTTTGATATCACTTTACGACGGGAAAATACGGATATGGAAAAGACTCACAAGCCTGAAAAGCAGCAGCAAAAATTTGTGGGTGCACATGTTTCAGCAGCAGGCGGTGTTGAGAATACACCACAAAGAGCATTTGAAATTGGTGCAAATGCGTTTGCTTTGTTTACCAAAAATCAGCGGCAGTGGACCGCAAAGCCACTTTCAGATCATTCAATTGAGGCATTTAAGGCCAATTGCCTGAAATTTGGTTTTCTGCCGCAGCATATTTTACCGCATGATTCTTATCTGATTAATCTGGGCTCCCCTGATGCAGAAAAACTTGAAAAATCCCGGGCGGCTTTTGTTGATGAAATGATCCGATGTCAACAGCTGGGATTACATCTGCTGAATTTTCATCCCGGCAGTCACTTAAAGAAAATCCCGGCAGACCAGTGCCTCGAAAGAATTGCAGAGTCAATTAATCTTGCGCATCAACAGGTCCCGGATGTTATCGCTGTGATTGAGAATACAGCCGGGCAGGGAACTAATCTCGGCCATGAGTTCAGCCATCTGGCAAGAATTATAGAACTGGTTGAGGATAAAGCGCGTGTTGGTGTTTGCCTTGATACGTGCCATTTGTTTGCCGCGGGCTATGATTTGAGAACTCTTGAGTCATGTCAGGACACATTTACAGCCTTTGATCAGATTGTCGGGATGCACTATTTGAAAGCAATGCATCTAAATGATTCAAAAACAGAATTAGGCAGTCATACAGACCGGCATCATTCTTTGGGACAAGGAATGATTGGCTGGACATGCTTTGATTATATTAGTCAACATGCTGATTTTAATAATATTCCCTTGATTTTAGAAACGATCGACCCACAATTATGGCCCGATGAAATTTCCCGTCTGAGAGGGGAAACGGGTCATCAGACGTCATTGTTGAGTATAAAAAATAAGCTGGCATAAAACTTTCATAAAAGTGAAATACAGGCAACTTGTGTTTCTTGCTGGCAACAGGAGCACTCTGAGCCTGATGGTCATCAAGCGCTGATTATGGAGAGTGTTATGAAAAGTTATATAAATTGCAATGTAGGGTATTCTGCTCCTCTACCTGTTCCAAACCGTCATGTGAAAGGACAGGGACATAACCGGACACCGCAACGTAGTCCGTCCTGATTTATGAAAAATAAGCATTTCGCTATGTCGCAGAGCAGTTTTCTGATTACAATAGTTTTTTTCAACGTTTTCAGGGCTGCTCATTATGACCACTTCACTGACATGGCACGATGTCATCGGATCGGAAAAACAACAGGACTATTTCAGGCAAACGGTAGATTATGTTGAATCTGAGCGCCAGGCCGGGAAAGTCATTTACCCGCCGGCAAAAGATGTTTTTAATGCCTTTCGTTTTACTGAGTTCAATCATGTCAAGGTTGTGGTTATCGGTCAGGATCCTTACCACGGGCCAAATCAGGCTCACGGATTGTGCTTTTCTGTTTTACCAGGCGTAAAAACTCCGCCTTCTCTCGTCAATATGTACAAAGAACTGGCTCAGGATATTCCCGGATTTGTCATCCCTGAACATGGCTACCTGAAAAGCTGGGCCGACCAGGGGGTCTTTCTGCTTAATACAGTTCTGACGGTTGAACAGGGGCAAGCCCATTCGCATGCAAATACAACTTCGTGGGAGCTGTTCACCGATAAAGTGATTGAAGCACTCAACCAACATGGTGAGAATCTGGTCTTTCTGCTTTGGGGATCACATGCTCAGAAAAAAGGCCGGTTTATTGATCAGACAAAGCACTATGTTCTGAAAGCGCCTCATCCTTCTCCATTGTCAGCTCACCGTGGTTTCTTCGGCTGTCAGCATTTCTCTAAAGCAAATCAGTACCTTAAGCAGCAGGGCAAAGTGCCGGTTGATTGGCAGCCAAAGCTTGATGCCGGTGAGGTTTAATTTTTACGACTACAATCAAAGCAACGATGTCTTACTATATATACAATCGGTTTGACACAATGCATTGGAGAAGCATGATGATGATTGAACGGATTAGGCGAGAACATAGTTATATGACCCGGCTGTTAGCAATCCTGAGTAAGAAATTACACTTGCTGCAGAATGAACAGAAAATCAACTATTCTTTAGTCAGGGAGGTTGTTGATTATCTCTCTTCTCATTCTGAAGTTGCGCATCATCCGAAAGAAGACCTGATGTACAATTATTACATGCAGAATTATGGTGAAAAAGCCTGCATTGCTGATCTTGAAACTGATCATAAGCGCCTTGCTGAGAAGACGCATGCTTTTTTAGATATTGTTGATATGATCCTGCAGGATGTCATTGTACCACAGGATATTTTTATGAATCAGTTAGCTGATTTTATTCAGGTACAGAAAAAGCACCTGGAATTTGAAGAAAAAGAAGTACTTCCATTGATAGACAAAACATTCACTGTTGAAGACTGGCAATATGTAGAGAGTCAGTGGACATATAATGAAGATGATCCGGTATTTGGTGAAACAATTGCAGATCGCTATAAACAACTGGCACAACGTCTCAGAGAGGAGAGAAAAGAGCAATTTTGAACGCTTAACTCCCTTTGCCATATGATTCATTTAATCATGAAAAGGCTTCCCGTCAGTCATGGGAAGCCTTGATAAATTCACAGATCGATATCATCCAGTTCAAAGCAAACATCCATCTCCATCAGTTCCTTCCGGAGACGCTTTTTATCCCGTATCGCTTCAATTTCTCTCCACATACGTTTTGTTGGTTTAGAGCGGGTTACACGTATTTTCCGGATCTCTTTGTCGAGTAATTCCTCAAAATGCAAGTCGTCCATAATCAGCTCCCCTGATTGATAGTTGCTCTCAATGCTTAATTAGCATAGTTTCCCAAAATCTATCTATGATTTATTTCTCATTTATTTCGGTTTAGTGAATTATTTTCTATTCAAATTTAAATTATTGTACCGACAGCACAAAAAAATCGATTAATTTTTAGCCAAATGATGTTTTTTCTAAACATTTCACTTTTATCAGATTGTTAAGAAACTGCACTTTTTGAGTATATTTTTCATATACACTTATTTTTAGAGTGGTTTTATCTGATAGTTCATCCGTTAAGATATTACTCAATCTATTGCTTTCACTCGTTTCTTCATTTGTATTCCCCTGAATAAAAAACGTCGGTTTTTTACCATATCACCGGCTTTGGCTTCCTTGTTGTGTTAACGTGATGTTATTTATTTTTACTTGGTATGTAAATTAATTTGATTGAAAGTTAACGTTAGGTTTGAAATTAAACATGGAGATGTATATTGATTTTTTAATACTTCAATAGCATTATCTTCTGCCTTAAATGGGTAATGTCTCATCATTATCCAGATGACTGATAAAACAGATATGGATAGTTCTGAGTCATGAATCGCTATAAAAGTCAGTATTCAGAATGCTGATTGTGCATGCTTCAGAGACGATAGAAATAGTGCTCAGGGACGGGTCACGTAACAATAATATGCAGCCGTAATGAAAAACGGTGCTTGATGCTCTTTAAGAGGTTTTTGTGACAGACTTAGTTAATTTAATAAATGACCTGCTTTGGGGGTCGATTCTTGTTTACCTGCTTGTCGGAGTCGGTGTCTATTTCACGATTCGGTTAGGTTTTATTCAGGTCAGGCACTTTTTTCATATGTTTAAAGTGCTCAAGAATAGCCGTAAAGCTGACAAAGCTGGTATTTCATCTTTTCAGGCGCTTTGTACCAGTCTGGCGGCACGGGTTGGAACCGGAAACATGGCTGGCGTTGCAGTTGCACTGACGATGGGCGGACCGGGTGCTATTTTCTGGATGTGGGTGACTGCGATGGTGGGGATGTCAACTTCATTTGCAGAAAGTGCTTTAGCTCAGTTATATAAAACGAAAGATAAAGACGGAAACTATCGTGGCGGGCCAGCCTACTATATGGAAAAAGGGCTTGGCATGCGCTGGATGGGGGTTCTTTTTTCAATCTTTTTGATGATAGCCTTCGGTTTGGTATTCAATGCAGTACAGGCAAACTCTATCACGAATGCAATGACGACAGCTTTTGGGGTTCAGCCTCTATATACTGGTTTAGTGATTGTGCTGCTTTCTGCATTTGTTATCTTTGGTGGTATCCGAAAGATTGCAAGAACGGCGGAACTGATTGTACCTTTGATGGCTTTAGTTTATCTGGCAATCGCTATTTTCATCTTATTGAGTCATCTGGATAAGCTTCCTGCTGTTTTCAGTTTGATTATTAAGAGCGCTTTTGGATTCCAGGAAGCCGCGGCTGGTGGTATTGGATATATGGTTGCTCAGGCAATGATCAACGGTGTAAAACGTGGTCTGTTCTCCAACGAGGCCGGGATGGGCTCTGCACCTAACGCTGCAGCATCTGCAACACCATATCCGCCACATCCTGCATCTCAGGGCTATGTGCAAATGCTGGGTGTTTTCATTGATACCATTGTGATCTGTTCAGCGACCGTTGCGATTATTCTGATGTCTGGTGAGTATGTGCCACATGGTGAAATCACAGGTATCGAGCTGACTCAGCTGGCCCTTAATTCTCAGGTTGGTGCCTGGGGGGGTATCTTCATCGCTTTTGCAATTTTCTTCTTTGCCTTTACATCGATTATTGCAAACTACTCGTATGCGGAAACAAACCTTATCTTTCTTGAACATAATAATAAGAAAGGGTTAGCGATTTTCCGGATTGTTTTCTTATGCATGGTGATGTTTGGTGCGCTGGCAACGGTGCCGACAGTCTGGGCTCTGGCCGATATGTCGATGGGGTTGATGGCGATTGTTAACCTGGCTGCTGTTCTGCTGCTGTCAGGTGTCGCGGTGAAACTGGCGAAAGATTACAACCAACAGTTGAAACAAGGCAAACTGCCAACATTTAATGTGGAAGATTACCCTGAACTTCAGTCTCAGCTGGAAGAGGGGATCTGGGACAACAAGTCCAAATCGTCTGATTGATTCTTTCAATGAGACAGATAGAAAAAACCATGCAGACAATGCATGGTTTTTTTTGTACGCTGAATCATATCCGGATAACCCGATTCTGTTTTTTCAAACTGTCCGGATATCCTGAGAAAGAGCTCCTGAATAAAACGTTAAGATTTTTTGCAGGAGCGTCTGGTCAGCCTTGTCAGGCGCACATTAAAAGTCAAAAAAAGGAAGAAAACTATGTTAATGGTTGTTTCACCTGCAAAAACTCTGGACTATGAATCGCCGGTCATTACTGAAAAGCATACGATACCTGGTTTACTGGAACATTCTGAATTACTGATTGAGGTTTGTCGTCAGTTAACTCCGGCTGATATTGCTTCACTGATGAAAGTCAGTGATAAAATTGCAGGATTGAATGTGGCGCGATTTGCTCAGTGGCGTCCTGATTTTTCCCATGAAAATGCCCGTCAGGCTATTTTTGCGTTTAAAGGGGATGTTTATACCGGTTTTGATGCCTATACAATGAATGATGACGCGGTTGAGTTTACTCAGTCTCATTTGAGGATTCTTTCTGGTTTGTACGGTATTTTGAAACCGCTTGACCTGATGCAACCTTACCGGCTTGAAATGGGTACCCGGCTGGCAAATTCCAGAGGGAATAACCTCTATCAATTCTGGGGGGATATCATTACAGAGCAGCTGAATCAGGATTTGCAGACTCAGAAGAATCAGGTTTTAGTGAATCTTGCTTCTAACGAATATTTCAAAGCCGTGAATCCTGAAAAAATTGCAGGACAGGTGATCACCCCTGTGTTTAAAGATCAGAAAAACGGGCAGTATAAAATCATTAGTTTTTATGCC
Organism: Vibrio aerogenes; assembly: GCF_024346755.1. Lineage (NCBI taxonomy): Bacteria > Pseudomonadati > Pseudomonadota > Gammaproteobacteria > Vibrionales > Vibrionaceae > Vibrio > Vibrio aerogenes. Next base: position 3,268,592 of record NZ_AP024861.1, on the reverse strand, counting down.
AAAAAAGCCAGAGGTTTGATGGCTCGCTATGTCGTGGATAACCAGATCGATAGCCCGGATAAACTGAAAGAGTTCGATGTTGCCGGTTATTACTTTGTTGAAGCTGAGTCAACAGCAACTGAGCTGGTGTTTAAGCGCGATGCGTCAGATGCATAGCCTGATGATTGTTTCTGCTGAGATAAATTAATGACCGGACATGAAGCGAGGGGCCGGTTGTTTGACACGCATTGTCATTTTGATTTCGATGTGTTTCAGGCTGACCCGGAGCATCATCTGCAGATGGCACGGCAGTGCGGTGTCGAGCGTTTGGTTATTCCTTCCATTGGCACTCAAAACTGGCAACAGGTGGCTCAACTGGCCGAACGTTTTTCTCCCGGGCTCTACTATGGCCTGGGAATTCATCCGTATTTTCTTCATGCAGACAGTGAAAAGACACTAACTGACCTGGAACAAACGCTGATGCAAGCGGATAAAGCGTGTGTTGCTGTTGGGGAATGTGGTTTAGATGGCATGATTGATACCCCCGCATTTTTGCAGGAACGCATTTTTCTGGCGCAGGTGAGTCTGGCCACACAGGCCCGCCTTCCGCTGATAGTTCACAGCCGTAAAACACATGACCGTTTGCTCTCTTTGTTAAAAAAAGCCCGGTTTACTTATGGTGGGGTTGTTCATGGATTTTCTGGTAGTTACCAACAGGCAAGCGCTTTCATTGACCTCGGTTTTAAGATTGGTATCGGCGGTGTGATTACTTACACCCGGGCTAATAAAACCCGACAGGCTGTTCGTCAGCTTCCCGAAGCTTCGATTGTGATTGAAACCGATGCACCGGATATGCCCGTTTGTGGCTTTCAGGGGCAGCCCAATCATCCGGCTCGTTTGGTTGAGGTTTTCAAAGCACTGGTATCTTTGCGGGAGGTATCTGCTCCGGAGTTTTCACGGCAGTTATGGCGTAATAGTTGTGCGCTTTATGGCCTGATACCTTAAGGTGCTTCGTGTTGGCGGGGTTGTCATTGATGGAATGACCATCGTCAGGAGAATGAGTTCTCCTGACGATGTCTGACAATATTGACCCTGTTATTCGCGTTCTTTGGTATATGGAACACCAATCGCTTTTGGTGCAATCGCTTTACCAATGAAGCCTGCGAGCAGGAAGACTGTTAAGACATACGGAAGTGCTTCGATAGCCTGAACCGGAATCACTATGCCACCGATACTTGCTCCCTGTAATCTGATTGCCAGTGCATCAAGGAAGCCGAACAGCAGACACGCTGCAAGAGCATTGAAAGGCCGCCATTTGCCAAATATCAAAGCAGCTAAAGCCATATATCCTTTCCCGGCACTCATGTTGGGCAGGAATTGAGCGGTTTGTCCGACAGACAGATAAACGCCACCCAGTCCGACAAGAATCCCACAAATAACCATTGCACTATAGCGCATCCCAATCACAGAAATACCCGCAGTATCGACTGCTGAAGGTGATTCTCCGACAGCCCTCAGACGCAGTCCGAAGCGGGTTTTAAATAACAGATACCAGCTAAGCGGGACAATGAAGAATGCAAGGTATTCTATCACTGAATGGCCACTGATTAATTCAGAGTAAAGCAGCCCGATAACCGGGGTATCTTTCACTGCATCCGCGCCGGGCAGCGTTAAAGGTGCGAATCTCGCATCACCAGACAGCGCCGGTGTCTGGCCGCCCTGAGAGAACCAGTAGCGACCCAGCGTAATGGTGAGTCCGGCAGCCAGAATATTGATTGCCATACCGCTGACCACCTGATCGCCTTTGTGCGTAATTGAAGCAAAACCATGTAACAGGGCCAGAAGTACCGAAATAAATATCCCGGCACATAAGCCTGCCCAGGCCGAACCGGTAATATGTGCCGTTGCTGCGCCGGCAAAGGCTGCAGAGAGCAGTTTGCCTTCCAGTGCAATATTCACGACGCCGGAACGTTCACTGAACATGCCTGCCAGAGCCGCAAGAATAAGCGGAGTTGCAACCCGGATGGTTGCATCAAGCATAAGTATTATGGTCTCAAACATGATTATGCGGCTCCTTGTTCAGAAGAAAAGAATTTCAGATAGAGGCGTTCCAGTGTCGGTCTGAACATATGCTCAAGAGCTCCGGAAAACAGGATGACAAGTCCTTGTAAAACCACAACAATATTCCGGTCAACGCCATACTCAAAACTCAGTTCGGCACCGCCCTGATACAGAAAGCCAAACAGCAGACTGGCGAGGAAGACACCTGCCGGGTGATTTCTGCCCATTAATGCGACAGCAATCCCGGTAAAGCCAAAGCCTTCGACAAAATTAAGCTTGATTTGGTGCAGTTCACCCTGAAGAACATTGAGTCCAAAGAAGCCAGCCAGCATGCCGGAGATTAACATGGTAATAACGACAATTTTCAGATAGTTGATTCCTGCATAATCTGCAGCAGATGCATTGGCACCAATTGATCTGATCTCATATCCCCAACGGGAATGCCAGATGAATAACCAGACAAAGACACAGCATAACAGTGCAAACAGGAAACTGATATTGAGCGGGCTTGAGGCGACTTCAATGCCAAAGGCTGAAAATATATCATGCATTTTCGGCAGCCAGCTGCTTTGTGCAAAAACCCGGCTTTCAACGGCCATCGTTGTTTCAGGCTTTAATATATCGACAAGTAAGTAAGCCATGAGTGAGGAAGCAATAAAGTTAAACATAATCGTGGTAATCACGATATGTGATCCTCTTTTTGCCTGCAGATAGGCCGGTAAAAATGCCCATGCTGCTCCAAATAAGCCTCCGGCAAGAATCGCGACAGGAAAAACAATATACCAGGGGGCAACGTCTCCGAGTGTCAGGCAAACCAATCCAACGCCAAGACCGCCGATATATGCCTGTCCTTCAACACCGATATTAAATAAACCTGCATGATAAGCGACAGCAACCGCAAGGCCGGTAAAAATAAATCCGGTTGTATAGTACAGTGTGTAACCGAGTCCCTCGGCATAACCAAAAGCACCTGCCCACATGACTTTGACAGCATCAAGCGGATTGATATCGATATAGATAAACAGAAGCGCAGAAACCAGAAAAGCAACCATAACATTGACTGCAGGAAGTAAGCCGATCGTGACCCATGCAGGGATTCTTGTCTGACTCATGATTGATCTCCCTGGCAAGATAAGTTTTTAATATGATCCGGAACAATGTTTGCCATCATCAGCCCCAGTGTTTTTTCATCAGCCTGAGCGGCATCCAGCTCGCCAACAATTGCCCCGTCAAAAACAACAATAATCCGATCAGCCAGACTGAGAATTTCGTCCAGCTCTACAGAAACCAGCAATACCGCTTTTCCTGCATCTCTGGATGCAATGATTTGCTGATGTATATATTCAATTGCGCCGATATCAACCCCCCGGGTCGGCTGTCCGATAAGCAATATATCCGGGTTTTCTTCCATTTCACGGGCAATCACCAGTTTTTGTTGATTGCCGCCAGAAAAGTTTGCTGTTTTTAAATGAATGTCATTTGGGCGGACATCCCATTTATCCATGCTTTCCTGACAGTGACGTTCAATCGATTTTGTATCCTGCAAAAATCCCCGGTTATATTTATCCAGATGGTGATAGCCCAGAATGTAGGCTTCTTTGGCTTCAAACTTATTCACCAGCCCCTGTTTATGCCGGTCTTCCGGAATATGGCCAACTCCCATAGCCCGGACTTTTTGAGGATCTGAAGGATGCTCCGAAGTGATTGTATTGCCATTGAGTTCAATGGTCCCGGAACTTGGGGGCGTAATGCCTGACAGCAGATTGAGTATTTCAGACTGACCATTGCCGGATACACCAGCAATCCCGACTAATTCCCCCTTACGGACAGTGAAACTAATATCTTTGACCCGTTTGACTCCGGCACTGTCGATATAGCTCAGGTTTTGCACGCGAATCAGTTCCTCTTCCGGATTCGCTGCTGTTTTATCTGCCTGAAGACGGACTTTTCTGCCCACCATCATTTCTGCGAGTTCTTCCCGGTTTGTATCCGCAGTGGCGACATGCGAGACCATTTGTCCCTGTCGCATCACGGATACATTATCTGTGATTGCCAGAACCTCTCGCAGTTTATGGGTGATGATCATGACAGTGGTTCCCTGCGCCCGGAGCTTATCCAGTATTTTAAATAAGTGATCTGCTTCCTGTGGTGTCAGTACACCTGTGGGCTCATCAAGAATCAGAATTTTGGCACCACGGTACAGTGCTTTCAGAATCTCTACCCGTTGTTGCAATCCAACAGGCAGTTGGCCAACAATGGCATCCAGAGGAACTTCCAGGCCATAGTCCTGCTCAAGCTGAAGCAGTTTCTTTCTGGCAGAGGATAAACTGTCTTCCAGCTTCCAACCTGTTTCTGCGCCAAGGATTATATTTTCAAGCACAGTAAAAGTATCAACCAGCATAAAGTGTTGATGCACCATGCCAACACCCGCGGCAATAGCATCCTGAGAGTTGGAAGGTTGATAGGGTTGATTATGAATGAGCATCTGGCCTGAATCAGGGTGATAAAAGCCGTAAATAATACTCATCAGCGTTGATTTGCCGGCACCATTCTCCCCAATAATTCCATGGATGGTTCCGGCGGGAACCTGTAAATCGATATCCTGGTTGGCATGAACACTACCAAACCGTTTATCTATGTGCTTGAGTTCAATAGCATAATGTTGCGATTGGGCCACGGGATGACTTCCTGAATTAACAAATAAATACGAAATAAACGAAGATACAAAGTCAGTGTTGCTTCATTTGTATAAGAATACGCCACTGATGACAGCGGCGTATTTAATATTATTTTTGTATTCAATCCTGACTAAGTTTTTATCCGGATTACAACAGTATTTCGTGGATGAAATTCTGTTATAAAGAGAGTGTTTGCTGCGACATCAGTACTTACAGGTGTTATCTGACATATAGTCATGAACCTTAATTTTGCCTGATACAATGTCTTTCTTCAGACTTGCCATATAGGATTTCATCTCATCACTGATCAGAGACTTATTATATTTGTCATACGCCCAGTCCACGGCATTTTCTTTTAATCCCAGGACTTTGATACCCGGTTTCCAGGTGCCTTTGATTTCTTCATTCCAGCTGTCTCTTGCTGCTGAGCCCACCATTTTAACCATGGATGTCAGCATCGTTCCCGGATGCAGGTGGTTTTGATTTGAATCCACACCGATTGCATATTTACCTGCATCTTTAGCTGCCTGATAAACGCCCAGACCTGTACCACCGGCAGCAGCATAAACAACATCAGCACCTTTAGAGAATTGTGATTTTGCCAGCTCTGAACCTTTTGCCGGATCAGAGAAAGCTGCCGGGGTTGAGCCGGTCATATTTTGTAAAACAGTAATGTCAGGATTGGCATACTTTGCGCCCTGCTCATAGCCGCATTCGAATTTACGGATCAATGGAATATCCATACCGCCAACGAAGCCGATAGTGCCTGTTTTAGAAACTTTAGCAGCCAGTGCACCAACTAAGAAAGAGCCTTCATGCTCTTTAAATACGACGGACTGAACATTCGGCTTGTCAACAACCATATCCAGAATCGTAAAGTGGATTTTCGGGAATTCACCGGAAACTTTTTCTACTGCTGAAGACATATTAAAACCGACCGCCACAATCGGAGAGTATCCCCGCTGAGCCAGACGACGTAAACCCTGTTCGCGTTGCGCTTCATTCTGAGGTTCATATTCCCGGACTTTTATCCCTTCTTTTTCCTTCATTGCCAGAACACCGTCACGATAAACGGCTTCATTGAATGATTTATCAAATTTACCGGCAGTATCATAGATCACGGCTGGTTTTGCCTGTGCAAAAACGTGAAATGAAGTGATGGCTAAAGTCAGTGCAGATAGTTTCAGGATGGACTTTTTCACACTATAAATCCCTATAAGTTGTCATTCTGATTCAGAGGTCTTCCGATAAAAATCAAGAGAGACGTCTGTTGTATGGTTTTATCGCCATCAGTTTATCGTTTGCCTGCAAAAAAAAAAGTACGTGTTTCAAATTAAGTGTCATTTCTATAAAGACAATCAACAAAGATGGGATAAAGTGTTTTTTTATTGTTTTATTTTTGTTGCATTTTTTGTGAGTCCTTTCATTTGTGAGCGCCAAAATGGTGCATTTGTCATTAATGATTCTCGTCCGCTCTTTTCGTTCAATGACCAGCAGGAACAAGAAAAAGTATCTGTATACAAATATATTTGCTGATTCCGTTCAGCGGTTGATAGTAAAAATATCACTAGAGAGGATGATCTTGGTGATGTTGCATTTTTGTAAATGATATTGTTTAACAAATTTGATTTCAATGTTGTCAGTGTGATTAAGTTCTCTTTTTTTTATGTATGAAATGTTTGATTTCTATTAAAGCGTGATTGATCATTACTTTTCGTTATTTTGCTCAGTATAATTGCCACATGAATTCCACTTCATTCATTACTTATTAATTAACCGCTAAGGAACCAAATTAACTATGAGTTTGCTAATGAGCCTGATTGGCATTGTGGCATTGCTTGGCATCGCTGTATTACTCTCCGAAAATCGTAAAGCGATTAATTTACGTACGGTCGGGGGCGCTTTTGCAATCCAGTTTTTTCTGGGTGCATTTGTTCTTTACAGCCCATGGGGGCGTGACCTTCTTGCAGGAATTACCAATGGTATTCAGCATGTAATTAACTATGGCAAAGATGGCACACAATTTCTGTTTGGGAATCTGGTTAATTTCTCAGTCGATGGGATTGGCTTCATTTTTGCGTTTCAGGTTTTGCCGGCTATCGTCTTTTTCTGTTCCCTTATTGCCGTGCTTTATTACATTGGTGTGATGCCATGGATTATTAAAATTATTGGTGGCGGTCTGCAAAAAGCTCTGGGCACTTCCCGTGCAGAATCTATGTCTGCAGCGGCAAATATCTTTGTTGGCCAGACTGAAGCGCCACTGGTTGTGCGTCCTTACATCGCAAAGATGACCGAGTCCGAACTATTTGCGATCATGTGTGGTGGTTTGGCGTCGATTGCCGGTAGTGTACTGGCGGGTTATGCCCAGCTGGGTGTTCCGCTGGAGTATCTGATTGCCGCTTCATTTATGGCGGCACCCGGTGGATTACTATTTGCAAAAATTCTGAAACCCGAAGTTGATAAGCCTGTAAATGATGAATTAAAAGATTTTGATGAAGAAAGACCATCAAACTTTATCGATGCGGCAGCTGGTGGCGCATCCACAGGGATGCAACTGGCATTGAATGTCGGGGCAATGCTGCTGGCATTCATTGGATTGATTGCTTTGCTTAATGGTATTTTGGGCGGTATCGGGGGATGGTTTGGCATGCCTGAGCTGTCTCTGAATGGTCTTCTGGGCTGGTTATTTTCTCCGCTGGCTTTCATTATTGGTGTTCCCTGGTCTGAAGCCACAGTGGCTGGCTCATTTATCGGGCAAAAAATTGTTTTGAATGAGTTTGTTGCTTATTCTAACTTTGTTCCTTATATCGGTGAGCATGCTCAGGTTGTCGCTTCTACAGGTCAGGTGATGTCAGAGAAAACTTCTGCAATCATCTCTTTTGCTCTGTGTGGGTTTGCGAACTTGTCTTCAATTGCTATTTTGTTAGGCGGGCTGGGTGGTATGGCGCCTGGACGCCGCCACGATATTGCCCGTATGGGAATTAAAGCGGTTATTGCAGGGACATTGTCGAACCTGATGGCGGCGACAATCGCTGGCTTGTTCCTTTCAATCTGATATTGGTCAGAATGAAAATGATACTTCTATATGCTCCGGAGTGCATTCTTTGGGGCATTTTTATTTGAATGAGATGAATTTATTCATCCGGTAACAGAGGCTTTTTATATGAGTGATATAAACGCTGAAGCCATTCGTGCACTTCAGTTAATGGATCTGACAACTCTAAATGATGATGATACGAATGAGAAAGTCATTGCTTTATGTCAGAGTGCAAACACACCGGCAGGCACGCCTGCAGCGGTATGTATTTATCCTCAATTTATATCTGTTGCAAGACAAGCATTGTCTGAACAGGGGACGCCAGATATACGGATAGCGACTGTCACTAATTTTCCCCATGGGAATGATAATATCGATGTTGCTGTTTCTGAAACACGTGACGCGATTGAAAAAGGTGCAGATGAAGTTGATGTGGTTTTCCCTTACCGGGCATTGATGTCGGGAGACGAAAATACAGGTTTCGAGCTGGTGAAGCAGTGTAAAGCAGTTTGTGGTGACAAATTACTGAAAGTGATTATTGAATCAGGTGAATTACAAACTGAAGCGCTGATCAAAAAAGCGTCTGAAATTTCTATCCGTGCCGGGGCTGATTTTATTAAGACATCAACTGGTAAAGTGCCTGTGAATGCAACGCCAGAATCCGCCAGAATGATGATGGAAGTCATTCGTGATCTTGGTGTGATTGATAAGGTTGGTTTTAAAGCTGCTGGTGGTGTGCGTACTGCCGAAGAAGCAGCGCATTATCTGGCCATTGCGGATGAAGTTCTGGGCAAAGAGAATGTCGATCGTCGTCATTATCGCTTTGGTGCATCCAGCCTGTTAAATAGCTTGCTTTCAACGCTTGGCATGTCTGATAAAACGTCTTCAGATGCTGGTTCATACTGATTAAAGCGATAAGAAGAATACTTGAATAGGAGATAATTATGGCAACCCCTCATATCAATGCTGAACCCGGTGACTTTGCAGACGTTGTATTGATGCCCGGAGATCCGCTGAGAGCGAAGTTTATCGCAGAGACTTTTCTGGAAGATGTCGTTCAGGTGTGTGATGTCAGAAATATGTTCGGTTACACCGGCACTTATAAAGGAAAGAAAGTCTCTGTCATGGGACATGGTATGGGAATTCCTTCCTGCTCAATTTATGTGACTGAGCTCATTAAAGACTTTGGTGTGAAAAAAATTATCCGTGTGGGAAGTTGCGGTGCGGTCAGTAAAGATATTCACGTCAGAGATGTTGTCATTGGCATGGGTGCATGCACGGATTCAAAAGTAAACCGGATTCGTTTTAAGGATCATGATTTTGCCGCTATTGCCGATTACCAGATGGTTAAAGCTGCTGAAGAAGCTGCAAATAAGAAAGGAATCCCGGTGAAAGTCGGTAACCTTTTTTCTGCCGAACTCTTCTATACACCAGATCCTGAAATGTTTGATGTCATGGATAAATACGGCATTATCGGCGTAGAAATGGAAGCGGCCGGAATCTATGGTGTGGCAGCGGAATACGGTGCAAAAGCTTTAACTATCTGTACCGTATCTGATCATATTAAGACGGGTGAGCAGACGACCGCACAGGAACGTCAGACAACGTTTAATGATATGATTGAAATCGCTCTGGAATCTGTTCTTTAACTTCTGGCCTGATATCACTGCTTAATACGGGATAGGCTTTATCCCGTATGTTTCAGCAAAATATTATCTGAGCTGCGTGAATAGCTTTTCTTGCGCAGCAGAAAAGCAAGCAGAAGTCCGCTGATAAAGCTGGTAACAATCATCATATACATGTACCGGTCGCTTTTGCGGTAATGGTGATCTGAGATTGCGGTCACTTTACCGGTTTCAAAGGTTATCCGGATAAAACCAATCACGTTTCCTTCATCAATGACCGGTTCAACGAGTTGCTGACGGCCGATTCTGGCAGTCTGCAGTGGTGTATCCAGTCCCAGAACATCCCTGACACTGAGTGCTGAATCACTGGAAGCGACCAGAACGCCTTCTGCATCATAAACGGTTGCATCAAATACCAGGCGATCTTTGGATAACTGGTTTGTCAGTGCTTTGAGCCTTTTTTCATCCTGCTCACTCAGAAATTCACTGGCTGTTAATGCAGCCTGCGAGATCAGCAGCTTCGTCAGGGTTTCTAACTGATTTGCCTGAATTCGCTCATTGCCTTTACTTATCATGACACTGTTTTCTGCCATAAAGAAAAACATAGCAACAAGACAAAATACAGCAATAATGCGTAAAACGACCCGTAAAGAAAATAATGAACCGTTCATCTGTTCTGACCGAAAGAAATTACATATAGATCCATATTGATGCTTGCGTTTTTAAATTGCAATAGGGTAACGTCGGGTTACATTTGTTAAAGGTGAATTTCATGGACTCGCAAAAGACATTGTTGACAGAAGAAACAAGTCCCCTGACCGGACGTTTATCACAGGATCGTTTTATTCAACCCGAACCCACAAAGGCTCAATGGTTCCTTTATGGCGATAATGTTACACCAGATGTTTTCGAACAAATGGATCGTCTGACAGGCAAGACAAACTATATTGTCCGCTTATGGCGTGTTGGGCGATATGATGTGGTCTTAATGGATGGTGAATTAACCTCACAACATCAGGACGTTTTAAACCAGTATCAGATTGATTATGCATTGACTGCGGACCTGCCGGATCTCAATCAACCCGGATTACTGCTGATGGATATGGATTCCACGGCGATTCAGATTGAATGTATTGATGAAATTGCCAAGCTTGCCGGTGTCGGTGAAGAAGTTGCCGCGGTGACAGAACGGGCGATGCAGGGAGAACTGGATTTTGAGCAGAGTTTACGCCAGCGGGTTGGAAAACTGGCAGGCGCCGATGCATCAATTCTTGAACAGGTCAGAAGTCAGCTTCCTTTGATGCCGGAGCTGGAAGCTTTAGTCGTTGCGTTGAAAGCGCATCACTGGAAAGTGGCGATTGCTTCCGGTGGATTTACATATTTCTCTGATTATCTGAAGACACTGTTATCATTAGATTTTGCGCAATCCAACGTGTTTGAAATTGAACAGGGAAAACTGACCGGTCATGTTATCGGGAGTATTGTTTCAGCACAGACCAAGGCCGATATTCTGGTTCAGCTGGCAAATGAATACAAGATTCCCCGTGAGAATACGGTCGCTATTGGCGATGGTGCAAATGACCTGACTATGATGGGAGAAGCCGGATTGGGCATTGCCTATCATGCAAAACCAAAAGTCGAAGCACTTGCGCAGTCCGCAATCCGTTATAGTCATCTGGGGGGCGTCATGTGTATTTTGTCAGTTGGAATACGCCTGCAGTAATAGCGTATGTCTCCGGATAAAATGACTTCCCCGGATATCATTATGGTTCCGGGGAAGTCAGCGTTTCAAGGGTTAGTTATTAATCTCCAGCCTGTTCAGGACCTCGTCTGTAATATCAACAATCTCAGCATACCCCGCAAGCGATGTAATTGATTTTTCTATATTTTTAGCATGATAGAGATTAATTTCTGCCAGTTCATCCAGATCCTGACGGAGCAGGGTAGTCATCGGGTGAAAGACGGGAATTGCACAAAATCTGAGTACAAAAATTTCACCTAAAACCTGCGCATCGTGGATAAAGGCTATTCTTTCTTTATGGCTGGAAAAGTCAGTAATCAGCCGGCTTTCCAGTGATTGAATTTGCGAGCCAAATTTTTTCACTGAAAGATAGATATCGAAATATTGAGGTGTCGCGCCATCAATATGTCTCATCGGGTTGGCCATCAGTGTATTCGTGTGTCCTTTTAATATGGGCTCCAGCGATAAAAGGTTCTCACGCCCCAGTTTTGCCAGCAATGTCAGGCAGGCTGAAGGGGGTTCACTGATACCGATTGCTGCGGCTCTCAGATTTGCACGCTGACGTTCGACAAAAACAGGGGCGCAGACAACCCGGTTAAGCAAAATGTGGTGTAGGTTTTCCAGCAGCGTGATACTGGGTAAAACTTCAAGGCTCTCAGTCAGGCGGTCCTGATTGTTTTCAATTAATTTGCTGAAGAACGCAATAATTCTGACCGTTTGGCTGCTCTCTTCAATCACCAGCTGAATCTGCTGACCATTCGGTGCAACCCGAACAATATTGTAAGAGACATGATCGAGTGGCAATTTATTGTCATATAACTTCAGCTCAAGATAATTAATCGTGACCTGATCTCCGACTTTTAATTTTGCTGGTTTTTCAAGCTGGAGACTCAAACCTCTTTTTGATAAATCAAGTGTTTGCCCTTTGATGACGGTGTTATCTTCCAGTGTCATTTCCAGTGGTGAATGCAGATTATACCGGGGTTCTTTACGTTGTGTCCTGGCATCAAAGAAGACAGAGATTGGCGAATGTAATGCTTTCCGTGGATGTCTGAACTGGTTTAACTCTGCGCCGGGAAGATTTGGCTGCTCAGAAAGCAGGTAATCTTTCGCACTATCGGTGTTAGAAATCTCCTGAAGAATACCGCAGTGGGTGAGAGATGATAAATGTTTCGTAAGTTCTGGCGACTTAGTGGATAAAGTCTTTCGCTCACTTTCTGAAAGTTCATAAATTGAAAAACGGAAGGCACGCCATGACTCTTTCTTTGCGCCAAGATGCCAGAAAAGCTTCCTGAGCTGCGGGTTCGCTTCAGGCTTCATCATCGAAAAGAACAAAGTTTTGTCCTGATGTGTATGCTTAAAGGCATAAATCGTATTACTGCTTTCAGAAACGCCTGAACGGGTGAGCAACCTCATTCTCTGCGGGGTAAACAGATTACTCAGTGTTTGCTGATTTCTCTCATCATGCCAGTAATGCCAGAGCGCGTGATTACTTTCCGTAAGCAGAACAACTTTTAGTTCATCTTTACTGAAAAAAACCGGCAGCTGACAGGCATGTTTTAAAAACATATGTTCATAAGCACGGGTTCTGGCCCGGATAATTTTATCCTGATTGTCATGCCGGAGCTTTTGTTTTTCATTTTTTAATTGCTCTTCAATCACATATTCAATCAGATCAGAATCAGTCAGTTTTTTGATGCGGAGAAATTTGACCGCATCATTTTCAAAGGACTCATCGACGCCGATTAACCGGTATTCTATCGGTTGATATAATCCCTGTATTTCTGTTTTCTTATCCAGCTCGGTAAACCGGACATGAATGACTTCTCCAAGTTTATAATCAAATGCAGCCGGGACTTTCAGTTTTGCGCCCGAAGGAGATAAATCGACAGTCAGCGCATTGACCAGCTGACCGTTGGCAAGTTTTATTTCTGCCTGAGATGAGAATTTCAGCCGGTTTTCCTGACGCAATAAATCATAACCTAAATCAATGATTTCCACGAGAAACGGATTATCAGCAGTTGAGAGATCTTCTTTTGAGCCGTTTGGCTTTTCATTCATCACCCGGAAGTTGTTTCTGGTGTTGTATAACGCTTCCCAGACACCTTCTGTATAACGACCAAACTTATTTACGTTTTTGTGATAGTCGTTAAAAGCAACATCATCGAGCCAGTGAGTCAGACCATCCAGGATATATTCTCTGCACTCACCCTGAACCCGCCCCCTTAAATCAACAGGCTTGGAACATGGTGCCATTTTTCTGTTCAGCTCCATTTTTACCAGTAGTTTTACAGATGGTGGTTGCCCCTTGGTAATCTGAGACAAAATCTGTTCAAACTCTTCTGTGTTGTAAATGGGTATGAGCTTTTCCGCAAGAGACAATATTTCAGATTGTTGCATATTCTTATCAAGTTTCCGGCCTGAATATCATTATCGACTTTTTTAATCGATCTTTAGTGTTATCTTGTTATATTTCAAAACATGTTAAATTTAAATTGTTTTCTGGATCACATTAAATAATTTACCGGGGAAGCATGGCTAAATTAAAAAGAGCGTATGTATGTAATGATTGTGGAGCCGATTTTCCAAGATGGCAAGGTCAATGTAATGCATGTGGATCATGGAACACAATTACAGAAGTCAGAATGCCTGCATCACCGCAGGCTGCAAGAAATGAGCGCCTGACGGGATACTCCGGCACTCTGTCAGAGTCAAAAGTACAGGTACTGGCAGAGATAGACCTGCAGGAAGTTCCCCGTTTTACCAGTGGATTTAAAGAGTTTGACCGGGTGTTGGGGGGCGGTATTGTCCCGGGTGCTGCGATTCTCATCGGGGGAAGTCCCGGTGCAGGAAAATCCACCTTATTATTACAGGTGATGTGCTATCTGGCGAATACCATGCCGACGTTGTATGTCACCGGAGAAGAATCGTTGCAACAAGTGGCAATGCGGGCATCCCGGCTTGAACTGCCAAAACAACACCTGAAAATGTTGTCAGAGACCAGTGTTGACAAAATATGTCAGCTTGCAGAGAAAGAACGTCCCGGAATTATGGTCATTGACTCGATTCAGGTGATGCATGTTTCTGATGTTCAGTCGTCTCCGGGCAGTGTGGCTCAGGTGCGTGAGTCTGCGACAGCACTGACACGTTATGCCAAGCAGAATAATGTTGCTGTGTTTATTGTCGGCCATGTGACTAAAGACGGCACGCTTGCCGGACCTAAAGTGCTCGAACATATTATTGATTGTTCTGTTTTGCTCGATGGTGGTACTGATAGCCGCTTCCGGACACTCAGAAGCCATAAAAACCGCTTTGGTGCCGTGAATGAGCTGGGCGTGTTTGCCATGACGGGGCATGGAATGAAGGAGGTGAGTAATCCTTCTGCTATATTTCTGTCCAGAGGGGAAGAAGAAACGTCAGGTAGCTCTGTGATGGTGATCTGGGAAGGAACTCGTCCTTTGCTGGTTGAAATTCAGGCACTTGTCGATTATTCTCAGCTCGCAAACCCTCGCCGGGTGGCTGTTGGTCTGGAACAAAACCGGTTGTCACTACTTTTAGCGGTCTTGCACAAACATGGTGGACTGATGATGGCCGATCAGGATGTTTATGTGAATGTTGTCGGTGGCGTTAAAGTGACTGAGACCAGTGCTGACCTGGCTTTGGTGATGGCTCTGCTTTCCAGTTTCCGGGATCGTCCTTTGCCAAAAGATGTCGTTATATTTGGAGAGGTGGGGCTGGCTGGCGAAATTCGTCCGGTTCCCAGCGGGCAAGAGCGTCTGAATGAAGCCTTTAAACACGGCTTTAAAACCGCGGTAATTCCGGCGGCAAATATGCCCAAAGGTGGTATATCCGGTATGCAGATTCATCCGGTGAAAAAACTTTCAGAGGCAATAGAAGCCTTTGATGCGTTATAGAGTAAAAACATATTTAAAAGGTGATGCATTTGTATCACTCAACAAAGAATCAGTCGTTTGAAACAGCCTGTAATGACTATCTGGTCACCGACTGAAATTATTTTTAACCAAAGTGCATGCAGGGCTATCAGTCTGGATAGATTATGATATACTCTGCGCGCAATTTATACCTTATTAACAGAGTAAGACAATGACTGATTTATCAAAGTACAGAAACATTGGTATTTTTGCTCACGTAGATGCGGGTAAAACTACCTCTACCGAGCGTATCCTTAAGCTAACTGGTAAAATCCACCGTACCGGTGAAGTTCACGATGGCGCTGCTACTACTGACTTCATGGAGCAGGAAGCTGAACGTGGTATCACTATCCAGTCTGCAGCAACAACCTGTTTCTGGAAAGACCACCGCCTGAACATTATCGATACTCCGGGACACGTGGACTTTACTGTTGAAGTATATCGTTCACTAAAAGTTCTTGATGGCGGTGTTGGTGTGTTCTGTGGTTCTGGTGGTGTTGAACCTCAGTCAGAAACAAACTGGCGTTATGCGAACGAATCAGGCGTTGCCCGTTTGATCTTCGTGAACAAGCTGGACCGTATGGGTGCAGATTTCTACCGTGTTGTTGGACAGGTGAAAAACGTGTTGGGTGCAAACCCACTTGTGATGACTCTGCCTATCGGTATTGAAGATGACTTCAAAGGCGTGATTGATCTGCTGAACATGAAAGCGTGGATCTGGGATGAGTCTGGTCAGCCAGAAAACTACACACTTGAAGATATTCCTGCTGAGTATGCTGATAAAGCTGCTGAATACCGTGAAATGATGATTGAAACAGCGGTTGAACAGGACGATGAGCTGATGATGGCTTATATGGATGGTGAAGAACCAACTGTTGAGCAACTGAAAGCTTGTATCCGTAAAGGGACTCGTGATCTTGCATTCTTCCCGACTTTCTGTGGTTCTGCATTCAAAAACAAAGGTATGCAGCCAATGCTGGATGGTGTTGTTGACTATCTGCCGGCACCAACAGAAGTTGAACCTCAGCCACTGACTGATAAAGATACGGGTGAAGCAACTGGTGAAGTTGCTAAAGTTGATGCAGATGAGCCACTACGTGCACTTGCATTTAAGATCATGGATGACCGTTTCGGCGCCCTGACCTTTATCCGTATCTACTCAGGTAAGTTGAACAAAGGTGACACAATCCTGAACTCAGCAACGGGTAAAACTGAGCGTATCGGCCGTATGGTTGAGATGCATGCAAACGATCGTAACGAAATTTCTTCAGCGCAGGCGGGTGATATCATCGCTGTTGTTGGTATGAAGAATGTTCAGACTGGTCACACTCTGTGTGATCCTAAGCATGAATGTACACTTGAGCCAATGATCTTCCCAACACCTGTTATCGAGATTGCTGTTAAGCCTAAAGATAAAGGCGCATCTGAGAAGATGGGTATCGCGATCGGTAAAATGGTTGCAGAAGATCCTTCATTCCAGGTTGAAACGGATGAAGAAACTGGCGATACCATCCTGAAAGGTATGGGTGAACTTCACCTGGATATCAAAGTCGATATCCTGAAGCGTACTTACGGTGTTGAGCTGGAAGTTGGTCAGCCACAGGTTGCTTACCGTGAAACAATTACACAGCCTGTTGAAGATAGCTATACGCATAAGAAACAGTCTGGTGGTTCTGGTCAGTTCGGTAAGATCGATTACCGTATCAAGCCTGGCGAAACTGGCAGTGGCTTCACGTTCTCTTCAACTGTTGTGGGCGGTAACGTTCCTAAAGAATTCTGGCCAGCAGTTGAAAAAGGCTTTGCAAGCATGATGCAAGAAGGTGTTCTGGCCGGATTCCCTGTGCTTGATGTTGAAGTTGAACTGTTTGATGGTGCATATCACGCGGTGGATTCATCTGCAATTGCATTTGAAATCGCAGCGAAAGGCGCTTTCCGTCAGTCTATTCCAAAAGCGGGCGCGCAACTGCTTGAGCCAATCATGCACGTTGACGTGTTCACACCAGAAGATCACGTTGGTGATGTGATTGGTGACCTGAACCGTCGTCGCGGTATGATCAAAGATCAGGAAGCAGGCGTCACAGGTGTACGTATTAAAGCTGATGTCCCACTTTCAGAAATGTTTGGTTATATCGGTCACCTGCGTACAATGACTTCTGGTCGTGGTCAGTTCTCTATGGAGTTCTCTCACTACGCACCATGTCCTGCAAACGTTGCAGAAGAAGTTATTGCTGAAGTGAAAGCAAGAAAAGAAGCGAAGTAATTCATTCTTCATTCTGACTGAATAGATACAGCCCGCCTTTGATGGCGGGCTTTTTTGTTTCTGTCATGCCCTTGTTTAAGCGCCCATGGATGGCTTGAGTGGTTTGCGGAACCAGATATATCCAGATCAGAAAATGACTTAGAATGGTATGATATGGCTACAGGGAAACAACTTCTGTCTGGTGAGGATATTGTTTCCGGAAGTGCTCAATCTGTTCACTCAACCAGCGATGGAACAGGACTATCTTTTCTCTTTTCATATAACTTTCCGGACCACACAAATAATAGCTATATCTGGACCGGGTGCTCTTTTGCCCGATTCTGACCAGCTTCCCTTCCTGAATTAACCGGTAAGCCATGCTATGTTTGGCAAGTCCAACCCCCTGAACCGATAAAGCACCTTCAAGAACATAGAGGGCACCATTATATTTCAGGGTAGGTCTGGCTGCCGAAGCATGATTCGCACCAACCGTTTCGAGCCACAGCGCCCAATTCATATCCGGCCACATATCTTCGATCAAATCGGCCCGGTAGAGATCATCGATATCATGAATCTGATGTTGCTGCTGGTACAAAGGGTGACAAACCGGATAAAGGACTTCATCCATCAGCAGAATGGAATCCAGATTGTCATAGTTACCTTTCCCATAGCGGATGCAAATATCGAGAGAAGAATCCTCAAATGAAGCCAGTTGGCTGACAGGTTCAACCAGTAACAACATATCCGGATGTTGTTGACGGAAAAGCTGGAGACGCGGGACCAGCCAGTGTTGGGCAAAAGATGGAATTGTTGAAATAGAAAGACGTCCGGGATCGGGATCCTGAGTTAATAATCTCACGCCATTTTTAATTTCACTAAACCCCTTGCTAACAGACTGATATAACAATTTGCCTTCATTGGTCAGTTGAACCTGTCTGTGTTGCCTGACGAATAAATCACATTTGAACCAGTCTTCAAGCTGACGAATTTGCTGGCTGACAGCCGCCGCACTGACAAATAGCTGGCCGGCTGCAAGTTTAAAACTGCCGGTCTCAGCCGCAACATAAAAGTAGTACAGTGCCTGCAGAGGAGGAAGTCGTTCTTTCACTTAAGAATTCCTTAACTGAATGGAAATTTTTATCGTTTGTGGGTCATTGATAACTTTGTGATTATTGCTCATGAAATCAACGATAATCAAGGAGTCATTATGAATGAGCTATTGAATAAGCCGGAAAGATACGATTCAGTTTTATCGAACTCTCCCCGAACCATAGTTAAGGATATCTTTGCCATAGTAAAAATATGGATACAAAATTACCGTACCCGGAAACAGCTGAAGGAACTGCCCGAATCATTGTATGACGACCTTGGTATTGATCGGAATATGATGAAAAAAGAGTCAGAACGTCCATTCTGGGATTAACCATGAAAAGCCGGAGACTGTTCCTGAATTTCGTCTTCCCACAGTATCAGCCTGTTCTCCGGCCATTGATATCCCAGTTCATGATATTTTTTTTCAAGCAAAAATCGTTTAATTTTCAGAGTAGGCGTCAGGATGCCGTTCTCTATTGTCCACGGCTCCTGAATCATCAGGACACCTTTGATTTGCTCGTGGGCCTGTAGTTGCTGGTTGATTTGCTGAATGATTCTGTCGGTTGAGCGCTCATACCTTTGCCGGTCAAAGTCAGGAAACTCATGGGGGACAACAAGCAGAACAGGACCCGGAAGTCCCGGACCAATCAAACACAGCATTTCAAAACGCCCTGCCTGATACAGTGCTTTTTCGATAGGAACCGGTGAAACAAATTTACCTTTTGCTGTTTTAAAGGTGTCTTTTTTTCTGCCGGATAAACTCAGATATCCTTCAGAATCTATCATGCCCATATCACCGGTTTTCATCCATCCATCGGGATCAAAGATACACCTGGTTGCGGACTCATTTTTATAGTATCCGGAAAACACACCGGGACTTTGTACCAGAACTTCACCCTCTTCATTTGTTTTGAGATGAATACCGGGCGCCGCGATACCGACTGTACCTATTTTGTTTTGATGATATGGATAGTTGAGAGTACTGAGCCCAAGCAATTCGGTCATTCCCCATGCTTCTGTAATGGGCAAGCCAATTTTGTCATACCAGAACAGTAGTCCGGGCGATACAGGTGCTGAGCCACAGCCCAGAATTCTTGCCTTATCCAGTCCCAGTCCCCGTGCTATTTTGTGTTTGATGATCTGGTTGATGAAGGGAATTTTTAACAGTAAATTCAAACGGTTTTGCGGGAGTTTATCCAGAATACGTTGCTGAAAGAGTGTCCACAAACGGGGAACGGAAATGAACAGGGTCGGGCGCTGCATCCTGACATCTTCGATAAAGGTATCCAGAGACTCAGGAAAGGCAGTTTGAACGCCCGTCATGATTGAGACGCCAAATATATAAACCCGCTCGGTGATATGAGAAAGGGGTAAATAAGAGAATAAGCGATCCTGAATATGGACCGAAATTAAATTCGTCAGTTGGCGGACTGCCCAGAAAAATGCGCCATAACTCAGCATAGCTCCTTTGGGGGTTCCTGATGTCCCGGAAGTATAGACAATTGACATGATGTCATCTCTGTCATGTTTTGGGATAACTGCTGCCGGGTGACATTGTTGAATAAGGTCTGAATATTGATGTTGGCAATCCGGGGCAGAAGAATAGGGTAAAGCGATGCTGTAAAGCTGTTGATGCTTATCCAGAATCTGCCGGGTTGTTTGTGTATCATCTAATTTACCGACAAAAACAGCCCGGCATTCACTATGGCTGATGCAGTAATCAATAGTTTCAAAGTTGGCGGTCGGAAATACCGGAACACTGATAAAATTTCCCAGCATCATGGCCAAATCACAGATGAACCATTCTGCACAGTTTTTCGAAATGATGGCCACTTTATCCTGAGGTTTGAGTCCCTGATTTTGTAGTGCAGTGACAAGACGTAACGCATGGTCTGCAACTTGTGAAAACGTATAAGTTTCGAATTTCCTGTGTTTGATTTGTTTCAGATAAATATCATCCGGGCGGGACTGAGCCCATTTCAGAAGATACTCGTCAGGTGTTACCAGTAACTCCTCATGTGCATTGTTATCACCCATCATCAGGCTCCGTTCCATTTTTTATTGTGTGATGGCCGGATATCATTCCGGTGCGTGTTTATGTGTAGTAGGTGTCAGACAAACTGCTGGGATCGGGTTCCGGATATTTCTCAATGACTTTTTTCAGATATTCCTGATTATTCCTTAAAGCATTGACGCAATGACGATCCAGTTTTTGTTCTGCGACCATTTTCTCCAGCTCAAGCAAGGCAAACGGCACAGAGCGGGCTTGTTTGTATGGACGGTGACTGGTCAATGCATCAAATATGTTGGCGACGGTAATAATGCGTGCCGACACTGGTATGTCCTGACCTTTTAAGCGATGTGGGTATCCTGAACCATCCATCAGTTCATGGTGGTATGCCATGATATCTTTAAGAATAGCGATACACGCATGATTATCACATTCAGATCCGGGAAGAATTTTATTGATGATCTCAACCCCTTTCTCTATGTGACCCGTCACCTGTTTCCTTTCGAGGCTCGCAAGCGCTCCCGGTTTTGTCAGCAAATCACAGGGAAGTGACAGTTTGCCGATGTCATGAAGCCGGGAAAACAGGGTGATGAAATCAATCTGTTCATCATCCAATTGGTAAACTTCGGTCAGGCCCTGAGCTATCACCTTGGTAAAAAAGTACATTCTTTCCTGATGATCTTTCGCCTGTTTGAAGTGTTTTGGATTGCGCTGAAGAATCTCTTCAGTTTCTTTTAAGATAGCGTGAATGATTTGATATTCTTTGAGAACGGCTTCTCTGATCTGTTCCAGATAGGGAGCAAGAATTCTGTCTGATGATTCATCAAATATAAAATCCTCCGATGCATTAATAAAAATAAAGCCGATAAAATCGCCATTGTAGTAAGTGGGGGAAGCAAAAGAGGATGAAAAGTTCTGTGCTCTTAACCAGTTGTTATGATGACTCTCTTTTTCCAGGCGTTTATACAAATTATTGATATACCGGTTTGTGTTTTGTTCTGCACATTCTTTCAATGACGGGATTTTACTCAGCGGATACTCATAATGAATCAGAATCTCTCCTTTTGGTGTGCTGTCAGCATAAGTTTTAAGGTGATCAGTCATTTGGTCATAAATTGCAAACGAGACCCGGACGATCTGAGGAATTTCTGTGCAAATGCTCTCATGAAGCCGGGCGAGTTGTGAGTTCAGACTTTTAAATTTTTCTGGTTGCCGAGAGTCATGTTGCATTTCACCCATGAGCTTTCCCCTTGATTCAATACATTTTGGATCCTTATGTACTAATTTTAGGCGATGAATCGGCTGAAAGCTGAATGATTCGCTGTGAAATGCATAATTTTATTGTGATGTTTGTCAATAAAAGATTTTAAGCTGAAAAGTACGGCTGAAAGGAAGAACAAAATATCTGAGAGATTCAAAACAGCCGTTGCCGAAACTACTGCTTCTGGCATCTTAAAGCAGTACTCAGGCAAGCTGAATACGCTTCATCAATACGCGCTTCATCAATGTGCAGTGGCCAGATAATCAAGAACGAGTTTGGTCATTGCATCTTTCTCTTCCTCTGTGATAAAACTGGCTTCAATTGCATTCAATGTGAACTGAGCCAGTTCATTTTTATTTAATTCATGTGCACCGGCAACTGCCATAAAATTAGCGTTCATGTAACCACCAAAATAAGCGGGATCATCTGAGTTAATTGTCACGCACAGGCCTTTTTTCAGCAGATCTGTTATGTTGTGTTGCTGCATGTTCTCAAACACACAAAGTTTGATATTGGAGAGTGGGCAGACAGTCAGCGGCATTCGGGTTTCTGCTAATTGCCGGACCAGTTTTTTGTCCTCAACGCATCTGACACCGTGATCCACCCGGCTTACCCCAAGGTCATTGATGGCTGTGATAATATTTTCGGCCGGACCTTCTTCTCCGGCGTGTGCTACGGTCAGCAACCCTTCATTTCTTGCCATTGCAAAGACTTTCGAGAATTTTTCCGGTGGATGGCCCTGTTCGGAGGAATCCAGACCTACACCTGCAATGAGTGTTTTATATGGCAGCGCCTGATTGAATGTTTCTATCGCATCTTCTTCACTCAGGTGACGCAGAAAACACATGATCAACTGGCTGGAAATACCAAGTTCAGTTCTGGCCTGCTCCAGCGCCCGGCTGATTCCCTGAATCACAGTTTTGAATGGGATCCCCCGGCTTGTGTGGGTTTGAGGATCAAAGAATATTTCCGTATGAATGACATTTTCTTCATGGCAATGCTGAAGATAAGCCCAGGTTAAATCAAAAAAGTCCTGTTCATGAAGAAGTACATTTGCTCCCTGATAATAAATATCCAGAAAAGATTGTAAGTCAGTAAACTGATAGGCGTTTTTTACTTCTTCCGGGGTTGAATATGGTATTTCAACCTGATTGCGTTTGGCCAGCTCGAACATCAGCTCAGGTTCCAGCGTGCCTTCAATATGCAGATGAAGCTCGATTTTTGGTAATTTCTGAATAAATTTTTGCATACTCGCCTCTTTTATTATCCGCAGAAAATGAATTGATACCTGAACAATCTGAGAGATGCCATCTCAGCTTGCTCCGGTACAGTTTAAGATACAAAAAAGGCTGGCATGATGACAATGCCAGCCTTATATACATGAGTGTCCTCAAGTATATAATCAGAATCAATTAATTATTACTGTGCAGCTCATCATTCAGCTCAACCGCTGATTTGTTCGCCAGACATTCTACCTGACCTGTTTGAGAGTTGCGACGGAACAGCAGATCAGAGACACCGGCTAAGTCTCTCGCTTTCACGATTTCTACCGGGTTGCCATCTTTATCCAACATCTGAACTTTTGTACCGGCAGTGACATAAAGTCCTGATTCGATTGTACAGCGATCTCCCAGCGGGAATCCTAAACCAGCATTTGCACCCAGAAGTGAATTTTCCCCAATAGATACAACGACTTTACCGCCACCAGACAGGGTGCCCATAATCGATGCACCCCCGCCGATATCTGAACCATTATTGACCATCACACCGGCAGAAATTCGTCCTTCAACCATGCTGACACCTGTTGTACCGGCATTAAAGTTGATGAAGCCTTCATGCATGACGGTTGTTCCTTCACCGACGTGAGCACCCAGACGTACACGCGATGTATCTGCGATACGTACCCCGGCCGGAACAACGTAATCCACCATTTTCGGAAATTTATCCACACAGTCTACCGTCAGTGTTCTTCCGGCCAGGCGTGCTTCCATTTGACGAGCTGCCAGTTCTGGCAGGTCAACCGGCCCTTCATTCGTCCACGCAATGTTGTGAAGCAGGCCGAAAATACCGTCGAGCACAGTCCCGTGAGGTTGCACCAGGCGGTGTGAAATCAGTTGTAATTTCAGGAAGCCTTCAGCCACTGACTGAGGTTGCTCATCGGTCCGCAGAACAACCAGGACAAGTGGTTGTGAGGCTTTTGATGCTTTTTCAGAAAATTCAGCACTGGTTGTTTCACCATGAGCCAGAAATATCGGTGCAAGCTTTGCTGCCTGTTCTGCTGAAATTTCAACGGCATGGTTTCCGTTTTCCCCTGTCATTTCAGTGATACTTTTTACCAGAGCGGCAGATGGATGGAAAACTGGCGTTGGGAAGTAAGCTTCAATGATTTTGTTATCACAGTTTTTAGTGGCAGTCCCAAGAGCAAGTGCAAAGTCTGACATGATATATCTCCGTGTATCTGTGCGTTTTTGCCGTAAGTTGAATACGAAATCTGAATGTTGGCGTTATGATAAAGAGCCGGGAAAAAGATAAAAGTCTTCTGACAGATAAAGTCTGTCAAACGATATGTTTTGTCTTTTTACCGATATATCTCTTTAATCAGAATCCATATTTCCCGTTTTTTAATGACGAAGCTGCGTTCAAACGGGCAGTCTGTCCACACGGGATGGTTTTGTATCAGGCTGCCTGTTCGTCTGTATCTTCCGGCTTATCTTCCGGGACGGCCTTGGGCTTTTTCGGTGCAGGTTTACGTTTCGCACCGAGAGCATATAAAACCTCTTCTTTGTGCTTCGCCAGATATAAGGCCAGTTCTTCCTGTTTTTCTTCGTTATCCAGCAGCTCACTCTGGCCAAGTAAAGTAAACAGTTCATCTGCCATATCCAGCATTTTGTCATAAGCGTCTGCTTCGGCCTTGGAAGTGAAAGTCATTTTTTCTTCTCCGTTGCGCTCTACCACATACTTGACGATTACAGTCATGGTTTTTCCTCTATGTGATTATTGATAGTTACTGTTCTTTTATACAGTATTTCATGTGTCTGATCATTTCAAATTAAACTGAATCATTGACCGGCCATTCAAAGCAAAACCGGATAAAATGTTTCAGTAACGGATTTTGGTATTTCTCTTTATGAACCAGCAACCAGTATCTCCGCCGCATATTGAGAGGCACTGAAAGACGAACGACCCGTCCGTCTTTCAGTGCGGATTGCGCAGCCAGTTCGGAGAGGCAGCCAAACCCAAGATTTGCAGCGACGCTGTTGATTAAAGCTTCTGTTGTATTGAGTTGAAATGTCTCCTGCCATCGTTCCAGACGGGGGGCGACGGTTCTCAGAAAAAACTCTCTGGAGCCTGATCCGGCTTCTCTTAACACCCAGTTGCTGTTTTCAAAATCTGCCAGCTGAATATTGGAATGGCTGACCAGCGGATGATCCGGTGAGCTGATGATGCACATTTGATCGTGGCTGAATTGCTCTGCAATGAGTTCCGGATGTTGGGTTTTTCCCTCAATCAGGGCGATATCCAGTTCGTAGTCAACCAGCTTTTGACAAATCAGGGCTGAATTAGAAATAAACAACGTTTGGGATGTATGCCTGAAATTTTGTCTGAATGCACTGAGCAGCCATGGCGCGACCTGATTGCCAATCGTATCGCTGGCACCAACTCTGACCTGACCGGTCAGGTTGTTTTCATTATCAAACAGTTGCTGAATATCATTGGTCCTGTGCAGCAGTTCATCGGCAAGAGGCAGCAGTTTTTTTCCTTCCTGATTCAGAATCAGCCGGTGATTGACCCGGTCAAATAACACATGTCCCAGCTGCTTCTCCAGTTCTGCAAGCGACATACTGACGGCAGCTTTAGACAAAAATAGGGCCTCGGATGCCTGAGTTAATGTTTCATGCTGCGTAATGGCGGTAAAAATATGAAGTTGTCTCAGGGATATATGATACATAGAGCACAATGCTTATCAGCGGCAGTAAAACATCATCTTAGGGATTTTAAGGTTTTGATCAAGCCAGAGTCTGAAATACTGTTATACCCAACTGACCCTAATCTGTTCGGGTTGAGAAAGGCTTATGCTATTCTGATACACATTCGTATCTCTGATTTTTCCGGATGGGGCCTTGTTTACTGTTTATCATTCCAATCAACTGGATACCCTGAAAATTATTCTGCTTCATTTGATCAGAAATGAACCTTTAGCGCATCCGTTTGATACAGAGCAGATACTGGTGCAGAGCTCTGGTATGTCACAATGGCTGAAAATGGCGCTGGCAGAAGAGTTTGGTGTGGCTGCAAATCTGGCTTTTCCGCTGCCGGCGGCTTTTATCTGGGAACTCTATACGTCAGTGTTACCGGATGTGCCTCAGCGCAGTGCTTTTAATAAAAATGCGCTCATCTGGAAAATTATGCAGACGTTGCCGCATATGCTGGATATGCCACAATTCCAGCCGCTGCAGCAATATCTTGAAAAAGATGGTTCGGATCTCAAGTGTTACCAGCTGGCAGAAAAAATTGCTGATATATTCGATGGTTATCTGGTTTACAGGGCTGACTGGGTCGAGAAATGGGAAGCCGGGGAGGTTGTTGCCGAACTGAAAGGGAAACATGAATGGCAGTCGTTACTGTGGCAGCGTTTATATCAGGAGACCCTTTCTCAGGGGCACTCCCATTATCACCGGGCTAATCTTTATCAGACTTTTATTGAATCGCTTCAAAAGGGCCTGGTGCCGGAAGGCGTATTACCAAAACGTTTATTCATCTTTGGGATTACTGCACTCCCACCTCACTATCTGGAAATATTTAACGCAATAGGGGCACATATTGATGTTCACCTGATGCTGACAAATCCTTGTCGCTATTACTGGGGAGATATCCGGGATCAGCGATATCTGGCAAGACTGGCGAATAAACATCGTCAGTCGCTGATGCTACAACAGGGCAGGCTCATCACAGGTAAGTCAGGTACTTTACTGAAAGAAGGGCACATACCGTCAGAAGATGAATTGCATCTTGATCTGATGACCGGGAATAGCTTGCTGGCGTCGATGGGCAAACTGGGACGGGATCACCTGTATCTGCTTTCTCAGCTTGAATGTGAAGAACATGAATTTTTTATCGAAGCTCCCCGCGACAGTCTGCTTCATCAGATTCAGGCCGATATCCTGCATCTTGAAATGCATCAGAATGATGAAGTTTTAGCGTCGAGCCAGCATAAACAACGTATTCATCAAGGTGATTATTCTCTCTCTGTACATGTTTGCCATAGTGCCATGCGGGAAGTCGAAGTCTTGCATGATGCACTCTTGACGTTATTTGATACCAACCCGGATTTAAAACCCCGTGACATGATTGTCATGGTCGCTGATATCAATACTTACAGTCCGGCGATTGAGGCGGTATTCGGTAATGCGCCCGGAGAACGGTTTATTCCTTTCTCGATTTCTGACCGGACGGCTGATCGTGAAAGCCCGGTTCTGCAGGCATTTCTTCGTCTGATCCAACTGCCGGAATCGCGTTGTCTGTCTTCTGAACTACTTGAGTTACTTGAAACGCCAGCCATGATGGGCCGTTTTGATATTTCTGAAGCGGAGTTTGAACAAGCACGGAGCTGGGTGAAGGCATCCGGAATTCGCTGGGGGCTGAATGAAGAGACAGCCCGTACTCTGGGGTTGCCGGCAACCCATCAGAATACCTGGGAATTCGGGATAGAGCGCATGCTGTCGGGCTATGCGATGTCTCATACGGTCGATGTATTTGAGTATGGCTCCTGGATCGTTGCCCCCTTTAACGAAGTTCAGGGACTGGAAGCGGTGCTGGCCGGCAAACTTGCTGCGTTTATCAGCCGGATTCGTCATTACCGGACTATTTTGGGTCAACCCAGAGAAATTCATGACTGGCGTCAGCTGCTTAATACATTGCTGGATGATTTTTTTGCACCTTCAGTGGAAGAAGAAGTCATTTTTCAAAGTATCCGGGATACGCTGGCCCGAATGAATGAGAACCTGGACGATGCCGGTTATGACCGGGCTGTTTCAGCAGAAGTGATGGTCCGGCATTTAACGGATCAACTGTCTGGTGTCCGGGGTAGTCAACGTTTTCTGGCCGGACAGGTGAATTTCTGTACATTAATGCCAATGCGTTCTATCCCGTTTAGTGTTGTGTGTTTACTGGGAATGAATGACGGTATTTATCCGCGAAATATGCCGGCGGAAGGATTTGATCTGATTGCAGAACAACCGAGACCGGGTGATCGTTCCAGAAGAGATGACGATCGTTACCTGTTTCTTGAAGCGCTGTTGTCAGCCAGAGAACGACTCTACATCAGTTATGTGGGTCAGTCGGTCCGGGATAACTCATCATGTCAGCCGTCGGTGCTGGTGACCGAGCTGATGGAATACTGCTGCCAGAATTACTGTTTATCCGGTGATGAAGACCTGCCAGTTGATCTTTCCGGAAAAAAACTGGCGGAGTATCTGACGATTGACCATGCCATGGTACCTTACAGCCGGAAAACATTCAGCCAGTATCCGGGCAGTTATGCCCGGGAATGGTTACCGGTTGCCAGAGGTGATGAACCCGGCACGCCAGCTATTCCGGAGCAACTTCCCGATTATCTGGCGGATCTCACTTTTCCGGCAGAGCTGGATTTAAGTGAGTTTCAGCGCTTCTGGCATCTGCCGGTTAAATACTTTTTTAACCGGCGGTTAAGGGTTGTTTTTGAGTCATCTTTGCTGGTCATGGATGATGAAGAGCCTTTTGCACTCAATGGTCTTGAAAGCTATCAGCTTCGTGATGAGCTGGTGGCGGTTCTGTTAGAGGCCGGCGATAAGGAATCTTCGGCCTCGCGGGCAGAAGATTATATGAAAACCAAACGGGCTCAGGGACTTTTACCGGTGGGCGCATTCGGAGAGCTTGAGTTTGCCAACCATCTGGAGCAGGCAAACCAGATGGTTGATGCACTGCGGGATTTATGTCGTGAGCCGTTGCCGGATCAGGAGGTCAATCTTCTTTCCGCTGTTTTGGGAGAAAACCGCGGAATCCGGATTGTGGGCTGGATTTCTCGCCGTTACCAGAGCGGTCTGGTCCGGTACCGCAGCGGAAAAGTTCGTTCTCAGGATTATCTCGCCGGCTGGATTGAGCATCTGATGATGGCCGCAATGGGGTGTTCATGCCCGACTCATTTGATTGGCTACGAGAAAAAAGCCGGAATCAGGCATCTGGTTTTTGATGAGATGAACGATGCTGCAGAGGCGATGTCGCTGATTGATGAACTATTGGCGCTTTATCTCAAAGGGATGAATCAGCCGTTACCTTATTTCCCCAAAACGGTATTGGCCGGTGTTGAAGCGAATATGGATAAGCAGGGACAATGGCAGGAAGATAATGAAAAGGCAGCAAAAAAAATGGCAGAAACTTTTCTGGGGAATCTGAAAATTCCCGGAGAATGCGATTCACCCTATATTTCCCGCGTATGGCCGGAATGGTCAGATACACTATCGGAAGAGGTACAGGCATATATGTTAAAAGTCATGAAAAAAGCCAGACTGCATGCGAGAGAAGCTGAGTGAATGAGTGTAGGGTGGCCGTCAGAAAATCATTATATTGTAGGGTGTTTACTGTACGGCCACAGGTCAGAGGGACCATAAATTTGTTGTCCTGAGACGATGGGGAGCATCTTAATGACAGAATCACTCATTAACCGTGAGTCAGATCTCACTCCCCATGATGTCATTTTACATAATCATTACTTTAGTCTTTTTTTATTAGTTTGATCACAATCTTATTCTGATTAAACACGCTCTAAGTTTTACCGAGGTATATGGTTGAAAATGCCGGAAAATAACATTACTCATCTGAATCCGCTTGTGTTCCCTTTATCCGGAATGAGGTTGATAGAGGCATCGGCCGGTACAGGGAAGACATACACAATTACCGGATTGTATTTACGTCTGTTGCTGGGCCATGGCGATAAAATGTCAGCCCACCCGCAGGCTTTGTCTGTCGGGCAAATTCTGGTGGTCACATTTACAGAGGCTGCAACCGCTGAGTTACGCGGACGAATTCGTGAACGGATTCATCAGGCCCGTCTGGCCTTTACCCGTGGAGAAAGTGAGGATCCGTTTCTTTGCTCACTGCTGGAAGAGACGGCAGATCACGGCCGGGCTGCACAGGTTTTGCTGCAAGCAGAGCGGGATATGGATATGGCCGCTATTTATACCATTCATGGTTTTTGTCAGCGAATGCTGGTTCAGAATGCGTTTGAATCAGGAAGCCGTTTTCAGCATGAATTTATTACAGATGAAAGTCGTTTAAAAGTGATGGCAGTGGCTGATTTCTGGCGTTGTAATTTCTATGGTTTGTCTTTGACACTGGCAGAACAGGTCCGCCAGCTTTGGCCGACGCCTTCTCATCTTTTGGATGACATTGGCTTATATTTATCCGGCAGCGAACCACACTTATCCGTATCGTTTCCTGTGACAGACCTTGAGTCTCTCCATCAGCAAAATCTGTCCCGCATTGAAACATTAAAGCAGCAGTGGCGGCAGAGTTGTCATGAATTTCAGGGCTTAATTGCCGACTCAGGTGTGAATAAACGCAGTTATACCAAAAAATCCCTGCCTGCGTGGATTGAGCAGGTTTCTGCCTGGGCAGCAAAAGAAACCAACAGCTATGACATTCCCGATAAGCTGGAACGCTTTTCCCGTCAGGTGCTTGTTGAAAAAACACCGAAGGGGGAACCACCCAGCCATCCGGTATTTGATGCCATTGAGGATTTTCTGGCACAACCCGTTTCATTGAAGGCGCCCTTGCTGGCTCATGCGATAAAAGAGTGTCGCCGAATTCTGGCCCGGACCAAACAGGAGAAACAATGGTTATCTTTTGATGACCTGCTTGCTTATCTTTCCGTTGCATTAAAAAATGATCATCAACAGCTGTTAGCACAGCGGATCCGGGGTTTATATCCGGTCGCGATGATTGATGAGTTTCAGGATACCGACCCACTGCAATATCATATTTTCAGTCAGATTTATTCGGGTGAAACTGACACCGGGCTGTTGATGATCGGTGACCCGAAACAGGCGATTTATGCCTTTCGGGGGGCGGACATTTTCACTTACATGAAGGCACGGAGACAGGTCTCTTCTCACTTCACTCTGGCAACGAACTGGCGTTCTGGTTATGACATGGTGATGGCGGTGAACCAGTTGTTTCTTTCAGCTTCCCGGGCATTTATTTATGAAAATGATATTCCTTTCATTCCGGTTTCTGCGGCGCCGGGTGCCAAAGAGCGTTATTGGGAGCTGGAGAATGAACAACAGCCGGCAATGACCTGGTGGTGGCCGGATCATCAGGAAAGTTACCTGATGAAGCAGGAATACATGCAACAGATGACCGGTGCGACAGTGGCGCAGATTCAGACGATTTTACAGGCGTCTGATGCGGGGCGCTGCCATTTGATATCCGGTCAAAAGAAACAGCCGGTGCAGGCCGGAGATATTGCTGTGCTGGTTCGTACCGGACATGAAGGACATATGATCAAATCCGCACTGGCAAAACAGGGAATCGCCAGTGTTTATTTATCCAACCGGGACAGTGTTTTTACCGGTGGCGTTGCCCGGGACATTCTGCGCTTGCTGCAGGCAGTGCTTGCTCCGGAAAATGAGCGATTGTTAAAGGCTGCACTGGCTTCAGCATTTTTCATGCTGGAAATTTTTGAACTCGATCAGCTCAATACTGACGAGTTGCTGTGGGAGCAGGTCATTCGTGAGTTTAAAGCGTATCGTCAGATTTGGTCCGATAAAGGGATTCAGCCGATGCTGCGCACTGTGCTTTATCAGCGGCAGTTAGCCGAAAGATGGCTCCGGCATTCTGACGGCGAAAGGATGCTGACGGATTACATGCATATCAGTGAGCTGTTGCAGCAGGCTGCCTCAGAAACAGATAGTGCTCACGGTTTGGCCCGCTGGCTGACACAATCTATCGAAGATTCATTACAGGGGTTGTCGCATCAGGATGAATATATTCAGCGTCTCGAATCAGAGAAAAACCTGGTCAGAATCATCACGATTCATAAATCCAAAGGGCTTGAGTTTGATTTGGTGTTCCTGCCGTTTGCCATGAATTTTCGTGAGGCTGCAGAAGCGAAATATCATGATGATGAACAAGACAAAGTGATATTAGATTTATTCCGTTCGGATCTTGCAATGTCTCAGGCGGAAAAGGAACGTCTGGCGGAAGATCTGCGATTACTTTATGTTGCTTTGACCCGGGCCGTTTATGGGTGCTTTATCGGAGTGGCAGCCGTCGCCGGACGTTCGAAGAAGGGAGACAGTCTCGCTCACCTTTGTGCGATGGGTTATCTGCTTCAACAGGGGCAGCCGGGGGATGCGGCATTACTGAAACAGGGTATTGAAAAAGTCCTCGGCTCATCTTCTGGTGTGTTATGTGCGCCACCAGAGCCCGGAGAAACGCCACTGACGTTGCAGACAAACGATCATGATGACCTATGTGTGAAAACCCTCAATCATGTGATTGAGCGGTACTGGCGCATGACCAGCTATTCGAATCTGGTGAAGCAGTCCGGCCATCAGACTTTTCTGGATGCACCACTGGAGCCAAAGGGGTTTGATATCGACTCTGCCGGAGAGTCAGACGAAATGCTATGGACAGATGAAGAGAAGAATATTTTCACCTTTCCCAAAGGTGCAGCACCGGGGACTTTCCTGCATAGCCTGTTTGAAGAAACGGAGTTTACGCAACCGCCGGACAGTGAAGAGAACATCCGGATCATCTCCGCGCTGATGGAAACGTCATCAGTAGATTCTGCATGGTTACCCACTTTGTTAAACATGATGCATCAGGTACTGACGACGCCGCTGGATGGCAAATCATTGCGGCTTGCAGAGATCGATAAGCGTAAGCGACTGGCTGAGATGGAGTTTTTACTTCCGGTCGAAGTCTTGCAGGCCGCGGGTCTGAACC
This sequence comes from Vibrio aerogenes, assembly GCF_024346755.1. NCBI lineage: Bacteria > Pseudomonadati > Pseudomonadota > Gammaproteobacteria > Vibrionales > Vibrionaceae > Vibrio > Vibrio aerogenes. The sequence continues at coordinate 3,235,953 of NZ_AP024861.1, read as the reverse complement.
GGCTGATCCGGCAAAAGGATCCCTTGTCAGCACAGGCAGCAATGCTTGGGTTTGCCAAAGTCGAAGGTATGCTGAAAGGCTTTATTGATTTGGTATTCGAATATCGGGGTCAATATTACATTCTGGACTGGAAATCGAATCACCTTGGTTATCATATTGAAGATTACAGTCAGTCAAGACTTCAGGCTGCGATGATTGAGCATCGTTACGATTTGCAATATCAGCTTTATACACTGGCATTACACCGGTTTTTATCTGCGCGCATTCCCGGATATCGTTACAAAAAGCATTTTGGTGGTGTCTATTATATTTTCTTACGGGGTGTGGCCGGGCGTGCCGAATATGGTGTTTTTTCTCATCGTCCTGAAGAAGCACTGATTCTGGCACTGGATCGCCTGGTTGCCGGCCAGTCAGAGACAGACAACAACCCGGAAAGTGGTCAAATGGAGATGGATTTGTGACAGATTCTCTTGCGGATATCCTGAGTTACTTTAGCGAGAAGCAGTTGATTCGACAACTGGATTACCAGTTTGCGATGTTCATTGCCAGACAATGCAGCCAGGATCAGTCTGAGGTTGCCTGGCTATGTGCTGTCGTGAGTTTTGAGCTTGGGCATGGTCATATCTGTATCCCCATTTATGACACTGAGGGGCGGCTCAATGATACATGGTTATATTTTGGTCTGAGTACTGATGAATCACTCCGTTTCAGATCACATGTGGAATCGGTTGACTGGCCTGGTGTGATTCGGCGATGTCCCTTCATTGGTTCATCTGAAGACAATTGTCCGCTGGTCTTTGACGGTCAGCGGCTTTATTTACACCGCTACTGGTATTATGAGGCAAAGCTGGCTGAACGCCTGCGGCAGTTATCTGCACCCGTCCACCTCGATACTGAAGATATCGAATTATTAACAGCTCAGTTACAGCAGTTATTCAGCCGGAATTATCGGGCAATGTGGCATCAGTTATCCGGGAGTGAATCGCAGGAACAACTGCAGCAGCGTCTTTGCGATTTACTTGATATCACTTCTCCTGATACACCGGACTGGGCAGTTATTCACCAGCGGGTCAGACAGGCGGCTCATCCTGATGATCTGACCATGCTGGATGAACTGATTCCCGACCGTGTGTGTCTGAACTGGCAAAAAACAGCAGCGGCAACCGCACTGACCCGTCAGTTTACGGTCATTTCCGGGGGACCGGGAACCGGAAAAACAACAACCGTGACCCGATTACTTGCAGCGTTAGTTGTTCAGGCTCAGGCACATCAGATTGCACCTTTAATCAGATTGGTCGCCCCCACAGGTAAAGCTGCAGCCCGCCTGACAGAATCAATCGGACAGGCCATTGAGAAACTACCGGTATCACCGGAAATCAAAGCCTTGCTTCCGGTTCAGGCCAGTACTTTGCACCGGTTACTGGGCGTGAGACCGGGCAGTGCGGAGTTTTTACACCACGAACAAAATTTACTGCATGTCGATATTTTGGTGGTGGATGAGGCTTCTATGGTTGATTTACCCATGATGTATAAACTATTAATGGCGTTGCCGTTACATACCCGGGTGATTTTATTAGGCGATAAAGATCAATTGGCTTCTGTTGAAGCCGGGGCGGTGTTGGGAGATATCTGTTCATTTCAGTCCTGTGGCTTTTCCCGTGAACAAACCCGTTTACTTGAGCGATTAACCGGGAATTCTTTACCGGTTCCCGTCCGGGAGCAGATCCCTGATATTGCAAATGGTTTATGTACACTGAAGAAAAGTTATCGCTTTCATGCTGATTCAGGTATCGGATTTCTGGCCGCTTTAGTGAATTCCGGAGAATACCGGCCTTTTCATGAGATTGATGATATGGGCTATTCCGATATTGAAGTCAGGACGCTGGATGGGGGGCATTATAATCATATGCTGAATACGCTGGTGGAAGCGTATAGTCGTTATTTGTCTGAACTTCACAGCGCTTTGGCTGAAGAACATCTGACAGCAGAACACACCGCAAAACGGGTCCTTACTCTGTTTAATCAGTGCCGTTTGCTTTGTGCGCTCAGAGAAGGAGACTTTGGCGTTTCAGGGCTGAATCAGAAAATCGAAAGTCTGTTGCAACGGCGGGGAATGATTCAGAAAGATCAGGAAGTCTGGTACAACGGCAGGCCGGTGATGGTGACTAAAAACGATCACACTCTGGGGATTTATAATGGCGATATCGGAATTTGTCTGCTTACCATGGAGTCAGGCAGGGAAGTGTTTAAAATTTATTTTGAACAGTTTGATGGCAATGTGAAGGGCGTGATTCCCAGCCGGTTGCCGGAGCATGAGACGGCGTATGCAATGACGATTCATAAATCGCAGGGAAGTGAATTTGACTTTACACTGATGGTTTTACCACCGGAGTTTAATCCTGTTCTGAGCAGGGAACTGATATATACCGGCATTACCCGGGCAAAAAACAAACTCAATATTTATGCGGATCCAGTTGTCTTCAGGCGCGCAATCCGGACCAGAACTCAAAGGTTAAGCGGGCTTGTCGCTCAACTGACCGGGGCTGAATAGACGGTATGGCGGGATTTGGTTAAGAAAAAGCTTTTGTAAATGTAATTTCATGAATTTTATAGCGTTCTTTCGAACCCAGAATAAATCCTTTGATGCGTTCATCTACCGGAAATACACAATGAACATTTAACCCTTCCAGAAAATGGTTATCTCCCATGTCCCAGAAGCTCTGTAGTGAATTACAAATGATGGTTCTCATACGCTATATGCTCTTAATTACACTTTTTGTATAAATAATTCGGACGCATAGTTTATTTATTGCGATTAAAGTGAGGTATGCGTCACAAAAGTCAATATAAATATGTCTCATTGTCGGGAATTTTACACAATCTCCATTATGAATCAAAGTGTTTAATCATCAGGATCCATCTTTGTTGGAGATTGAGTGCGTTCATCTCAAATTTCTGCGAAGTGGTATTGATGACTCAGTCAGATGTCAGAAAGAGAGTCAGGAAGCGGACTTCACAGGATGAAAAGTCCGCGATGTTTTTACAGGCTCAGACAAAGAATTTTAGAGCGGCGCTGGTAGTTGTACAGATTCTGTTTGGTGATTGGCAGTGATTCAACACCAGTTTCGACAAAGCCCTGTTCCCTGAACCAGTGAACACTGTGGGTCGTCAGGACAAATATTTGCTGGATTCCCATACTTTTTGCCTGATTCTTGATGTGCTTCAGGAGCATTAATCCCCTGTTTCCATCTCTGTATTCTGAGTGAATCGCGACACAGGCCATTTCGCCCATCCGCTCTTCCGGATAGGGATAAAGTGCAGCGCAACCAATGATGAGCCCATCTTTTTCTATAATGGTAAATTGATGAATTTCCTGTTCCAGTTGTTCACGGGAGCGGCGGACCAGAATTCCTTTCTCTTCCAGCGGCTGAATAAGATCGAATATACCGCCAATGTCGTCAATATGCGCTTCCCGGACCTGCTCTGAACTTGCCATGACCAACTGTGTGCCGATACCATCGATGGAGAACAGCTCCTGAATCAGCGCACCATCTTCTTTATAGCTCACCAGATGACTTCGGGGAATACCGGCTCTGCAGGCTGCTATCGCTGCCCGCAAGAAGCGGAACCGGCCACGGTTTGTATGTTCTGGTTCTTCCGTCTCTTGTTCGACTCGTTGTAGCATCGCTTCTACATCCGCCGGGAACAGCTCAGCAATTGAGTTGCCTTCTTCATCAAAAATACCTTGTTCGGAGCAGAACCCAATCAGTTTTTCTGCTTTTAAACGGATGGCCACTTCCGTGGCGACTTCTTCTGATAACAGATTGAAGCACTCTCCGGTCACTGAGCTGGCAATGGGGCCAAGTAAGACAATGGAATTCTGATTTAATGCCTGATTGATGCCTTCGATATTGATACGGCGGACTTTACCACTGTGGCAGTAGTCGATTCCGTCATCAACTCCCAGCGGTTGTGCAATCACAAAATTTCCGCTGATAACGCTGAGCTGATTACCGGCCATTGGTGTGTTGTTCAGACTCAATGACAGCCGGCCGGTGATTGCCAGCTGAAGTTGTCCGGCAGCCTGAACAACATATGGAAGTGCCAATTCATCAGTAATCCGGATACCTTTATGGTAAGGCGTATTGCAGTTGTGAGCATCCAGTAACTGATTCATCTGTGGCCGGGCACCATAGACCAGTACGATTTTTACTCCCAGACTATGGAGTAAAGCTATATCACTGATGATATTGGCAAAATTTTTATCAGCAATAGCTTCTCCACCAATCATAATGACCATTATTTTGCCTCTGTGGGCGTTGACATAAGGGACAGACTGGCGGAATCCTTTAACGAGTGCAGTACTTCTGATTTTCACAGTTCAGGCATCTCCTTGTTTAATTATGCTGAAATGATGACTTTTTATTCATTCTCAGGCAAGTGTTTTATTGCTTTGTTTTTGTGATTCTGATTTTTTCAGCTTATATTCATCCCCTGAGTATATGATGTCGTTTTACCATATTGATTTTTTATGACATTCAGGTGATAAACTCTGCTCTGAAATTGTGCCCTGCATTGTCAGACTGTTGGGTCTCTGTTTAATTGGATATCGATGATGAGGAATACAGGTGAATTTATATAAGCTTTTGGCTCTGCTCTTTAGTGCCTTTCTTTTGGGAGGATGTGTCAATCCTACAGACAGAGCCCAACAATATGCTGATGGTGTGTTACCTGAGATATTAAACAAAACAGATCATATCCGCTCAAATTCACCAAGAGATTTTAGTGAATTTAATCGCCAGAGTGCTTTGGTGGCAGAAAAATCTCCATCCTTGTCTAAAATTTATCAGCCACTTTATGTGCAGCTTCGTGAGTGGGCAGAAAAAAGTGGTGACCCTCAGGCACTCAGTCAATACGGTATTCAGAGTGCACAGCTAGGCGGCGCTGATCAGCGGGGGAATGTTTTGTTCACCGGGTATTTTTCGCCGGTTGTTGAACTCAGGCATACCGCCAACCGACGGTTTCGTTTCCCGGTTTATCAGAAACCGGATTGTACAGATGATTGTCCGACCAGAGCGGAAATATACGCCGGTGCACTAGAAGGTCAGGGACTTGAACTTGGATATGCCGCTAACCGGATTGATCCGTTTATTATGGAAGTTCAGGGAAGTGGGTTTGTTCATTTCGGGGATGATGACTCTCTGGAATATTTCGCCTACGCCGGCAAAAATAAAAAAGCTTATGTCAGTATTGGCAAAGTGCTGATTGACCGAAAAGAGATCCCAAAGGAAAAAATGTCACTCAAAGCGATTAAGCAATGGGTGATGACTCATCCGGAAAACGAGGTCAGGGAATTACTGGAGCAGAATCCTTCGTATGTCTTTTTTGCCCCCAAAGCCGCAGCGCCCGTGACCGGAACTGCCGGAATTCCTTTAATTCCGATGGCATCGGTTGCTGGCGATAAACGCATATTTCCAATGGGAACCCCGATTCTGGCTGAAGTACCTCTGCTGAATGCAGATGGAAGCTGGAGTGGTACGCATGAGTTAAAATTACTTATCGTGCTCGATACCGGCGGGGCGGTCAAAGATAATCATCTGGATTTATATCATGGCATGGGGGCACGTGCCGGTACTGCCGCAGGGCACTACCGTCATTTTGGCCGGGTGTGGAAACTCGGACTCATTGGCACAGCAACTCAGGCCCCCTGGGCTTTACCACCAGAAAAAACTGAGTGATAATTTTTGTTCGTTCCGCGGCTGATGGCCGCTGGACTTTTGACAAAGGAGTGCGTATAAATCGCACTCTTTCTTTATCTTTTCCGGCTATTGTTTTCGTCCGGTTATCACATTTGGGTGCTTTTTATGCGAGAGTTAACTTCCCCGGCTTCAGAAGCTTATCAGCAGCGTTTTGGCGGTACCCGCCGGCTTTATGGGCATGATGAAGTTGAGATCCTCAGAGCGGCGCATGTGTGCGTTATTGGCATAGGCGGTGTGGGTTCATGGGGGGCAGAAGCACTGGCCCGGACGGGAATTGGTGCGTTGACGCTGATTGATATGGATGATGTCTGTGTGACGAATGTGAATCGTCAGATTCATGCGATGGCTAATACGGTGGGTCAGAGTAAAATCGAAGTCATGGCAGAGAGAATCCGGCAGATCAATCCTGAATGCCAGGTGAATTTGATCGATGATTTTATTACACCGGATAATCTTCAGCAGTATATCACGCACGAATTTGATTATGTGCTGGATGCGATTGACAGCCTGAAAGCGAAAGCCGCATTGCTGGCTTACTGCCGCAGACAAAAAATCAAAGTGATTACCACAGGTGGCGCTGGCGGACAGACGGATCCGACGCAGATTAAGATCGCGGATCTGACAAAAACAATTCAGGATCCGTTAGCGAAAAAGCTTAAAGATCGTTTAAGACGGGAATTTAATTTTCCCAGAAATCCTGCCCGGAAATTTGGTATTGAGTGCGTATTTTCAACGGAACAGCTGAAATATCCACAGCCAGATGGCTCGGTTTGTGCGGCAAAATCAACCGCAGAAGGGCCGAAAAGAATGGATTGTGCCAGCGGTTTTGGTGCAGCGATGATGGTCACTGCCAGCTTTGGTCTGATTGCTGCTGCCCGGCTGATAGAAAAACTGATTCAAAAACATCAATCATAGAAAGTGCTTTCAGAGATGCAAATTGTGACAACAGCTCCGTTTGGTGAGCAAATGACAGCTGATGATATTCTGCAAGTGATGCAGGATCTTCATGGCTGGGAAGAGAAGTACCGGCAATTACTACAGTGGGGAAAACAGCTTCCAGCGATGCCTGAATCCCTGAAATCTGATGAGATTATGGTCTCCGGGTGTGAAAGCCGGGTGTGGCTGTTGGCGCAACAGCGTGAAGGGCTGTGGTTTTTTGCCGCTGATTCAGATGCCAGAATAATCCGGGGACTGATTGGTGTCATTATGGCGGCCTGTCAGGGTAAAACCAGTGCTGAAATTAATGCATTCGATATGGCACACTATTTTCAGCAACTGAATTTACTGTCGCATCTGAGCCCGACCCGAGGCAATGGGATTCGGGCCATTGTCAGTCAGATTAAAGCGTTAACTCAGACACAGACAGAATCACTGATCTGACGCTTCATCCCATTTGCCCATCTGGTGATAATTCAGGTTAGGCGCCGTGACCATGGGTTCGGCAATTTTCCATGCGTGCGCTTTTCCTGAGAAATAAATTACAATTTCCATCGCAAATTCAAGTGCTGTTCCTGGGCCCTGGCTGGTGATGAGCTTGTGATTCTTATCGTAAGTAACCCGCTTTTCCCGCCATTGTGCGTGTGGAATGGTATCTTTGAAGGACGGATGACAAGTCATGATCGCTTTCGGGTAAAGCTGATGATGTTGCAGAACCAGCGCCGGAGCTGCGCAAATGGCGGCAACAAGCCTGCCGTCATACTGTTGTTGTTTCAGCATTTCGATCAGTACTGTGCTGTCTTTGAATATTTCTGAACCTTCCAGTCCACCGGGAAGGATGATGGCATCAAATTCTTCATCTGCGATATCAACCAGCAGACAGTCCGCGGTCAGTGTCACCCCACGGGATGCTTTGAAGGTCAGTCTGCCGCTAAAATCGGCACTTGCAACCGTCACGTCATAACCGGCTCTGATCATAATATCGATGATCGTCACAGCTTCCATTTCTTCTGAACCCGGTGCTACCGGCACCAGAATTTTTTTATTCATCTTTTTTGTCCTTTCTCTTCCATTTGCTTTATCTGTTGGCAGAGCTTTTCATTTTCCGGAACCGCAATCTGGTGTTTTCCGGCAATCTTCAGTAAGTATCCTGTAATGTAGTCAATTTCGGTGGTTCTGTGGCTGAGAATATCCTGATACATAGAAGAGTGGTTTTCCCGGGTGTTTTCTATCACCTGAAAGACGAGTTTGTTTAACGCACCGGGATGTGTCTTGATCCCTTCTGCATTCATCACCTGGCTGATTTCGGTGATAAGAGCCGAAATTTGCTGACTGAACTGATATGAAGCCAGCTGGCCATTTGCACACTGATGGATTGCTGTCAGTGGGTTAATCACGCAGTTAACCGCCAGTTTTTTCCATTGAGCCTGTTCAATATTGTCATGCCAGCAGACCGGGGCGAAAGCATGATTCAGGACGTCAGTCATGAACTGACATTGTTGCCCGGATGGGGTTGCCGCTCCCAGCCAGGTTTCGCCTGCTCCCGTGTGACAGACCCGCACCGGACAGACGCTTGATTCATCTCTCAATGCGCCATGACTTGTTGTGGCGATCAGGCATGGATGATGGTTAATATAAGAGCTGAGCTCCTCTGTTACTCCCATGCCATTATGCATGAACAACAGCATGGTTTCTGGCTGAAGATACGGTCTGACAGATTCAAGTGCAGATGAGACCTGCCACGATTTAACGGTAATCACAACCAGATCGGCCTGACTGATATCTGCATGCGTTTGATTAGAGAAATCGATGGCTGGATGATCATCCAGCTGAATGGAGTAAAGGCTGGCTGACCGGCGGCTCCATACTGAAACCCGGTGTCCGGCTTGCCTTAGTTTGACGGCCCAGAGAGAACCAACGGCCCCCGGCCCCAGAATTACAATATTCATAGCAATAAGGGTTCATGTTTGAATCAGCTTCTCTCATCAGAAAAAACTGATGACTGGAATAAGAAACCTGAATTCAGGCTGAATTTTGCCTCTCCTGTCTGGCTTTCAGCAGCAAGCGTGAAAAATAATGGCGGAGTGAGTAAAGCATCAGCAGGCTGGGCAGGACCATGATGGCTGTCAGTATAAAGAAAAGGGTCCAGTTATCGAGATAATCGGCCAGTGCACCGCTGAAAGATGCCAGCACGGTTCGTCCTGCATTTCCCAATGAGGCCAGTAAAGCATATTGCGTTGCTGAAAATGCCTGCCCTGTCATCAGAGTCAGAAAGGAAACAAATGCGACGGTTGAGAAGGCTGTTGTAAAATTATCGACAATAACCGTGGCTAAAAACAGATGCTCATCTGGGCCTGTCTCTGCTATCCAGGAGAACATCAGGTTGCTGGCTGCCATCGCAGTCCCGCCGATCATCAACCCTTTTACAATACCAAACCGGACATTGACGACACTGCCCAGAAAAGTAAACAGCATGGTGGCCCCCCATCCGATCAGTTTGGAATAATAACCAATCTGCTCATTGGAGAATCCGATTTCTTTGTAAAATGGAATCGACATGCGCCCGAGAAAGGCTTCCCCGACTTTAAACAGAAAAACGAACAGCAATAAAGTGAGTGCAACAGAGATGCCATTTCTCCGGAAAAAATCAATAAAAGGTTCGAGTACGGTGACAGACAGCCAGGTTAACACGGCTGAGTGTGTGTAATGTTCATGTCGCTTTTCAGCTTTTTGTTGCAATAAATCCCGGTGTGTTTCAGGTTCTCTGACCAGCAGTGTGAAAGCGATTAACAGCAGAACAATCACCGCCATTCCGTAGTAAATATTTCCCCAGCCATATTCGTTTGCATAAGTGAACGCTAAAAAGCCTGGTAATGAATAACCGGTCCACCAGCCAATCACTGCCATGGCTGATGCCTGAGGGAGTTTGGACTCTTCTGATTTATTAAATGAATCAATCCTGAACGCATCAATCGCAATATCCTGAGTGGCTGATGCCGTCGCAATCATCAATGCGATCAGAGATGTAAACATCAGATGACTGGCTGGGTTCACAGAGGCAATGAGAAGAGTTCCAGTCAAAATAATGAGCTGGCAGGAAAGAATCCAGCTTCTTCTTTGGCCAAGCCATTTTCCCAAAACAGGCAGGTGAACCCGATCGACAAGAGGGGCCCAAAGAAAGTTGATTGTGTAAACGGTAAAAATGCTGCCAAAATAACCAATAGCGGAACGGGTCAGGCCCTCATCTTTGAGCCAGCCTGACATATTCGAACCAATTAATACCCACGGAAAGCCACTTGAGCAACCCAGCATCAGTACCCAGGCAAGTCGCCGGTCCATGTAGCTTCGTAATGTTTCTTTCCATGAGATAGCAGTATTTGACAACATGCCTGTCAGCCTAGTTTGCCACTTTCTGCGGCTCTGGTGTGCTTTTCTCTTTCAGCAGAGTCACTTTGGTAATGACAATAGGTTTTACCGGTACATTCTGCATATGACCTGTCGTTTTGGTTTTCTGCTTCCCAATGGCCTGAATAGCAGAAAAACCAGAGGTCACCCGCCCAAAAACGGCATAACCGGGAGGACGTTCGCCATAATCAAGAAAAGGGTTGTCGACAAGATTGATATAAAACTGTCTGGTCGCTGAATCAGGGTTTTGAGTTCTGGCCATTGCGATAGTCGCAGTTAAATTTTTCAGGCCATTACTGGCTTCATTTTTGATTGGCGCATAAGATTTCAAACGATTCATCTGGCTGTTAAAACCGCCACCCTGAACCATAAATCCCGGAATGACCCGGTGAAATATGCTTCCGACATAACTGCCGTCTTCAACATAGCGCAGAAAATTTTCGACTGTGACAGGCGCCTTTTCAGCATCAAGTTCCAGCGTAAAATTTCCCTGGGTCGTTTCAAATACAACTTCAGGTGCCGACATCACGCTGTAACTTGTCAGACACAGGAGAAAAAACAGATGTTTCAGCATTTAAAAGTGCTCCTGCATATAAGCTTTAAGCTCATCATCATCCGCAACTTTCTTCAGTACCAGACTGACGACATCGTTAAAGACCATTTCTATATCATCATTTGAAGCACTGAATGGTGAAGTTTTCTTCGCTGTACCGCGATAAGTTTTTACAATTTTGCCGGTTGGTGTTTCTGCGGTCAGCTCGAGGATAACACTGGCATTCATTTCACTTTCCATAATGGAATGTTTCACAGAAACAAGCGCTTCCTGAATCTCAGCTGTTACTGTATTTTCACTGTTCACACTCATGTTAAAGCCTTGAGATGCAAACTGTTTGGAAAGTGCATTCTCAATCGTAATACGTACGTTCTGGTGAGAATGAACCGGATCAATGTTCGCGTGTCCGCTGTCAACAAGTGCGACATATTGTGCTGTTCTGACGTCTTTACTCATCATCGTGAAGGATTTGCCTTCAACAATACGGCTTTGACTCAGAGTCAGCTGTGGGGAAAAGTCAATTTGCTGTTGTTGTGGTGCTGAACAGGCTGAAAGCAAAGCAATAGATGCTGCAATAACCAGTTTTTTCATGATCGATTCCTTTTCAAGATGTATCACATAAGTCGATGTGCTTATTTGTGTGCAAATCGGTTCTAAACAGCCTTTAAAGCGCTGTATATAAATGACTCAGCTACATGATTGTAGCTCTCTTTCATCTATTCTGATTGCAAAAGTTGCACGTCACTCAGATGAAGTTAACCTTTAGTTGCCTGTAAGATAACAAATTTTTTGTTAGCCGCGACAGTTTTTACGCTAGTTTTTCCAAATATTCTTGTCAGTTTTCCATCGTAGCCGAGGTGACGGTTGCCGATCACTAATAATTGTCCTCCTTTATTCAGAACATGCTTTGCATCACAGAACATCTGCCAGGCGATGTGATCTGTGATTGCCGTTTGCTGGTGGAATGGAGGGTTACACAAAACTAAGTCAGCAGAGTTTCCTTTGAATTCATCAAGACAGTTATTTGCAATACAACGAATGTTTTCGCAATCAGAAAAATGGTGTTGTAAATTTTGTCTTGCGGATTCGACCGCCATAAAGCTTTCATCAATACAGGTTATTGCAGCCTGTGGATTCAGTTGCCTGGCTTTGACAGCAAGGACGCCATTACCACATCCAAGATCGATAATATGTTTAAATTTAGGGTCTTGTGGTAAGTGCGTCAGGAAAAAGCGAGCCCCCAAATCTAACTTTTCACCTGAATAGACATTAGGCAGATTGATTAAATGAATGGATTCACCTTCCACCGGCCATGTGAGTTCTTGTGTCTGATCGGGGTGATGTGTAGAAACATCCGGTGCTGAGAAGATCAGACGATGTTTTTTCCATGCAAGTGATGTGGTTGTATGGCCCAGATATTTCTCAAATAACCTTAGGGTGGATGTATGGATTTCCCTGGCTTTATTTACTGCAATTACCTGGCAGTCAGGTGACAGATTCTGGCGAATTTGTATCAATTGCCATATCAGGTGGCGGTTGATTTTCGGCAGTTTCAGCAGCACGAAATCTATGTGTTGAGGTAGGCTATCCATCGTCGTTAATAAGCGAACAGAAGGACAGTCATTTTCTTCTAGATTACGCCGGATTCCCTGATGAGAAAGGAAAGAATCACTCATCGTTGTCACTTGATGATGTTGCGAAAACCAGCAGGACAGAGCACCAAAGTGATCATTCAGAATGAGTATCTTTTGGTCTGGGAGGAGCGACATTTCCTCTTCTGTATAACGAATAATATATTCATCACCTGCATCCCAAGCTTGCAAACTGTCATTTGAACGATATGGATAGCGAGATAATTTTAATGTTCGATCAGAAAATTGTAGTTCGTTTTTCATTGGGTTGCATATGTATTTATCAATTAAATATCCGATTATTGTCTCAAATGCTGCATAAACTAGGAACCTAAACCTTTCTTGATTGACTGATGAATAGTAATATATACAGCTGTAAGTGTTTCACCGGATATAAGTATTATAATTAAGCAGATTCATTCTCCGGGAAACCAGAAGAGGAAGTTAAATGATTCAAGATGTGATCGAAGCCAAGTTAACAGAAGCGTTTCGTCCAGACTATTTACAAGTGCTCAACGAAAGTTATATGCATAACGTTCCCAAAGGCTCAGAGAGCCACTTTAAAGTGGTCATAGCCAGTAAGTTTTTCGAAGGTAAACGTTTGATCGAACAGCATCGGGCTGTGAATCAGGTGTTAGCCGAAGAACTGGAGGAGTGTGTGCATGCGTTATCAATTCATACATATACGCCAGAGCAATGGAGTCAGCAACAAGAGGCTCCCGATAGTCCGATGTGTTTCGGTGGTCGACTGAAAGATTAACTGGTAAGTATCCCATCATATTAGCTTGTGAGCTAAAGCATATTTTTTAGTCAAGTAGATCTTTTTGAAAAATAAGATTGAGCAGATAATTAAGTGCATATAATTGCAGATAATACCAACGACTGCATTGAAGTTTTTGTCTGTCTTGGCGTCATGCGTTTTGAATGCATGATCGTTAATTTTATGCATAGTGTTATAAGGTTAAACGGTGTTACACTTTTTCGCCTGTGTATAGGTAACCTTATTACTAAAGTGGTTATTTTTGTAAAGTGACAATCATGGTTCCGGTGATAAAACGGAAACCGTTGGTGAAATGTCGTGTCAGATTGATTGGACTCAGATTGATAAAGTTCAGGTCTGGGTTAAGCTGAAAATACAGTCAAAAGAATCTTTTTCCCGATAAAATAGTGCAAGTGCGTATGATTACAATAAAAAAAGGGTTGGACCTTCCTATTGCAGGAACGCCTTCCCAGGTGATAAATGATGGCAAAGCCATCAGCAAAGTCGCCTTGCTTGGCGAAGAGTACGTCGGCATGCGTCCAACAATGCATGTTCGCGTAGGTGATGAAGTAAAGAAAGCTCAGGTCCTTTTTGAAGATAAGAAGAACCCGGGAGTGAAATTTACTTCTCCGGTGAGCGGTAAAGTTATCGAAGTCAACCGTGGTGCAAAGCGTGTGCTTCAATCTGTTGTGATTGAGGTTTCAGGCGATGGACAGGTGACATTCGATAAATTTGAAGCCTCTCAACTGGGTAGTCTGAGTCGAGACCAGATCAAAACACAGCTGGTTGATTCCGGATTATGGACTGCGTTACGTACCCGGCCATTTAGCAAGGTTCCTGCTATTGATTCTACAACCAAAGCAATTTTTGTAACTGCTATAGATACGAATCCTTTGGCTGCAGATCCTCAATTAGTTATCAATGAACAGGCTGATGCTTTCATTGCTGGTTTAGATGTGTTATCTGGACTGACAGAAAGCAAAGTTTATGTATGTAAACATGGAAAGAGTTTACCTCGATCCTCTCAGTCTAATGTTGAAGAACATGTGTTTGAAGGCCCTCATCCCGCTGGGCTTGCCGGAACTCATATGCATCATTTATATCCGGTAAATGCTGAGCGTGTCGCCTGGTCTGTAAATTATCAGGATGTGATTGCCATTGGTCATCTGTTTTTGACTGGTGAGCTTTACACTGATCGTGTGGTGTCTCTTGCCGGTCCTGTTGTGAATCAGCCTCGTCTGGTCAGAACTGTTATTGGTGCGAGTCTGGATGACCTGACTAATAACGAGTTAATGCCAGGTGAAGTCAGAGTCATTTCCGGTTCTGTGTTAACAGGCACGAAAGCTTCTGGGCCTCATGCTTACCTCGGTCGCTATCACCTTCAGGTTTCTGTGCTTCGTGAAGGTCGTGATAAAGAATTTTTGGGCTGGGCAATGCCTGGAAAACGAAAGTTCTCAGTGACACGTTCTTTCCTTGGGCATCTGTTCAAAGGACAGCTTTTCAACATGACTACCTCGACGAATGGTAGTGACAGAGCCATGGTTCCGATTGGAAATTACGAGAAAGTAATGCCGCTCGATATTGAGCCAACGTTACTGCTTCGTGATATCTGTGCAGGTGATCTTGAAAGTGCTCAGCGTCTGGGCATTTTAGAGCTTGATGAAGAAGATCTTGCATTGTGTACCTTTGTATGTCCGGGCAAATACGAATATGGTCAACTCCTTCGTGAATGCCTCGATACGATTGAGAAGGAAGGGTAATCTCCATGGGTCTTAAAAAATATCTTGAAGACATAGAGCCTCACTTTGAAGCGGGTGGTAAATACGAAAAGTGGTTTCCGTTGTATGAAGCGGCAGCGACAGTCTTTTATACGCCAGGAACCGTCACAAAAAGAAGCTCTCATGTCCGTGACAGCGTTGATTTAAAGCGGATCATGATTATGGTTTGGCTTGCTGTATTCCCTGCAATGTTCTGGGGGATGTACAATGCAGGCGGGCAAGCCATTGCTGCGCTAAACCATATATATGAGGGCGCTGATTTTACAAATGCAATCCATGCAAACTGGCATTACTGGTTGGTGGATGCATTAGGCGGATCTATGACCGGAGATGCCGGATGGGGAAGTAAAATGCTCCTGGGGGCGACATACTTCCTGCCAATCTATCTGGTTGTGTTTCTGGTCGGTGGCTTCTGGGAAGTCCTGTTCTGCATGGTGCGCAAACATGAAGTCAACGAAGGCTTTTTTGTTACATCCATTTTGTTTGCATTGATTGTCCCGCCAACATTACCGCTTTGGCAGGCTGCTCTGGGAATTACTTTCGGGGTTGTCGTTGCTAAAGAAATCTTTGGTGGTACCGGCAGAAACTTCCTGAACCCTGCTTTAGCGGGGCGCGCCTTCCTGTTCTTTGCTTATCCTGCGCAAATTTCAGGTGATGTTGTCTGGACTGCTGCTGATGGTTTTTCTGGTGCAACAGCCCTGAGTCAGTGGGCTCAGGGTGGAAGTCATGCACTCATCAATAATGTGACTGGTGAAGCGATCAGCTGGGCGGATGCATTTATCGGTAATATTCCCGGTTCTATGGGAGAAGTATCGACATTAGCTCTTGCTATTGGCGCTGCCTTTATTGTTTACATGGGAATTGCATCCTGGCGTATCATTGCGGGTGTGATGATCGGCATGATTGCGCTGTCGACTTTATTCAATGTCATTGGTTCTGATACCAACCCTATGTTTAGTATGCCATGGCACTGGCACCTTGTTTTGGGTGGCTTCGCTTTTGGTATGTTCTTTATGGCAACAGATCCTGTCTCTGCTTCTTTCACGAATAAAGGGAAGTGGGCTTATGGGATATTGATTGGTGTCATGTGTGTCTTAATTCGGGTGGTGAATCCTGCTTATCCAGAAGGGATGATGCTGGCGATCTTATTCTCGAATTTATTTGCACCATTGTTTGACCACATTGTTGTTGAAAAGAACATCAAACGGAGATTAGCGCGTTATGGCAAGCAATAACGATAGCATTAAAAAAACGCTGTTTGTTGTTATCGCATTGAGTTTAGTGTGCTCAATTATCGTTTCAGCAGCAGCAGTTGGACTGCGCAGTAAGCAGCAGGCCAATGCAGCATTAGATAAACAGGAAAAAATTCTGGAAGTCTCCGGAGTAGACCTGTCGTCCGGAAGTGTGTCTGAACTTTACAGCGCTTTCATTGAACCTAAACTGGTTATTTTTAAGACTGGTGAGCTGACTGATAAAACAGCAGATGGTGTTACAGCGGCTGAGTATGATCAGAGAAGCGCTGCGAAAGAAAAGAATCAATCGGTTAAATTAACGCCAGCTCAGGATGTTGCTAAAATTGGCAGACGGGCTGACTATGGTCTTGTCTATCTGGTGAAACAGAATGGCAAAGTGACTCGTCTGATTTTACCGATTCATGGTAATGGTCTCTGGTCCATGATGTATGCCTTCGTTGCTGTTGAAACGGATGGTAATACTGTTGACGGGATTGTTTATTATGAACAGGGAGAAACTCCTGGATTGGGTGGAGAAGTCGAAAACCCGAACTGGCGTGCTCTCTTTGTGGGTAAAAAGCTATTCGATGAAAGTCATCATCCTGCCATCAAAATTGTTAAAGGTGGTGCTCCGGCTGGTTCCGAGCATGGTGTTGATGGTCTGTCAGGCGCAACACTAACCAGTAACGGTGTGCAACACCAGTTTGATTTCTGGTTAGGTGATATGGGCTTTGGGCCGTTTCTGGCGAAAGTCCGTGATGGGGGACTGAACTAATGTCTAGTACTGTAAAAAATCTGAAAAACAGCTTAGTTGCACCCGTATTGGATAATAACCCGATTGCATTGCAGGTTTTAGGGGTTTGTTCGGCGCTGGCCGTGACGACCAAGCTTGAAACTGCTTTTGTCATGACATTAGCTGTGACATTTGTGACGGCATTATCCAATTTCTTTGTTTCTCTGATTCGTAACCACATCCCTAACAGTGTTCGTATTATTGTCCAGATGGCCATTATTGCTTCACTGGTTATTTTGGTGGACCAGATCCTGAAAGCTTATCTTTATGATATTTCGAAGCAGCTTTCAGTCTTTGTCGGGTTGATCATTACGAACTGTATCGTGATGGGACGGGCAGAAGCATTTGCGATGAAAGAACCGCCATTACCCTCATTTATTGATGGGATAGCCAATGGTCTTGGATATGGCTTTGTTCTGATTACAGTTGGTTTCTTCCGTGAACTGTTCGGTTCTGGCAAGATTTTTGGCCTGGAAGTTCTGCCATTAGTGAACAATGGTGGATGGTATCAGCCTAATGGCTTGATGTTACTGGCCCCGTCAGCGTTTTTCCTGATCGGTTTCATGATTTGGGTGATCCGTGTGTTCAAACCCGAACAAGTTGAGCCAGAGGAGTAATTGAATCATGGAACATTATATTAGCTTGCTGGTTAAGTCTGTTTTCCTTGAAAACATGGCGCTCTCTTTCTTCCTGGGAATGTGTACGTTCCTTGCGGTTTCAAAGAAAGTGAAAACAGCATTCGGTCTTGGTATTGCTGTCACGGTTGTTCTGACGATCTCAGTTCCGGTGAATAACCTGGTTTTTAATCTGGTGCTGAAAGAGAATGCTCTGATTCAGGGGATTGATTTAACTTTCCTCAGCTTTATTACCTTTATCGGGGTTATTGCCGCTTTGGTACAGATCCTCGAAATGGTTTTGGATCGTTTTTTCCCGCCTTTGTATAACGCTTTGGGGATCTTCCTGCCTTTGATCACAGTTAACTGTGCGATCTTTGGTGGTGTATCCTTTATGGTTCAGCGTGATTATAACTTTACCGAATCTGTTGTGTATGGTTTTGGTTCTGGTGTCGGCTGGATGCTGGCTATTGTAGCGCTTGCAGGTATCCGGGAAAAAATGAAGTATGCTGATGTGCCACCGGGATTAAGAGGTCTGGGTATCACATTTATCACGGTCGGTTTAATGGCGTTAGGCTTTATGTCTTTCTCTGGTGTTCAACTGTAAGTCGGGTAAACCGCAGCAATTAAGGAATAAAGTCTATGGACATAATTCTTGGTGTAGTGATGTTTACTCTGATCGTACTGGTATTAGTTTTAGTAATTTTGTTTGCTAAATCTAAGCTTGTACCAACAGGTGACATTACAATTTCAATCAATGGTGATCCGGAAAAAGCGATTGTAACGAACCCCGGTGGTAAGTTACTTGGTGCGCTGGCTGGATCGGGTATTTTCGTATCTTCCGCCTGTGGTGGTGGTGGTTCTTGTGGCCAGTGTAAGGTTAGAGTGAAATCTGGTGGTGGTGATATTCTGCCAACAGAACTCAGCCATATCTCTAAAGGTGAAGCACGTGAGGGCGAGCGTCTGGCTTGTCAGGTTGCGGTGAAAACCGACATGGATATTGAGCTGCCGGAAGAAATATTTGGTGTGAAAAAGTGGGAATGTACGGTTGTTTCCAATGATAACAAGGCGACTTTCATCAAAGAGCTGAAGCTGCAGATTCCTGATGGTGAGTCCGTACCGTTCCGGGCAGGTGGTTATATACAGATAGAGGCACCTGCGCATCACGTTAAATATTCAGAGTATGATGTACCTGAAGAGTATCGCCCTGACTGGGATAAATTTAATTTATTCCGTTATGAGTCGAAAGTCGATGAAGATATCATTCGTGCATACTCAATGGCGAACTATCCGGAAGAAGAAGGCATTATTATGCTGAACGTGCGTATTGCTACGCCGCCGCCTAATAATCCTGATGCGCCTCCGGGACAGATGTCTTCTTATATCTGGTCGCTTAAGCCAGGGGATAAATGTACTATTTCTGGCCCATTTGGTGAATTTTTTGCCAAAGATACTGATACTGAAATGGTCTTTATCGGTGGTGGTGCTGGTATGGCGCCAATGCGTTCTCACATTTTCGATCAGCTAAAACGTCTGAAATCGAAAAGAAAAATCTCTTACTGGTATGGTGCCCGTTCGAAGCGTGAAATGTTCTATGTTGAAGATTTTGACATGTTACAGGCTGAGAATGAGAACTTTGTCTGGCATTGTGCATTGTCAGATCCATTGCCGGAAGATAACTGGGATGGCTACACCGGATTTATTCATAATGTGCTTTATGAAAATTATCTCAAGGATCATGAAGCGCCGGAAGATTGTGAATATTATATGTGTGGTCCACCGATGATGAACGCATCTGTTATCAGTATGCTAAAAGATCTCGGTGTTGAGGATGAGAATA
The DNA here is from genome assembly GCF_024346755.1 of Vibrio aerogenes. Taxonomy (NCBI): domain Bacteria; kingdom Pseudomonadati; phylum Pseudomonadota; class Gammaproteobacteria; order Vibrionales; family Vibrionaceae; genus Vibrio; species Vibrio aerogenes. The sequence goes on along the minus strand of NZ_AP024861.1, from coordinate 3,216,652 downwards.
TCCTCCTTGATGACTTCGGTGGTTAATTAATGATATCACTGAATAATGGCTGGCTTGATGTCAGCCATTATTTTAAGTGACAGCGAAGGTTATGTTTGGAAGGTATCAACCATCAGGACATCTGACTATGCAATGCCTGAAACAGTTTGTTTTAACACAAACGCTGATCAGAACCACTCTGCTTATCTTATCCTTATCTGCTTTACTGAGTGGATGTGAGCGTTCTCCTGAGTTGGTCCACATTCATGGTTCAACAATGGGGACATCCTATAATATTAAGTATTTAGCCGATGACAGGGCAAAACTGGCTCCCGAAGAACTAAAATCAGGGATAGACGGATTGCTTGAAACGGTGAACGATCAAATGTCGACTTACCGCAAAAAGTCTGAATTAAGTCGCTTCAATCAGTATCAGGGAACCGATCCGGTTTTGGTTTCTCCGCAGTTGTATACAGTGGTGAAAGAGGCAATGCGTCTGAATCAGGTGACTCAGGGAGCATTGGATGTCACGGTGGGTCCTTTGGTAAATTTATGGGGATTTGGTCCGGAAGGGCGACCAGAAGTTGTGCCTTCTGAAAATGAGCTTGCATCACTGCGCAAACGTGTTGGGGTTCACCACCTGCATCTGACAGAACAGGGGATTCAAAAGGATATACCTGCGTTGTATGTTGATTTGTCTTCCATCGCGAAAGGATGGGGCGTTGATGTCATTTCAGACTATCTGATTTCCCTGAATGTAAACAATTTTATGGTCGAAATTGGCGGGGAAATCCGGACCCGTGGTCAAAAGCTGAATGGTCATCCATGGCGTATTGCGATTGAGAAGCCTGCTGTTGATCAGCATTCGGTACAGGAAATCATTGAGCCGGGAAATATGGGGATTGCAACTTCCGGGGATTACCGAAACTATTTTGAGCAAGATGGCATTCGTTATTCTCATATCATCGATCCGGTGACGGAGAAGCCGATAACCAATAAGGTTGTTTCTGTCACAGTGATCGATAAATCAACGATGACCGCAGACGGATTGGCGACAGGCTTTATGGTGTTAGGCCATGAGAAAAGCATCAAAATTGCTGAACGGTATGATATTCCGGTATTAATAATTGTTAAAACTGAGAATGGGTTTACTGAAGTCTCATCCAGTGCTTTCAAACCTTACTTAAAGCACTGATAAGAGGTAAAGATTATGAGTACTTTCTTGATTACATTTGGAATGTTTCTGTTAATTATCGCGGCAATGGCCGTGGGCTATATTTTTCAGAGAAAAATGGTAAGTGGAAGCTGTGGTGGTTTGGGGGCTGTCGGGGTTGATAAAGTGTGTAACTGCCCTGAACCCTGCGATGCCCGTAAGAAGCGTGAAGCGAAGGCTGCAGCAAGGGCACAAAAGCTTGCTGAGTGGGAAAGTGACAGAATTGTTTAGACGTTTCCCTGAGATGCATTGGATGAGCTGTCCGGGTCTTCCGGTCAGCTCATTTTTTGTGGTGTATGAGTTGCGATAAAGAATGTTGAAGGAGAATGAGGAATAGCTATAATACTGTATAAATAAACAGTTTGTTGCTGCTATGTCTGAATCAAAATCAAGAAACAACCGCCATGGACGTGGAACATCTTCTCAAATTCCGGGAAGGTTCGAACGTTATCTGATTGAGTCGGTTCCATATGAGGCGCCTGTCGATTCAGCTTTATCAACTGAAATTCGTTTTGAACAGGCCCGGACACTTATTTCAAAAAATGATTCTCCTGATGTTCCCTTCAACCTTTCTGTAAATCCTTACCGGGGATGTGAGCATGGATGTATTTATTGTTTTGCCCGCCCCGGACATGCATATCTTGAACTCTCTCCCGGACTGGATTTTGAAACTAAAATTATTGCCAAAATTAATGCAGCTGAAGTTTTTGAACAGGAACTCAGACATCCGCGATATGTCTGTCAGCCGATTGCTGTCGGGATCAATACGGATGCTTATCAACCTGCAGAGAAAAAGCTCAAAATTACCCGATCACTGCTGAAAATTGCCCTGAAATACAAGCAACCAGTCTCTTTGATTACGAAAAGTCATCTGATTTTACGTGATATTGATCTGTTACAACCCTTAGCTGAAGCAAACCTTGTCCAGGTTGCTGTGAGCATTACAACACTTGATAATCAATTAAAGCGGCAACTGGAGCCCCGTGCCGCTTCTGGTACCAGCCGCTTAAAAATCGTTGAATCTTTAAGTTCTCATGGTATTCCGGTGAGTGCACTCTTTGCCCCTGTGATTCCATTTGTGAATGACCATGAGTTAGAAAGCATTATTTCTGCTTGCGCTTCAGCTGGCGCTTGTTCGGTTTACTATATTTCTTTACGTCTTCCGCATGAAGTTGCGCCGTTATTTGAAGAATGGTTGAGACATTATCTGCCAGAAAGAGCTGATCGGGTTTTAAACCGGATTCGTGACATGCATCAGGGGCGTTTGTACCGGAGTGAATTTGGGACAAGAATGACAGGAACGGGAGTATATGCAGACTTGATCCGACAGCGTTTTCATCTGGCAATAAAGCAGGCTGGGCTGTCACACCAGAAGCGAAGTCATTCATTAGATGTCAGTCAGTTTTCTGTACCGCCTGAGCCCGGAGAACAGTATTGTCTGTTTTAGAGGTGAATATGATGACGTCCCGGCGGAACAGGAAAATTATACACATCGATATGGACTGTTTTTTTGCGGCGGTTGAGATGAGGGACTTCCCTGAGTACAAAGGTGTGCCGCTTGCCGTGGGAGGAAGCCAGAAACAGCGGGGGGTGATCAGTACCTGTAACTATGAGGCCCGGCGATATGGCGTGCGTTCCGCGATGCCAACAGCACAAGCTTTTAAACTGTGTCGTAACCTGACCCTGGTTCCCGGACGGATGCAGGTTTACAGGGATGTATCCCGGCAAATACATGCCATATTTCAGCGTTATACGACGCTGATTGAGCCGTTGTCATTAGATGAAGCCTATTTAGATGTTTCTGCTGCAACGCAATGCCAGGGGTCTGCAACATTGATTGCAGAATCAATCAGAGCCGATATCTTTCGTGAATTGCATTTGACGGCCTCAGCTGGTGTTGCACCGGTCAAGTTTCTTGCGAAAGTCGCATCTGAGGTGAACAAACCTGATGGCTTATATGTGATTACACCGGACAGAATGCAACAGGTTATCGATGATCTTCCCCTGGAAAAAATACCCGGGGTCGGCCGTGTTTCATCTGCACGGTTGAATCAGGCTGGTCTCTATTGCTGTGCAGATGTTCGTGCATCCGATTACCGGCAACTCTTACGGAATTTTGGCCGTTTAGGTGCATCTTTATGGAAAAAAAGTCACGGGATTGATGAAAGAGAAGTGACACCGGAAAGAGAAAGAAAGTCTGTTGGGGTCGAAAGGACTTTATCAGTCAATATTAAAACCTATCATGAATGTCTGGATTTAATTACGAATCAGCTTTATCCGGAGTTAGAAAAACGTTATCAGGCATTGGAGGGGCAAAGAGACATTATCAAACAGGGCATCAAAATTAAATTTGCTGACTTTCGTCAGACAACGATTGAACACATTCATCAGGACCTGAGTCTGAAAGATTTTGAACAACTCTTACAGCGGATTATGTTGCGTCAACAAGGAAGAGAAATTCGGCTGATTGGTCTTCATCTGACGTTAAAGCCAGAAGAGGAGTCAAGACAACTTCTTTTAACTATCTGACCTGCCTGCAGGAGAGACGATGAAAGTCATGTGTTATACAGAGAAAACTCATGCACTTCATTTTTTGTTTTTCATAGGTTTTTATGATGTGTTCATATTTATTGACAGATTGCTATGATGTTTTTTATGTCAAATGTAGTTTTTTGAACTGTCATTAATTGTGATTGATGCATTTTTGTATTACTGTACTCGCAGACTAGTTTATTGATATGTGAGTAAAGGTCTATGTCACAATCTGCTTCCCGTGATCTGTTTGCATCACGTCTTGGGTTTATTTTGTCTGCATCGGGTGCAGCTGTCGGATTAGGGAATATTTGGGGATTTCCCACACAGGTTGCCAGCAACGGTGGCGGTGCCTTTTTGTTGGTTTATTTATTGCTGATCGTATTTGTTGCTTTTCCGATGTTAGTCGTTGAGATGGCTATTGGGCGTCAGGGGCAGGCGAATCCGGTTGATAGTGTCCGGGCGCTTTCAGATTCAGCCTTTGTTAAAAGAGTCGGCAGCGGTGTTGGATGGCTTGGTTTAAGCGTACCAAGTGTTGTCCTGGCATTTTACAGTATTGTTGGTGGCTGGATTGTATGTTTCTTTCTTGCTTCACTGAGTAAGCTTGCCGGCGGTTTTTTCGGGGATGGCACATGGCTGGAAACATTTTCTGTTGGCCGGAATTTACTTGGCACCCTTATATTTTATGTGCTGACTATTTTGATTGTGCAGGGGGGGGTGAAGCAGGGGATTGAAAAGTGGTCCACCCGTTTAATGCCTGCACTGTTTATTCTGTTTGCGGTTTTATTTATTTATATCCTGATGCAGGATGGAGCAATAGATGGCCTGAAGCAGTATCTGATTCCCGATTTTTCAAAAGTGTGGGATAAAGATTTAATTCTGGCCGCAATGGGTCAAGGATTTTTCTCTCTGACGATCGGTGGCTGTTCTATGCTCATTTATGGTTCATATCTGAGCAAAAAAGAGAACCTGCCAAAAATGGCGATGAGTGTGACACTGGTTGATACTGGTGTGGCATTTATTGCTGGTTTGGTTGTTATGCCTGCGATGTTTGTTGCAATGAAAAATGGTGTGGAAATCTACGCATCTGATGGGCATTTACTCAATGCTGATACGCTTGTTTTCCGTGTGTTGCCAATGATGTTTGACAGTTTAGGGATCTGGGGGCAAATATTCTCAGCAGTCTTCTTTCTGTTGCTGACAATTGCAGCATTAACCTCTTCGATTTCTATGCTGGAGTGTCCGGTTTCTCTGGTCAGTGAACGTCTTCAGGTTGGCAGAAGTCTGACCACCTGGATTCTTGGTGGGTTTATCGCGGTTGGCAGTATTGTGATTTTGTTAAATTTCTCTGCGTTATTTGGTTTGGTTGTGAAAGTGGCGACACAATACCTTCAGCCTCTGGCTGCATTAATGTTTTGTCTGTTTGGTGGATGGGTCTGGAGCCGAAGGTCAAAAATTGAAGAGCTGGAGCAGGGATTTCCTGAATACGCTCAACACTGGTTCGGGAAACTATGGCCAGTATATGTCAAATTTGTTTGTCCGTTGTTGGTGATTACAGTACTGTGGGGCGCTTTATCGTCCTGACGTTCAGTCAAATCATGGCTGGAATTGAATGCCTGGATACAGGCATTCAATCATTGGCTTATTAAGCTGTGGTTGCAGCAGTTTTCTCCGGAATGCATGCCAGAATATTGACCATTTGGTCCCAAAACTGTTTTACGGTCTCGGTTTTTACCTGCTCATCAGGTGAATGAGGGTTTTTGATGGTTGGCCCAAAGGACAGCATATCGACATCCGGATACGGTTTCTTGAACAGACCGCATTCTAATCCGGCATGAATGACCATAATGTTTGGTTTATGACCATACATTGCGTTGTACTTATCCCTGAAGATAGCGACAATTTCTGAATCCGTATCAGGCTTCCATCCCGGATAAGCGCCGCTCAGTTCAATATTAGCGGCTGCCAGATTTGCAAGGGATGTCAGTGTACTTTCAACCTGCTGTCGACCGGAATCGATTAAGGAGCGAATCAGTCCCATAATAGAAACGGTTGATTCCTCTGTCTGGATGACGCCGATGTTGAGTGATGTTTCTACTACGCCATCGATATCATCACTCATACGTACCACACCATTCGGGCAGGCATTCAGCGTTGCAATAAAACGTTGTTGGGTATGTGTATCAAAAGCCTGGCGATTGATTTCACTTGGTTCAATATGCTTGATTTCAGATGAAATGTTTTCTTCAGTTTTTGATAATTCTTGTCTTATCAGCGATGTAAATTCATCAAATGCAGTGGTGAGTTCGCTGGCAAGGGATTCAGGTAAACTGACGGTAATCGTTGCTTCCCTTGGTATTGCATTTCGCAGACTTCCGCCGGTAAAATCCACCAAACGTAATTGTAATGACTCCGCATGGTTGGCTAAAAAGCGGCCCATTATCTTATTGGCATTTCCCCGGCCCAAGTGAATATCACAACCGGAATGGCCGCCTTTCAGGCCTTTCAGCGATAATTTACGGGTGACAAAACTGTCAGGGATAGCCTGACGGTGAATTTCGAATGATATTTTACTATCAATGCCGCCGGCGCAACCAACATAGACTTCTCCTTCCTGTTCTGAATCTGTATTCAGTAATATCTCTCCGGCCAGATAACCAGGCTCAAGTCCGAACGCGCCTTCCATACCCGCTTCTTCATTGATAGTTAACAGCACTTCAAGTGGTCCATGGCTGATATCAGAAGACGCCAGAACTGCCAGGCAGCTCGCCATACCGATCCCGTTGTCCGCACCAAGGGTTGTACCACGGGCTTTGACCCATTCTCCATCAATATAGGGCTGAATCGGATCTTTGGTGAAATCATGGGACGTCTCTTCATTTTTTTGTGGCACCATATCGATATGAGCCTGAAGAATGACACCTTTACGGTTTTCCATACCTGCTGTCGCAGGTTTACGAATGAAGATATTTCCTGTTGGATCTCTGCGCACATTGAGGTTAGCGGACTGAGCCCAGTCAACAATATATGCCGCAAGCGCTTCTTCGTGATGAGATGGATGTGGAATGGAACAGATTTTGTCAAAGAAATGCCAGACGCTCCGGGGAGAAAGTTGACTAATTTCAGATTGCGGTTCAGACACAGAAAGCTCCTTCTAATATAAAAAGAAATAACAGACCCTGACTTCTGAAAGCAGGGGTATTCATATCATTGAATGAGTAATGGAAGCATATTACTCCCTTCAGTTCTCTGATAGAAGGTGAGGCTTGCATTAAATTTATATCGCACGTTGTCTGTTTGAGATAAAGTCTTTTGTTTGGTAATTAAATTACCAAATGATTATTTTTTGTCACTTTTTTGCTTGTTTATTGCCTCTGGTGAGTATTTTATTGTAATTAAATTTCTTTATGGTATATTTGTGATCGTCTGTAAAAGTTTTGTTTGTTCCTTGAAAAGATAGGTGCACAGGAACTTTCCCGCCATTTTTGACCGATGGGATGAGGTTTTCAGTTCGCCGTTTGTTATCTGTTGACAGCTGAGGTTCAATGGAAATTTTAGTTCGGACATTATGTTTACCCCTATTTTTGGAAGAATTTATTATAGTGAGCAGAAATTTATCTGCTGCGAATCCATCGCCACATTATTTGATGTGGCGTTTTTTTATTTATGCGCTCCCGAAGGGCGAGATTGATTGGCTCCTGCCCTGTGTTACTGATTTTCAACGTAGAATGACTATGTTTACAAATCAGTGCCTTGGTCAGAAGCCAATCAACTCTCGCTGAACATGCATCTTGAGGTCACTTGGGTATAAATCTTATCTGTCTGAACTATAGGTAATTACTTGTTTATCTATTGAGTGAAAGCGTAGTGCAAAATGATTTCATCTGGAATTTATGGGGGTTAATCTCTATAATCGCCCCCCAATCGTTGCCGCAACCGTTTACTTGAACTTTACATACAGGGATCTGAGTATGTTAGAAAAACTCTTTAAACTTAGTGAGCATGGCACTGACATGCGCACAGAGGTCATTGCGGGTGTTACTACCTTTTTAACAATGGCTTATATTATTTTTGTAAATCCGGCGATTCTTGCTGATACCGGTATGGATCGGGGTGCTGTATTTGTGGCCACCTGCCTTGCTGCAGCTGTCGGATGTTTTATCATGGGCTTTGTTGCTAATTACCCAATTGCGCTTGCTCCCGGAATGGGATTGAATGCCTTCTTTACTTACACGGTTGTGTTGGGTATGGGGTATTCATGGCAGGTTGCTTTAGCTGCTGTTTTCGTTTCAGGTCTGTTGTTTATCTTATTGAGCCTGTTTAAAATTCGTGAGTGGATTATTAACTCAATTCCGATGTCTTTGAGAACCGGAATATCAGCGGGAATCGGGCTTTTTCTGGCATTTATTGCGCTGAAAAATGCGGGCATTATTGTCGATAATCCGGCAACGCTTGTTTCGCTTGGTGCGATTACTTCTCTTCCCTGTGTTTTAGGCGCGCTTGGCTTCTTCCTGACGATTGCACTGGTATACCGTAATGTCACTGGTGCTGTCATGATATCTATTCTGGCAATTAGTGCGCTGGGCCTTGTTTTGGGTAATGTGAAGTGGGCTGGCCAGCTTGTCTCATTGCCACCGAGCATCGCGCCAACATTTATGCAACTGGATTTTTCAGCACTGACTGATATTGGTATGGTTTCAGTTGTGTTTGCATTTTTATTTGTCGATTTATTTGATACAGCCGGAACGCTGGTTGGTGTGGCGCAAAAAGCCGATCTTATTGGCAAAGATGGAAAGATTCCACGGCTGAACCGTGCGTTGTTGGCTGATTCATCGGCGACTGCTGTCGGTGCAGTTCTTGGTACATCAAATACGACTTCTTACATAGAAAGTGCATCTGGCGTCGCTGCTGGCGGAAGAACTGGTTTGACTGCTGTTGTTGTCGGTGTACTTTTTTTACTGGCTCTGTTTTTTGCGCCACTTGCGGGAATGATTCCTGCCTATGCAACAGCGGGTGCGTTATTGTATGTATCGATCCTGATGTTGTCTGGATTGGTTCATATTGACTGGCATGACCTGACTGAAGCTGCTCCTGTTGTTATCACTTGTTTGATGATGCCTCTGACATCTTCAATTGCTGAGGGTATCTCGATGGGCTTTATTTCTTATGCAGTGATTAAGCTGTTTAGTGGCAGAGTGTCAACTGTCACATCAAGTGTATGGGTGATGGCTGTCATTTTTGCTGTAAAATATATAGTTGCGTAAAGAGCAGAAGAAACAACTGGACGGATGTATGAGTAAAAAGTTTCTGATTACTTGGGATAATATGCAGATGTATTGTCGAGAACTTGCTGAAAGACAAATGCCTGCGGAGCAATGGAAAGGCTTGATTGGTGTGAGTCGGGGTGGTTTGGTACCTGTTGCGATTCTTGCCCGTGAATTAGGTATTCGGTACGTTGATACAATTTGTATCTCAAGTTATGACCATGATCATCAGCGTGATATGAGCGTCTTAAAAGCTCCGGAACATGATGGTGAAGGGTTCCTGATTGTCGATGATCTGGTGGATAGTGGTGATACTGCACGCAAAATCCGTGAAATGTATCCCAAAGCAAAATTGATCACTGTCTGTGCAAAACCCGCTGGTAAAGAGTTGGTAGATGACTACGTGGTTGATATTCCACAGGATACATGGATTGAACAACCATGGGACACAGCGATTCATTTCGTCGAACCTGTGAATCGCAAACTGAAATAAGAAAATGGCCCTTCCCCAGGGCCTTTTTTCTCTCTGAACCGTTTTCTTCTGAGCCTGTCAAATCCATTCTTGTTTGCTTAATCCGTTCTGTGTGGCATTTTTTCGGGAATTTCGCCGCGTTTTTACTTCATTTGATAAGAAGCAATGTATCCTGAGATAATGTAGTTTAAGACTATACTTAAACCAGTATCGTCAGGTGGTTTGAGTATCATTGGTTTTCGGGGATAACTGATACGGTTTATATTGTAAGTAAAACTTCAGATGACCCATCAGTCATCGTTTCAATGTTATGGTGTCCCGCTATTCTTCTAAGGTTTGAAAAATGCTGAAAAACAGAAGCAAGAATCTATCTGAAAAACTCTTCTCTAACCATAAACCCGCAAAAGAAACATCAGCGCTGACCCGCTATATGCCAAGTAGTCAACCTTATATTGATGCTAAGATCTCAAACGACGGTGCCTGGTACCGTACGCTCAGGAGAATGCTTTGGGCATGGGAGGGACTCAATCCTGTTGATCAGGAGGAAGTGCTGGCCCGAATCGCTTCTTCCGGTCATACAAGAACAGTTGATAGCTGGCTGGATACTGTGATGGGCTACCGGGGAGGAAACTGGGCTTATGAGTGGAACCGCCTTGGTATGCGTTATCATCAGGAGTCATCTGAGTTGGAAGGAAATGCTGCAGCAGAAAAGCTTTTTTCTGCTTCTTTGTGTTACAGCATTGCGGGTTATCCTCATCTAAAGAATGATAATCTGGCGATTCAGGCACAAGCGTTAGCCAGTTCCGCTTATACTGAAGCCGCAGAGCTTTCATCTTACATTGTGAAACAGCTTGAATTTCCATACAAAAATAAAAAAATCATCGGACATTTGCACTTATCGAATACTGAAAAACCTCATCCTGTTGTGATTGTCAGTGCGGGTCTTGACAGTTTGCAGACTGATATGTGGCGTCTTTTCAGGGATTATCTGGCTGAACTTGATATCGCGATGTTGACGATTGATATGCCGTCAATTGGGTATAATTCCGGCTGGCAGTTAACAGAAGATACCTCTGTACTACATCAGGCTGTTTTGAATCAGCTGTCTGGATTACCTTGGGTGGATCACCACCGTGTCGGGCTGGTCGGCTTTCGTTTTGGTGGCAATGCGATGACCCGGCTATCGTTTATAGAACCGGCAAAGGTCAGAGCTTGTGTTACTTTAGGCGCACCAATTCACGATATATTGTCCTCCCCTGAACAATTAATGAAAATGCCTAAAATGTACCTGGATGTTCTTGCTTCCCGTCTGGGAAAAGACGTGGTTGATATTGATAGTCTGTCAAAGCAATTGAAAGCGTGGTCCTTAAAAACACAGGGATTTCTTGGAGGGCGTAAGACATCAACACCTATTCTTGCTTTGGGGCTTGAAGGCGATGTGGTTTCTCCATATTCAGACAATCAACTTGTTGCGATGTTCAGTGCGAATGGAAGAGCAAAAGAAATAAAATCCAGAACATTACTTTCAGGATATGAGCAAGCCCTCGGTTTAGCGATAAACTGGTTGGAAAATAAACTAATTAAGTGACAATTGCTTTTGTTTTCGTTACAAAGCATGTAACTCGTTGAATACATGCTTTTGGCATGTATTCAACGTTCTGTAAGTATATAGGGAGAGTCCATATGTCACAGTTAGTGAAGGAACCTACTCATCATCGGTTGAATATCGCATTTAAATCATTAGGGCCTTATCTGAGAGAAGAAAAATATAATGACGGTGTTTATCTTTTCGACTGTTTAGCTGTATGTATTGATGATAAGCAATCACCTGAGCAAAGGGAGTTTTGGGGATGGTGGATGGCGTTGAAATTTGACAATAATTTGTTTGAAGCAAGTTATGCGACCGGTCGTTTCGATTTGGAAGGTAAATGGGTGGATGAAACACCAGAGGAGGTCGTTATGGAAGAAGTGATCAGAACCAGAGAGGTCTTCCATGAAAAATTAGTCAAAATGCTTCGTGATAAATTTAGTTGTGATGTAAAAATTGTTGAGCCTCTGGTTGAAACAAAGTAAAAGGTTGTCTTTTCTTATAGAAAAGGTGCCATCCGGCACCTTTTTCGCTTGTTAATTCCTCTTTTGATTGTTAAAACGTGTATTCTGATTTCCCTTAGAATTGAATAACAATGTCTTTAGATCAATGTGAGCAATCGTCTCAGTCACAAACTGTCATTATCAAGCTTGGTACCAGTGTATTGACAGGGGGAACACTTGCCCTTGACCGGGCTCATATGGTTGAACTTGTCCGACAATGTGCAGCGCTGAAAAAGCAAGGTCATTCTGTTGTCATCGTTTCATCCGGAGCTATTGCAGCTGGTCGTGAACATCTGAATTATCCCGCACTCATTAATACAATTGCCAGTAAACAGTTGCTTGCAGCCGTTGGACAAAGTCATTTGATACAAACCTGGGAATCTTTATTTGATATTTACGGAATTAAAATAGGTCAGATCCTTTTAACCCGGGCTGATTTGGATGATCGGGAGCGCTTTCTTAATGCCAGAGATACAGTTAATGCATTAATTAATAATGATATTATTCCAGTTGTGAATGAAAACGATGCGATTGCAACTGCTGAAATTAAAGTAGGAGATAATGACAATCTGTCTGCTTTGGTCGGGATTTTGTGTAGTGCAGATAAATTATTGCTTTTGACCGATCAAAAAGGTTTGTTTACTGCCGATCCCAGAAAAGATCCAAACGCTGAATTAATCCGTGAAGTGAAGAAAATAGATGATACTTTGCGCAAAATTGCTGGTGACAGCGGAACGACACTCGGGACTGGTGGCATGGCAACAAAGCTTCAGGCTGCTGATATTGCCCGCAGAGCCGGAATTGAAGTGATTATTGCGGCCGGCAGAGCGCCAAATGTTATTTCTGACTCCTTGACTGATAAGCCTCAGGGAACCCGTTTCCTGCCGCTGGAAGAAGCATTAGAAAACCGTAAACGCTGGATTCTGGCCGGTCCAATTGCTTCAGGAGATATCGTGATCGATGACGGTGCTGTTGAAGCGGTTCTGAGTAAAGGAAGCAGCTTGCTCGCCAAAGGGATTATAAAAGTCAATGGCGTATTTGCCCGGGGGGATGTTGCCCGGATTTCTGATGCTCACGGGAAAACAATTGCCCGTGGTATCTCTGCTTATTCAAGTTATGACCTTGAACAAATTCGGGGTAAGCACAGTAAAGATATAAATGATATTCTTGGTCATGATTATGGCTCCGAAGTCATTCATCGTGATGATATGGTAGTGATTCAGGAATAAAAGGGAAGTGTATCGTGGATTTAATACAAATGGGGAAGGCTGCTAAAGAAGCCGCTTATCATTTATCTACAGCGACAACGACACAAAAAAACCGGGCGCTGGAACTAATCGCTTCTGAGTTAGAAGTTCACTCTGATGCGATTTTAGCTGCAAATAGCAAAGATATTGAGTTGGGGCGTCAAGCCGGGATGAGCGAAGCATTGCTTGACCGGCTGTTACTGAACCCGGAGCGCCTTGCAGGAATTGCCGGAGATGTACGCAATGTGATTGGATTAAATGATCCTGTGGGTTGTGAGTTTGACGGGCGGGTCTTACCAAACGGGATGGCTTTATCCAAACGTGCGGTGCCGTTAGGTGTTGTTGGTGTGATTTATGAAGCACGTCCTAATGTGACAATTGATATTGCTTCTCTTTGTCTGAAAACTGGTAATGCATCTATTCTTCGCGGTGGTAAAGAAACTTTTTATTCCAATATGGCGCTGGTCAAAGTCATTCAGACGGCTTTAGCCAAAGCTGATTTTCCTGCCGCCTCTGTTCAATATATTGAGAAGCCTGATCGTCAACTGGTCAGTGAGTTGCTCAAACTTGATCAATATGTTGATATGATTATTCCGCGTGGCGGAGCCGGACTCCATCAGATGTGTCGCGAGAACAGTACGATTCCGGTTATTATCGGTGGATTTGGAATCAGTCATATTTTTGTGGATGATTCCGCAGCCGTGAATGATTCACTGGATATTATTGAGAATGCAAAACTGCAACGCCCATCAGCCTGTAATGCTCTGGATACGCTTTTAGTGCATGAATCAATAGCCGACAAATTTATACCGGCTCTGGTTACAAGAATGTCGGACAAAGTGACATTTGTCGGGGCGGAAAATACCCATCAATGGCTTTCGTGCGCAGCTAAGTTCAGAAATGCTGAAGCAGGTGATTTTGATACCGAATGGCTGTCATATACTTTAGGTGTCAAAGTTGTTAAGGATGTTGAAGACGCCATTTTGCACATGCGGGTTCACAACGCCAGCCACTCAGATGCTATTTTGACAAATACATTGAGTCATGCGGAGCTTTTCGTGAATTCTGTGGATTCAGCTGCGGTTTATGTGAATGCATCAACCCGTTTTACCGATGGGGCTCAGTTTGGTCTCGGAGCCGAAGTGGCGGTTTCAACTCAGAAACTACATGCGCGTGGTCCGATGGGGCTGGACGCATTAACCAGTTATAAATGGGTGGGCCGGGCTGATTACCTGAGTCGTAGCTAAATTTTCCGGAACATACCACTAAGGTGATTGTTCCGGTGAACTCTGTATTCAGGTTAACTGTATTCAGGTTAATTTTTGATATTTAATGTCAGTGAAACGGAGGTGGCATGCATTGTCCATTTTGTTCTGAAAATGAAACCAAAGTCATTGATTCCCGGTTGGTTTCCGATGGTCATCAGGTTCGCAGGAGAAGAGAGTGTCTTGCCTGCCATGAGCGCTTTACAACATTCGAAACCGCAGAGCTGGTGATGCCCCGGGTGATTAAATCAAATGGAAACCGGGAACCTTTTGATGAGCAGAAAATGGTCAAAGGGATGTTGAAAGCACTTGAGAAGCGTCCGGTAAGTGCTGATTCAATTGATTTGTCGATCAGTACAATTAAGTCTCAGCTCAGGGCGACAGGTGAAAGAGAAGTTCCCAGTGATTTGGTTGGTAATCTTGTGATGGAACAACTGAAGGAACTTGATAAAGTTGCCTATATTCGTTTTGCTTCTGTCTACAGAAGCTTTGAAGATATTCGGGAATTTGGTGAAGAAATTGCCAGGCTTGAAGATTAAGGAATAGATGAATGTCGCTTTTTACGCAGTTCGATTATCTGATGATGACGAGAGCAATTGCGTTGGCCAAAAAAGGGATTTATACCACCGCACCAAATCCAAATGTCGGATGTGTGATTGTTCGGGACGGACAGATTGTTGGTGAAGGCTTTCACCTCCGCGCGGGAGATGCGCATGCGGAAGTCAATGCACTCCGGATGGCTGGTGACCAAGCCAGAAACGCAACTGCTTATGTCACACTCGAGCCTTGTTCTCATTATGGCCGGACACCGCCTTGTGCGGCTGGTTTAATTCAGTCTGGTGTAAAAAAAGTGATTTGTGCGATGCAGGATCCGAATCCCGAAGTTGCCGGACGTGGGATCCGGATGATTCGGGAGGCCGGTATTGAGATACACAGTGGCCTTCTGGCGCAGGAAGCTGCTTTATTAAATCCGGCATTTATAAAAAAGATGACCACCGGGTTGCCATGGGTTCAGTTAAAAATGGCAGCCAGCCTTGATGGGCAAACCGCGCTTTCGAACGGTCAGAGCCAGTGGATTACTTCACCACAGGCCAGAAGTGATGTTCAGCGCTACCGGGCGATGGCCGGGGCGATATTATCTACCAGTCAGACAGTGATCACTGATAATGCATCCTTAACCGTTCGGGCCCGGGAATTACCTGAATCAGTTAGTTATCCTGCCGAATCAGTCAGGCAACCACTTCGGGTGATCCTTGACCAGCATCATCGCTTACATGCTGGTTTGAATTTGTATCGTACCGGAGGACAGGTACTGACCGTTGGGTTGAAAGACTCAGATGTGAATGTGTTGTTGTCTGATCATGGCGGACTGGATTTAACACAAACGATGAAAGAGCTTGCTGAGCGGTATCAAGTGAACCATGTTTGGGTTGAAGCCGGAGCTTCACTTGCGGGTTCCCTCCTGAAATCCCGTCTGGTGGATGAGCTGATTCTATATATTGCACCTAAAATTATGGGCAGTGATGGTCATGGGTTATTTGGTTCTTTGGGGCTTGAACGAATGGAAGATGTACCGAAATTCGATATAAAAGATGTATCTTCTGTTGGTCCTGATATCCGCATTACAGCAGTTCCCGAGTATAAAGGTTAGTTTATGTTTACAGGTATCATAGAAGCGGTTGGAACTATCCGGGCGATTATCCCGAAAGGTGAAGATATCCGGATTGACGTCGGTGCTGGTTCACTGGATATGTTTGATGTTCAGCTTGGAGACAGTATAGCAACCAATGGTGTTTGCCTGACTGTTATCCACAAAACAGAGCATAGTTACCAGGCTGATTTATCACTGGAGACATTAAATAAATCAGCGTTTGCCCGAGCTCAGGCCGGGGATTTGGTGAATTTAGAAAAAGCCATGTTGCCGACAACCCGGTTCGGCGGTCATATCGTTTCCGGTCATGTTGATGGTGTTGGCGAAGTCATTGAGCGTACTCAGTCCGGCAGAGCCATCGAGTTCTGGATTAAAATGCCTGCTGAGATTGCAAGATATATCGCTGAAAAAGGTTCGGTAACTGTTGACGGGATTAGCCTGACGGTCAATGCCGTCAGGAAAGATGCATTCAGGTTGACAATTATTCCTCATACTTCTTCAGAAACAACGATTCAGTCTTTTATGCCCGGCAGAGTCGTTAATCTGGAAGTTGATATTATGGCGAGATATTTAGAGCGATTGATTGAATCAAAAAGTGATGTATCGGAAAAAGACGGTAATACGCCTGCATCTTCTGTTACTTTAGAATTTTTACAACAAAATGGTTTTGCGTAACCATCATGGTTATGCTGAGTGCTAACCCGAACGACTAAGGATAATAACGATGACAATTAGCAGTCCCCAGGAAATTATTGATGATATCCGTCAGGGTAAAATGGTCATTCTGATGGATGATGAAGACCGGGAGAATGAAGGTGATCTGATTATTGCTGCTGAGCATGTCACACCAGAAGTCATTAATTTTATGGCGACTCATGGCCGGGGCCTGATTTGTCTGACGCTGACCAGAAATCGTTGTGAGCGATTAGGGTTGCCACCTATGGTTCAGGACAATAGTGCTCAGTTTTCCACTAATTTTACTGTTTCAATTGAGGCTGCTGAAGGGGTAACGACAGGGATTTCTGCCGCAGATCGTGCGAGAACCGTTCTTGCTGCTGTCGCTAAAGACGCGAAGGCTTCTGATTTGGTACAACCCGGTCATATTTTTCCTCTGACAGCTCAGGATGGCGGTGTGTTAACCCGTGCTGGTCATACTGAAGCCGGGTGTGATTTGGCCAGATTAGCCGGAATGGAGCCGGCATCAGTGATTGTCGAAGTATTGAATGAAGACGGAACGATGGCAAGGCGTGCTGATTTAGAGGAATTTTCCGACAAACACGGTATCAAACTGGGCACGATCGCTGCTTTAATTGAATACCGTAATAATACGGAAACAACCATTGAACGTGTCGCCCGTTGTCAGTTGCCGACCCGTTATGGTGAGTTTGAACTGGTGACTTACCGGGATGTGATTGATAACCAGATTCACTATGCACTGATTAAAGAAAGCGATTCACAACAAGTTCCTCTGGTCCGGGTGCACTTGATTGATACTTTTACGGATGTGCTTTGCAGTGACCGGAATGCGGACCGAAGCTGGAGTGTTGAGGCTGCGATGGAAAGGATTGCTCAGGAAGGCGGCATTCTGGTGTTACTGGGCAATGAAGAATCATCCGATTTAATTATGCACCGTGTCAAAATGTACGAATTACAGGATAAGGGTGAAGCACCGTCCATGGCTAAAAAGCAGGGCACATCAAGACGAGTCGGTGTCGGTTCGCAGATTTTAGCTGACCTTGGGGTGCATGATATGAGATTGCTCTCCTCTGCCAGCAAAAAATATCACGCTTTAGGCGGCTTTGGGCTGAATGTGACTGAGTATATCTGTGAGTAGTTATGTCGCAGTAAGTCTACCCGTTAACAGGGTCGGTTAACGGGAAATACTATTAGATATTGCTCACAAAATTGTGCTAGAATCCGTCGATTCTCACTGGTGGACAGAGTTGAAGGAAAGTTGATGAAAATGATCGAGGGAGGCTTCCCTGCACCTGATGCTAAGATAGCAATAGTCATTTCACGTTTTAATAGCTTTATTAATGAAAGTTTGCTTTCTGGGGCAATTGATACGCTGAAACGTCATGGACAGGTTGCCGATGACAATATCACAGTTGTACGGTGTCCGGGGGCTGTCGAGTTACCTCTGGTTGCTCAGCGTGTCGCAAAAACGGGAAAATTTGACGCAATAGTTTCTCTCGGTACTGTGATTCGTGGTGGAACACCTCACTTTGACTATGTTTGTAACGAGTGTAATAAAGGTCTGGCTCAGGTATCGCTGGAATATAGTCTTCCGGTGGCTTTCGGTGTGTTAACCGTTGATACCATTGATCAGGCTATTGAACGCGCAGGAACCAAGGCTGGTAATAAAGGTGCAGAGGCTGCATTAAGTGCGCTTGAAATGATTAATGTTCTTTCTGCTATTGATTCTTAATGGGGGCCCGAGTGAAACCAGCCGCACGACGTAATGCACGTCAGTTTGCATTGCAAGCTATCTATTCATGGCAAGTGACTAAAGAGAATGTCGCGACGATTGAATCCCAGTTTCTTGCTGGTGATAAATATGATGATGAAGAACACCGTTCATCAGAGCCGTCACTTCAATCTCCCGAAACAGATGTTGATTATTTCAGAGATCTGTTAGTCGGCGTTGTCAATCACAATATGGAGCTGGACTCCAAACTTCGTCCTTATGTTTCCCGTCCTATGCAGGATCTGGACATGATGGAGTTAGCTTTGCTGCGTTTATCAATGTACGAAATGACTCGTCGTGAAGATGTGCCTTATAAAGTGGTCATCAATGAAGCGATTGAGCTGGCGAAGCGTTTTGCAGCTGAAGACAGCCATAAGTTTATCAATGGGGTGCTTGATAAAGCTGCACCACATGTTCGTAAAAAGTAACTTATGACGTACAGGCACTTCCGAAAGTGCTGTATTGAAAAAGTATCAGAGGTCAGCATATGCTGACCTTTTTTATCATTGGATCAGACATAAAATTTAGCCGGAATTTTGTATGCGTGGTGAATTTGATTTAATCCGGAAGTATTTTTATCAGCGCCAGATGAACAGAAATGATGTTCATCTGGCGCTGGGTGATGACTGTGCCATTGTGAAATCCCCGAAAGGTGTCAGACTGGTGATCAGCACCGATACACTGGTGGAAGGGACTCATTTTGTCGCTGGTGCAAATCCTGCCTGGATCGCACACAAAGCGCTGGCATCTAATCTCAGTGATTTAGCTGCCATGGGGGGAACACCGGCCTGGTGCTCACTGGCACTCACTTTACCTGAAGTTCATGAGCCGTGGCTCCAGTCATTTTGTGATGCTTTCTTTCGTCTGGCCGACGAATATGATATTCAGCTGATTGGCGGTGATACAACGAAAGGGCCTCTCAGTATTTCTCTGACTGTGCATGGTTTTGTACCGGAAGATAACGTCTTGCTCCGGACTGGGGCAGCTGTAGGGGACTGGGTGTATGTCACCGGTTGTTTAGGGGACAGTAAAGCAGGCCTTGAATTGATACTTTCTGACCGTTCTGACGCCGGGCCAGATCATGAAATTCTGGAAGAACGGCATTATTTATCTGCACCCAGAGTGCTTGCCGGTCAGGCATTATTAGGTATCGCTTCATCAGCAATCGATATTTCAGATGGCTTAGTTTCTGATATACGGCATATTGCAAAAGCTTCCGGTGTTGGTGTCAGCATTGATGTCAGTCAGCTTCCGGTATCTGAAGTGCTATTACAGTATTTGAATGATGATTTAACGCTGGCCCGTCAGTATGCACTGACCAGTGGTGAAGAATATGAGCTTTGCTTTACTGTGCCACAGGAAAAGACATATCTCCTTGACGGAATATCCAGGCAGACTCATACACAATTTACCTGTATTGGACAGGTAAATTCAGCAAACCAAATTGTGCTGCATGATCAGGGGCAACCTTTGCCCTGGACATTAAGTGGTTATGATCATTTTAAGGTGAATGAATGAGTAATCCTATAGCTTGTATCCGGTTGAAAAATCCCTGGCATTTGCTGGCAACTGGTTTTGGGAGTGGTTTGTCTCCGGTGATACCCGGAACAATGGGAACACTTGCCTCGATTCCCTTTTATCTGGCGTTCAGTCATTTATCGTTGGGCTTATATATAGCGGTGATTATTTGTTCGTCGTTCGCGGGGTGGCTGATTTGTCAAAAGACCGCAGATGATATGGGAGTTCATGATCACGGTGCCATTGTGTGGGATGAGTTTGTTGGGTTCTGGATTACAATGTCGGTTGTTCAGTATTCAGGACAAAATATAGGTGACTGGCACTGGATACTGGCTGGTTTTGTGCTGTTTAGATTTTTTGATATGGTGAAACCATGGCCGATTGGCTGGCTGGACCAGCATGTCAAAGGTGGTTTGGGTATCATGCTGGATGATATCGTAGCGGGCATCATGGCAGGAATTTCTTTATTCCTGCTCATGCTTTTTTATGTCTGATTTGTTCTTGTTTTCTGGAGTGTGTTTATCTTTTATCACCGGAAGCATAAGTCAGCCCAGCGGGCTAATCCTGCAGTCACTGAACCAAAGTAGTTGCCACTGACAATTTCAGTATTGGGTAATACACTTTTGATTGCTTCACGGAGGATTGGAGATCTGGCTGAGCCTCCGGTGATATAAATTACGTCCGGTTTGATCGCGCTCTGTACCAATACTTCTTCTATCAGCCGTTTTATTTTATTCACTGGCTCTTCGATGGCTGTGGTAATTGCTTCCGGAGTCAGTGGAATCATCAGATTTTCTTTACCAATCGTCAGCATAGCTGAATGGCTCTCTTGTCCCGCAAGTGCTATTTTGGCTTTTTCTGCTTCCCTGACAAGGCTGTGTCCCAAAGTATCCTGATGGACATGAATGAGACGGTTCAATTTTTCCGGATGCCCGGAATTTTTCCAGAGTTGTTTGATTTGCCGAAGGTTTTCCACGGTATAAAACTTCCGCTGAGCTTCTACATCATTGATAGCAATACAGTTCCAGAATTGCGGTATAGGAACCGGTAAGCCTGAAAGTTGCTGTGATCCAAAACCGAATTCCGGCATGAATTTTCTGAAAGTGATAAAAATGTCCAGATCATTACCGCCTGTTCTGCGACCGGTATGGCCCAGAAGTGTTTCATTACGCTCAAATTTGCCGTGCCAGCGGGGTCCCATCTGAATCATTGAGCAGTCTGTTGTTCCTCCGCCGATATCAACAATTAACACATTCTTGTCAGTATTGAGCGTCGCTTCATAATCCAGACCGGCCGCCACTGGTTCAAACTGAAACTCAACATGTTTGAAGCCTGCGCGTGATGCGGCTTTGTTCAATATACTTAGTGCCTGGCGATTTGATTCATCCCCTTTTCTGCCATGGAAATTCACTGGCCTGCCAATCACGGTTTCTGTGATTTCTGCCGCCAGCTTTGCTTCAGCTTTCTGCTTTATGTTTGTCATCATGGCACAAACTAAATCTTCAAAAAAAGCCAGCTGTGTATCTTTCAGTCCAATAATTCCCAGAAATGATTTAGGAGACTTGACATAATAGACATGTCTTGGATCATCTAAATACAGATCCAGAGCCTCCTGACCGAAAAAGACTTCATCCGAATGTACTTCCAGTCCATCCTGCTGATTTATATTGATCGCTCGCCGCAATAAATTTTCTCCGGCTGTATCCGAAGGCGATATATTTAAGCAACGATAAATATATTCAGAGATATATTCCCGGCTGGGAGCACACATTGTCGATGGGATGTAAAGTTCATCCTGAGCTAAAGGAATGGCATGAACCTGCTTGTCAATGATGTGGGCAACGGAACAGTTAGAGGTGCCAAAGTCGAAACCAATAGCCATAGAATTGACTCCTTTGAAGTGAAGTTGGTGGGTGATGTGATGGAAATCGTCGCCATGCTGGCCATTCGATACATCATATGATGCATTGTTGATTTCAGTCAGAAACGATGTCGTAAAGTTATGCCACACAAGTTGAAACCTGGCGGGGGCGCGATTATAAGAGTGCTTGTATATAAGTCAAGCAGATAATCATCAATACACGGCTATGTACCTGTGTATCTTCAGGCTTTCTGAGTATAGATGGCACAGTGGCCGGCGGATAAATTTCAGGTAACAGGCAGGAAAACGGGTGTCCTGCCTGTCACGGAGACAAGCGACTATTTCAGCTTTTGAAGATCGGCTTCGATTTCTGCAATTTTACTTGCAACGACTTTTTCCAGATGATGTAAATCTGTCAGGATTTTTTCTTTCAGATCAATATCCTGAGTTCTGTCCGGGCCTGTAATCTGGTTTAATTCATCTAAGGTCAGCATTAAGTTTCGGTTAATTTCAGTCACCTCTTTATATTGGTGGCTTCCACTGTCTACCAGTACATTTTTGATCTGCCTTGGGTATTTATATTTCACGCTTTTAGCGAAAAACTCGCCTTTTTGTTTGTGAAAGTATATTTTCAGTACATCTTTTAAGGCTTCCTGCCGGATTGTATAGCGCTCAATTTCCTCTGGTTCATGAATACCTAAACTTTTCAGGTGGGGATACATAGGCTGGCTACCTCTTTCGCTGTGCATAAACTGTCCACCACTTTATCAATCTATCTGACAATGAGGTAGTCCCTATTTTTTACTTTCATTTAAGATGTGGTCTGGATCGCTATTCATCTGTTTTTTTAGCTGGGAAGCAGTGTTTTCACGCTCTTAATTAGTGCATCTTTCACTTGTTGTTCTTCCTCTTGCGTTAATTTCCCATGCTCTTTCCCGGTAATAATGAATAA
The DNA here is from genome assembly GCF_024346755.1 of Vibrio aerogenes. Lineage (NCBI taxonomy): Bacteria > Pseudomonadati > Pseudomonadota > Gammaproteobacteria > Vibrionales > Vibrionaceae > Vibrio > Vibrio aerogenes. The sequence continues at coordinate 3,194,140 of NZ_AP024861.1, read as the reverse complement.
GTCTTCAGCTCTTTCACCTATTGTTGTAATTTTGGCACCATGAATATCCAGTCCCAGTTCAGCAAATGTCGCTCCAACATTCGCCAGCAGCCCGGGTGTATCCAGAGCGACAAATTCCAGCAAAGTCTTTTTCTTGCTTTTGGTTGGCAAGAAATCAATTTGAGTTTTTACCGTGAAGTGCTTTAAGTTCCCTGGTGTCCGGCGGGTTTTGTCCAGAGCCGGAGTTTCAAGTGCTATTGCAGACTGAAGATTTTTAATAATTGTGCTGTGTCGTTCCGGATCGACGGATTGACCATTTTGATCAAGAACGATAAACGTATCCAGAACAAAACCATCTCTGCTGGCCATGATTTGTGCGTCATGGACGGTTAATCCTCTGCGATCGAGTTCTGCAACAATTGCAGCAAACAAAGCATGTTGATCCCGGGTATAAACAAATATTTCAGTACCGCCTCTTGTCGATTGTTCGCTGACAAGTACGAGTGTTTCATCCGGTGACTGATGATTGAGTATTGAAGCACTGTGCCAGGCAATTTGTTTATGGCTATGCCGTAAAAAATAGTCGGCTTTAAAGCGCTGCCATAAGTTATCAATTTGCCGTGCGACAAAGCCTTCCTTTCTCAACAAAGCGGATGCCAATTGCTGGTTATGGCGAATACGGTCTCTTACATCGACCGGGTTTTCCAGTCCCCGTCTTAATGCCCGTTGTGTTGAGTAGAACAGTTCTGCCAGCAGTGTCCTTTTCCAGCTGTTCCATAGTTCCGGATTTGTTGCACAGATATCTGCAACTGTCAGGCAGACAAGGTATTCAAGGTATTCTTCTTCGCGGACTGTTTTGGCAAACTCAATAATGACATCAGGATCATAAATATCCCGCCTTTGAGCTGTCACAGACATTAACAGGTGGTTTTTTACCAGCCAGGAGACTAATCTGGCTTCTGGTTTTGATAAACCATGTTCAATACAGAAATCATAGGCTTCAACTGCACCGATCTCAGAATGGTCCCCACCTCTGCCTTTCCCGATATCATGGAAAATTGCTGCCAGAATCAGAAGTTCTTTTTTGGGAAGTCGTGGGAAGACTTCACAGCAGATTGGATGGCGTTGATAATTATTGGAGTCCTCAAAAAGGTGGATATATTTTAGCAGGCGGATACTGTGTTCATCCACAGTATATACATGGAACAGATCAAACTGCATTTGTCCGACGATGTGGCTCCATTGCGGTAAGTAGGCTGCCAGAACACCATGACGATGCATCAGGGTGAATGCTTTATGCAGCGCATTGGGATGTCTGGCGAGCTGCATGAACTTCTCACGGGCTTCAGGCAGACAATGTAAAAACTGAGTTAACTTACGGCGGGCCGATCTCAATTGTCTCATTGTTTCTGGTGCCACCCCCTCAATTGAAGAGTTATTCGCAATGTGGATGAACATATCTATGATGGCGGCAGGATTGTCCTGAAAAAGCTCTTTTTGTCGCACTTCAATCAGGTTTGATGTGATTTGGTAATCATCATTAATGAGATGAGGCGTTGTATCTTTTTCATCACCCAATATGACCAGATCAAATAATTTCAGGAGCATTTTATTTAGTTCGGCAACCCGGCGTAATGTGCGGTAGAACTCCTTCATCATCATTTCTACCGGCTGGTTGTGATCACCATGAAACCCGAGATGTTCGGCGACCTGAGCCTGATGTGCAAATGTAAGCCGGTTGTCATATCGTTTTAGTTCAAGATGCAAAGCAAACCGGACCCGCCATAAGAAATTCTGACATTCAACAAGCTCTCTGTACTCAGCATCTGTCAGAAAATCATGCCGGCTCATTTCGAGTAAGGATGTTGCTCCGAAATGGCGTCGGGCGACCCAGCTCAGCGTATGAATATCTCTTAATCCACCGGGAGTGGATTTAATATCAGGCTCAAGATTATAAGTCGTGTCATGATAGCGGGCATGACGTGCTTTTTGCTCCTGTATCTTCGCTTTATAAAAGGATTCACTTGACCAAAATGATTCCGAATGAACCTGAAGCTTTAAGCGATAATATGTCTCTTCACACCCACTGATTAAACGGGCTTCCTGCAAATTGGTGGCGACAGTTAAATCTTTTTGTCCAATTTCTGTACACTCTTCAATTGTTCTGACAGCATGACCGACTTCGAGTTTTAAATCCCACAGTAATGTAATAAATTCACTCACTTGTGCCTGGATATCCGGATGAAAGCTATCTTTTGCAAGAATCAGGATATCGATATCAGATAATGGGTGAAGTTCTTTTCTGCCATATCCTCCCACAGCAACCAGACACAAATGTTCGATTTGATTAAAATGGTAGTGTTTCCATAAACGCTGAAGTAATTGATCCATATATTCTGCACGACCAAACACCAAATCTGTGATGGCGTGGCGGGTCAGAAACAGCTCTTTCTGGTAATTGCCAAATGTATCGAGCTGTTCTTTCAGCGATTGAACATTAATTTGCTTGTCAGTTAAATCGAGAGGTGATTGATACATAGTGATGCGTCCATGCATGTTATTGCTTAAATTGATAGTTTGTTTCCGGCAAAGGTGCGACACCCGTTTGTCAGATACATTTAATTATTGTGCATTATACGGGGAATGGATTCGTCACTTCTCAATGTCAAGACTTCACAGCCAGTCTCTGTCACAAGAATGGTGTGTTCCCATTGAGCTGAATTTTTACCATCCGCGGTATAGACGGTCCAGTTATCATCTTCATCAAGCCGACAGCCGAATTTTCCGGCATTAATCATAGGCTCTATTGTGAAAGTCATACCCGCCTGCAGAACCGTTTTGTCACTGTTTTTGTAGTGAACAACTTGTGGATCTTCGTGAAAGCCCGCGCCAATACCATGACCACAGTAGTCTTTCACAATAGAAAACTTCATCCGGGGGTTGTTTTTATTGTTTGTTTTTATGTACTTATCAATAGCCGTTCCTATTTCACCCAGACGAAGACCGGGTTTGACAAGTTTCATTGCCAGATAGAGACTTTCCTGGGCAACAAGGCACAAGCGTTTGTCTGCCGGCGATACATCACCGACTAAAAACATTCTTGATGTGTCACCGTGATAGCCATCTTTGATGACGGTGATATCAATATTCAGTATGTCACCATCTTTTAATACTGCCGGGCGGGTATATTGACCAAACTGACCGTCTTCAGTGGCTGGAATTCCGTGGCAGACGATGTGATTAATTGAAGTACAGATAGATTTAGGGTAGCCGTGATAATTGAGCGGGGCCGGAATGGCTTCCTGAGTCTCCGTAATATATTGATGACAGATTTGGTCGAGCTCTTCTGTAGTGACTCCGGATTTTACATGAGGCTCAATCATTTCAAGTACATCGGCTGCAAGCTTGCCTGCAATCCGCATTTTTTCTATTTCTTCCGCATTTTTTATATTGACAGACATCGATAATCTCTACTGGTTATTATGCACCTGTTGTGCTGATTGGCTGTATTTTAACAGTCGAAGAGTAGAGCGCAAGAAACCAGGCTGAATAATAATTATTATTACCGGGAGATGTTTCCGGTTGTTGTAACAATTTTTTCTGGCTTCTGAACCGGGTTATATGATATAAAGCGCGCCGGAATGCAGCTAAACAATGTGTTTCTGCATTTCATTAATCATTCATTTAAATCACACACATTTCGTCACGTTTTCCGGGGTGCTTCCGTGCAGGTCACGAAAGTCGGAAATACGGGGAATGTGGAGGCCTAACCCCATAGAGGATTAATAAATGGCAACTGTATCAATGCGCGATATGCTGAAAGCTGGTGTTCACTTTGGTCACCAGACCCGTTACTGGAACCCGAAAATGAAGCCATTCATTTTTGGTGCACGTAACCGTGTTCACATCATTAACCTGGAAAAAACTGTACCAATGTTCAACGAAGCACTGGCAGAACTGGGTAAAATTGGTGAGAAAAAAGGTAAAGTTCTTTTTGTGGGAACAAAGCGCGCTGCATCTGAATCAGTAAAAGAAGCTGCTATTGCCAGCAACCAGTATTATGTTAATAACCGCTGGTTAGGTGGTATGTTAACAAACTGGAAAACTGTTCGCCAGTCAATCAAGCGTCTGAAAGACCTTGAGAGTCAGTCAACTGATGGCACATTTGAAAAGCTGACCAAGAAAGAAGCGCTGATGCGTACCCGTGAAATGGAAAAGCTTGAAAAATCTCTTGGTGGTATCAAGGACATGGGTGGTCTGCCAGACGCTCTGTTCATTATTGATGCTGATCACGAGCACATTGCAGTAAAAGAAGCGAACAATCTGGGAATTCCAGTATTTTCTGTTGTTGATACGAATTCTAACCCAGACGGTGTTGACTACATTATCCCAGGTAACGATGATGCGATCCGTGCTGTTCAGCTTTACCTGAATGCTGCTGCTGAAGCGATCACAGAAGGTCGTAACAAAGATGTTGCTGTGGTTGCTGAGAAAGACGGTTTCGTAGAAGCTGAATAATTACGGCTCTTAGTCACACTTAGATCGATGCGCAACAGTAGTGAAACATCGACTAGGTTATAGTTAGTATTAGGGGCCGGTTGAAGGCCCCTAATTTTTAGCATATCCAGAAAGAATCGAGGAATAGAGAATGGCTGTAACTGCTGCTCTGGTAAAAGAACTGCGTGAACGTACTGGCGCAGGTATGATGGAATGTAAGAAAGCGCTTGTTGAAACTGACGGCGATATCGAACTTGCAATCGAAAATATGCGTAAAAGCGGTGCTGCAAAAGCTGCTAAAAAAGCAGGTAATGTTGCTGCTGAAGGTACGATTTTAATCAAAGAAAGTAACGGTGTTGCTGTTCTTCTTGAAGTGAACTGTCAAACTGACTTCGTTGCAAAAGATGCTAACTTTGTCGCGTTTGCGAATGATGTTGCAGAAGCTGCTCTGACATCTAAAGCGACAGTTGAAGCGCTTCAGGAACAATTTGAAGAAACACGCGTTGCACTTGTTGCTAAAATTGGTGAAAACGTCACAATCCGCCGGGTTCAGTATATCGAAGGTACTGCACTTGCGTCTTACCGCCATGGTGAGAAAATCGGTGTTGTTGTTGCTGGTGAAGGCGACGCTGAAACACTGAAGCATATTGCAATGCACGTTGCTGCTTCACGTCCTGACTATCTGACTCCTGATGATGTTCCTGCTGAAGTTGTTGAAAAAGAAAAAGCAGTTCAGGTAGAGATTGCGATGAACGAAGGCAAGCCTGCTGAAATCGCCGAAAAAATGGTGATTGGCCGGATGAAGAAATTTACGGGTGAAATTTCTTTGACTGGTCAGGCTTTCGTTATGGAACCAAAGAAATCTGTTGGTGAAGTACTGAAAGAAAAAGGCGCTAAAGTCACTGGCTTTGTTCGTCTTGAAGTTGGTGAAGGCATCGAGAAAGAAGATGGCTTGAGCTTTGCTGAAGAAGTTGCAATGGCACAAAAAGGTTAATTTTTGTGTAAGCACGAAATAAGAGAAAGACCGTGGCAGTTGCTGCGGTCTTTTCGCGATAAAAATCAGTATTTAGCGTGATGAATTAAGATTTTATATTGTGAAGTCTGAATTCATGACGGTTAATGAATAATTCTCTTGGGAAGGAATACACCATGACAACGAACCCTAAACCCGCGTATCAGCGCATTTTGTTAAAACTCAGTGGAGAAGCGTTACAAGGTGAAGAAGGTTTTGGAATTGATCCTGCTGTACTTGATCGCATGGCTCAGGAAGTAAAAGAGTTAGTTGAGCTGGGTGTTCAGGTTGGCGTCGTAATTGGTGGCGGCAACTTATTCCGTGGAGCCGGGCTGGCCAAAGCCGGGATGAATCGTGTGGTCGGTGACCATATGGGTATGCTGGCAACCGTGATGAATGGCCTTGCAATGCGTGACGCTCTTCACCGCGCTTATGTGAATGCCAGAGTGATGTCTGCGATCCCTTTGAATGGTGTTTGTGATGATTACAACTGGGCAAATGCGATCAGTCAGCTACGCCAGGGGCGTGTTGTGATTTTTTCGGCTGGCACCGGAAATCCATTTTTTACAACTGATTCTGCAGCTTGTTTACGTGGTATTGAAATTGAAGCGGATGTAGTTCTCAAAGCGACAAAAGTTGACGGAGTTTACAGTGCCGATCCGGTGGCAAACCCTGAGGCGGAGTTGTATGATAAGCTGAATTATGAAGATGTGCTCGAAAAAGAATTGAAAGTGATGGACTTAGCCGCTTTTACACTGGCAAGAGATCATATGATGCCAATCCGTGTCTTTAATATGAATAAGCCTGGCGCATTACGCCGGGTAGTCATGGGTGAGGCTGAAGGTACACTTATTTGCAACTCACAGTTGTAATTTGGCAAGTGAAATGAGAATTAAGGTGATATTGTGATCAATGAAATCAAAAAAGACGCTCAGGACCGCATGGATAAGAGTGTTGAGGCGTTAAAGAATAATTTATCAAAAGTCCGTACCGGACGAGCTCACCCCAGTTTGTTAGCAAGTATTTCAGTTGAATATTACGGTGCGATGACACCATTAAATCAGGTTGCAAACGTCGTCGCTGAAGATGCCAGAACGTTAGCAATTACTGTATTTGATAAAGAGCTGACGCCTAAAGTTGAAAAAGCAATTATGATGTCAGATCTGGGCTTGAATCCAATGTCTGCCGGAACCGTTATTCGTGTTCCTCTGCCTCCGTTGACAGAAGAACGTCGTAAAGATCTTGTGAAAATTGTTCGTGGTGAAGCTGAAGGCGGGCGTGTTGCTGTTCGTAATATTCGTCGTGATGCAAACAATGAATTTAAATCATTATTGAAAGATAAAGAAATTTCTGAAGATGAAGAACGCAAGGCTCAGGAAGATGTTCAGAAATTAACTGATGCTGCCGTTAAGAAAATTGACGAAGTGCTTGCAGCAAAAGAAAAAGAACTGATGGATGTTTAATTATAATTATTAAATGTTCAAAACAGAAAAGGCGCTTTGTGACCGCATGGCGCCTTTGTTCTGATACTTGCAAATAAAAGTAATTTCTTATGCAGAATTCTCAACTCTCGCCTGATTTGTTACCTCAGCATGTTGCGGTAATTATGGATGGCAATGGTCGCTGGGCGAAAGCTCAGGGAAAACCCCGTGTGTTCGGCCACCAAAATGGTGTAAAAGCGGTTCGGAAAACCATTGCCACAGCTGCCCGTCTCGGGGTCAGGGCTGTTACTTTGTTTGCATTCAGCAGTGAAAACTGGCGCCGTCCTGAAGAAGAAGTCGGCGTCCTGATGGATCTGTTTATTTATGTACTTTCTACGGAAGTGAAGAAATTACATAAAAATAATCTCAGATTGAGGGTGATCGGAGATATTTCCCGGTTTACCCCTAAATTACAAAAGAAAATCGCTGATGCAGAATGTTTAACCGCTGGCAATTCAGGTATGGTTGTCAATATTGCTGCAAACTATGGTGGCAGATGGGATATTACACAGGCCGTCAAAGTGATAGCTGAACAAGTACATTCCGGCGATTTGGCTGTTTCTGATATCACTGAAACAACGATGTCTCAATTCATGTCTATGGCTGATCTGCCTGAAGTCGATTTACTTATCCGGACAAGTGGTGAATGTCGGATTAGTAACTTTATGTTATGGCAGCTTGCTTATGCTGAGTTGTATTTCACACCGGTATTCTGGCCCGACTTCAGTGAAGAGCACTTTATTGAGGCCGTCACCTGGTTTGTAAACAGGGAAAGACGTTTTGGATGCACTGGCGAGCAAATTAAAGCGTTGATGGAAAAATAACAGAAAGGTTTTTAGTTTGAAGCAAAGAGTCATTACAGCCTTGATTTTGGCCCCTTTAGTGGTTTTAGGTATTTTTAAACTACCGCTGACCATTTTTATCATTGCACTTTCATTTATTACTTTGCTGGGGTTCTGGGAGTGGACTCAGTTTATTGATTTGAAATATCGGATTTCTTCTCTCATTCCACCCGTCATTTTAGGTGGCTTAAGTTTGTATCTGCTGACCCCGCAACTTTCTATGACACATGATGTGAGCCCATTGTGCAGCGTTTTATTATGGGTTGGTTCTGGATGGTGGGTATTGGCGAGTTACTTTGCTATGACATATCCGGCTTCAAGTCGCTATTGGTCACATTCAAAATGGCTAAAGCAGATTTTTGGGCTGTTTACACTATTGCCTTTTTTCTGGAGTGTTGTGTTACTGAGAACAGAAGACATGGCTCAGGACTTTACTTATGGTGCGAAGTTAGTGTTGTTTGTCTGCCTTGTTGTCTGGATTGCTGATAGCGGTGCATATTTTGCAGGTCGTTTTCTGGGAAAACATAAAATGGCACCTCGTGTTAGCCCAAACAAGACACTTGAAGGGTTAGCCGGAGGTGTTTTTACCGCTGTGATTGCTGCTTACTTTTTGTCTGGCTGGTTTGATATCCATTTTACGAGCCACAGCAGTATGTTCGTTATCATTCTGTGTACGGTCATTTTTTCTGTATTAGGTGATCTTGTTGAGAGTATGTTTAAACGAATGTCCGGAATTAAAGACAGCAGTCACCTGATTCCTGGCCATGGCGGTGTGCTGGATCGCATTGATAGTTTGACTGCGGCATTTCCTGTTTTTGCTTTTTTGTATTTTCAATTGTAGTGATGTATCTGATTTTGAGCCATGCTATGTCTTAATCTTTTTGGAATGATTTTCCTATGCGTAAAATAACGATTTTAGGGGCAACGGGATCTATCGGAGCAAGCACGCTCAATGTCGTATCACAGAACCCTGATCTTTTTTCTGTCTTTGCGTTGGTGGCTGGTACCAATGTGAAAAAAATGGTGAAACTATGCCAGAGATATCATCCTGAATACGCAGTCATGGCTTCAGAAGCCTCAGCAAAAGTGTTGAAAAAAGAGTTATTGTCACTGGGAAATAAAACAGAAGTGATGTTTGGCCAACACGCAATGTGTGAGACTGCACAACATCCGGATGTGGATGTTGTGATGTCAGCGATTGTCGGAGCGGCAGGTTTATTACCGACCCTGTCTGCAATCCGGGCTGGTAAGCGTGTATTACTGGCGAATAAGGAAGCTCTTGTGATGTCCGGACAGCTGTTCATCGATGCCGTTGATGAATATGGTGCGGAATTGCTGCCTGTAGACAGTGAGCATAATGCTATTTTTCAATGCTTACCTGAAAATGTGCAAAGATCATTAGGATCTTGTAATTTAGATGAATATGGGATTTCTCATATATTGCTGACCGGCTCTGGCGGACCATTTCGCGATACTTCCCTGGATTGCCTTTCCAGTGTGACCCCTGAACAGGCGACTGCACATCCTAACTGGTCGATGGGACCTAAAATATCTGTTGATTCTGCGACGATGATGAATAAGGGACTTGAATACATCGAAGCTAAATGGTTATTTAATACCACCAGAGACCAGCTCAAAGTTTTAATTCACCCCCAGTCCGTTATACACTCAATGGTTCAGTACAGAGATGGCTCTGTGCTTGCACAAATGGGAGAGCCTAATATGGCAACCCCGATTGCATGCGCGATGGCTTATCCGGAAAGAATTCAGTCAGGCGTATCATCACTGGATTTTTTTAGTTTAGGAGAATTGAGTTTTACTCAGGTTGATGAGCAGCGTTATCCCTGCTTAAAACTGGCGATTGATGCTTGCTATGAAGGACAGCATGCAACAACGGCATTAAATGCAGCGAATGAAGTTGTGGTTGAAGCTTTCCTGAACAGGCAGATTCAGTTCACGGAAATTGCAACGATTAATGATCTTGTCTTATCGAAGGTATGTGCATCCATAGCTACGACCTCGGTGACAGACATAGAAAGTTTGTTAGAGCTTGATAAAATAGCTCGGCAATGGGCTAACAAAATAGTGAAAGAGCGTCAATGATGACTGGTATACTTTGGAATTTTATTTCGTTTGTTATTGCGTTGAGCATTTTGGTTGCTGTCCATGAATTTGGTCATTTTTGGGTTGCCCGGCGCTGCGGGGTTAAAGTCGAAAAGTTTTCTATTGGATTTGGTAAATCCATCTGGTCCCGTATTGCGAAGGATGGCACTGAATATAGCCTGGCCATTATTCCATTAGGTGGTTATGTCAAAATGCTTGATGGCCGGGTTGAAGAAGTCCCCGAAGACCAAAAACACCGCGCCTTTGATCAGCAGTCATTATGGAAGCGGTTCTCTATTGTCGCCGCCGGTCCGGTATTTAATTTCCTGTTTGCAATATTTGCTTATTGGTGTGTATTCCTGATAGGAGTGCCATCCGTTAAACCTGTGGTTGGCGAAGTTTATCCAGGGTCGATTGTTGCTGAGGCAGGTCTGTTGCCCGGCATGGAAATTCAGGCTGTGTCCGGTGTTAAAACGGGTGACTGGGAATCTGTCAATATGGCGTTGGTTTCGCATATTGGTGATGCGCAAATGACGATGACGGTCAGCGATTCTGATTCTGTTAGTCGCGAAATATTGTATATAAATCTCAATAAGTGGAACTTTGATCCAGAAAAAGAGTCTGCAATGAAGGCGTTAGGTTTTAAACCTTATTCGCCGAAAGTACTGACGACCTTGACGCATATCATGAAAGATGGCGCTGCAGAAAAAGCAGGTTTGCATGTAGGAGACAGAATCATTCGCATTGATGATGTGAATATAACCTCATGGGATCAGATCGTGAATGTCGTTCAAAGTCATGCCGGTAAGCCCCTGGCGCTGACTGTTTTCAGGAATGAACAGGAAGTTACACTGACCTTGATTCCTGAACAACGCGAGTTGCGCCATGGTGAAACAGTTGGTTTTGCAGGTATGTCACCGAAAGTTGCTGAGTGGCCGGCGCATTATCGTTATGAGCTGCAATATGGTCCTTTGGAATCTGTTGGTAAAGCAGCCCATAAAACAGTTCAGGTCATAGGACTGACGGTGACGATGCTGAAAAAACTCATCGTAGGTGATGTAGGCCTGAACAATCTTAGTGGGCCGATATCTATCGCAAAAGGTGCAGGCACGACTGCTGAATATGGATTGGTGTACTTTTTGGGATTTCTGGCATTGATTAGTGTTAATTTAGGGATTATTAATTTAGTGCCTTTGCCAATGCTGGATGGAGGGCACCTGATGTTTTTTGCTGTTGAAGCGGTCACTAAAAATCCTGTACCGGAAAAAGTACAGGAAATAGGCTACCGTATCGGTGGCGTCATTATTTTTTCACTGATGGCTGTGGCATTATTTAACGATTTTACCCGCCTTTAATAAACCAGCTTAAAGCTCAAGTTGTACAAGGGAATAATTCGAATCACGATGACGATGAAAAAGTTAATTTTGGCTACGATGCTTGTAAGTGGTTTTCCGGCGTATAGTGCGGAAAGTTTTGTTGTCAAAAACATTCAGGTTGAGGGGTTACAGCGTGTAACGCTTGGTGCCGCGTTATTAAAAATGCCAGTCCGTGTTGGTGATACTGTCGATTCTCAGGATATCGCTGATTTAGTGAAAGCACTTTATTCTTCAGGAAATTTTGAGAACATTGACGTATTTCGCGATGGGAATGTACTGAAAGTTAAAGTGAAAGAGAGACCGACGATTTCCAGTGTTTCTTTTTCTGGCAATAAAGCAATTAAAGATGAGCAACTCACAGAAAACCTCGATGCCTCATCGATACGTGTCGGGGAGGCACTGGACAGAACAAGACTTCGAAATATTGAAAAGGGGCTTGAGGATTTCTATTACAGTGTTGGTAAATATAATGCCAAAGTCAAAGCTGTGGTCACGCCATTGCCACGTAACCGGGCTGATTTGAAGTTTGTTTTCACTGAGGGTGTTTCAGCAAAAATTCAGCAAATTAATTTTATCGGGAATAAGGTTTTTAATGATAAAGAGCTTTTGTCCCGTTTTGATTTGCATGCTGATGTGTCGTGGTGGAACTTTTTGTCCAGTGATAAGTATCAAAAGCAGGTGCTTGCCGGCGATCTGGAGAAGCTAAAGTCGTTTTACTATGATCACGGCTACCTGAAGTTTAAAGTCGATTCTGCGCAGGTTTCTATTTCTCCTGATAAGAAGGGAGTGTACATCACGCTGACTTTAAATGAAGGAAAGCCATACCGGGTTAAAGACGTCAAATTTCGGGGAAATCTGGTAGGGGAAGATAATAAATTCAAGCTGCTGGTTCCTTTTGATAAAGGTGATATCTATCAGGGCTCGGCTGCAACAGCATTAGAAACGGGTATCAAAAAAGTCTTGGGTGAGTCTGGATATGCTTACCCACAGGTCAGAACGATTCCTGAGTTTGACGATGATAAGCAGGAAGTGTCGTTGATCGTTAATGTTGATCCGGGTAACCGAATTTATGTACGACACATTGATTTTACCGGAAATACAGTGACGAAAGATGAGGTCTTACGGCGTGAAATGCGGCAAATGGAAGGGAGCTGGCTGAACTCAAAATCTATTGAAACCGGTAAGTCACGTCTGAACAGGCTCGGTTTTTTTGAAACAGTCAATGTGAAGACTGTCCGGGTTCCCGGGAGCGATGATCAGGTCGACATTGTTTATAATGTCAAAGAAGCTAATTCCGGTAGTGTAAATTTTGGGATTGGTTACGGAACTGAATCTGGTGTGAGTTTTCAGGTCGGGTTACAACAAGAGAATTTCCTGGGAAGCGGAAATAGTGTTGGTATCTCGGCAACAATGAATGATTATCAGAAAAATGTTACTTTCAGCTATAACGATCCTTACTGGAATCTGGATGGCGTGAGCTTAGGCGGGAAAATTTTCTATAACGAATTTGAAGCTTCTGAAGCCGGGATTGTTGACTATACCAACGAAAGCTACGGTGTAAATCTGACTTGGGGATTCCCTTATGATGAACTGAATCGTTTTGCGTTTGGAGTTGGCTATACACATAACCAGATAGGAAATCTCTCTCCTTACCTGCAAATTGAAAACTTCCTTTTGTCTCAGGGAGTCAATGCAAATACCTCTTCAAAGGTCGGTTTTGTGACCGGCGATTTTGATATTAATTTATCCTGGATTCGGAATAACCTGAATAAAGGATATTTCCCAACGGCTGGTAATTATCAGCGGGCAACCTATAAAGTCACCCTTCCCGGGTCTGATACTCAATACTTTAAGCTCCAGTATAATGTGAGACATTATATTCCTTTGGCCGAAAAGCAGGATTTCTCTTTGTTACTCCGTGGGCGTTTGGGATACGGAAACGGATATGGGAAAACGGATGGTAATGAAAACCTTTATCCATTTTATGAGAATTTTTATGCGGGTGGTTTTTCAACTTTGAGAGGCTTTGGTGCCAATACTGCTGGCCCCAGAGCCGTATTTAACAGTTATGCTGATTCAAACAATGGCACATTAACCGCCACCAATGAGTCTGCCGGTGGTAATGCGATTGCATTGGCAAGTGTTGAGCTGATTGTACCGACACCATTTGTTTCTGATGAGACGCGGAGCCAAATACGCACCAGTGTGTTCTACGATATGGCCAGTGTCTGGGATACTGAGTTTGATTACAGCAAGAAAAGTGCTGATTATGGTCGGGAATATTATTATGACTACTCTGACCCTTTAAAATATCGTTCATCCGCAGGTGTCGCATTACAGTGGATGTCCCCGATGGGACCTTTGGTGTTTGCTATCGCTAAACCAATTAAAAAATATACCGGTGATGATGAAGAGTTCTTCTCATTCACTATTGGTAAGACATTCTAGTTTTATACATGAGGAAATATATTGTGAAGAATCTGATTAAAGCGCTTGGTGTTGGTATTGTTATCTTCAGCATGGCATTTATGAGTACAGCGGCTGAAGCAGCGCAAAAGATTGCTTATATCAATACGGGAAAAGTTTTCCAGGCGCTTCCTCAACGTGAAGTTGTGCTGCAAAAACTGAAACAAGAGTTTAAAGATAAAGCGGATGAATTAGAAAGTATTAAGAAAGAAGCGCAGGGTAAAATCGAAAAGCTGAAAAGAGACAGCGCATTGATGAGTTCTGATGATGTTGAGAAGCTAAGAATTGAGATTGGTCAGCTTGATAGCAAATACAAAATTAAGGCACAGGCATTAGACAAAGATTCAGCTAAACGTGAAGCTCAGGAAAAGCGCAAGCTGTTCAGTATTATTCAGGATGCAGTCGCAAAGATAGCTAAAAAAGAGGGTTACGATCTGGTGATTGATATTCAGATGATGCAGTATGGAAAGCCGGAATTTGATATTTCAGATAAAGTCATTAAAGCGTTGAAATAAATTATGGTTAAGAAGATTACTTTAGCCGAACTTGCAAACATTACAGGTGGAGAACTGTCGGGTGACAGTAATTTGACTGTATCTTCTGTTGCTCCAATGGACAGAGCGACTGACGGTGATGTGACTTTTTTGTCAAATCCTAAATATGCAAAACATTTGGGAGATTGCCAGGCTACAGTGGTTATGGTGAAATCATCGCAGCGTGATTTATGCCCCGGAAATGTATTAGTGGTTGACGATCCTTACGTCGCTTTTGCAAAGGTTGCTCAGGCTCTCGATACGACACCTTCTCCGGCGGATATCATTGAGCCTTCAGCTGCGATCGCTCCGGATGTATCTCTGGGTGAGAATGTGACAGTGGGTGCTAATAGTGTCATCGAGTCCGGTGCTGTGTTGGGAGATAACGTTTCTGTCGGTGCCGGATGTTTTGTCGGAAAGAACGTGACGATTGGAAAAGACACAAAACTCTGGGCTAATGTTAGTGTCTATCACGATGTGGTGATTGGTGATAAGTGCCTGGTACAATCCAATACGGTGATCGGTTCTGACGGTTTTGGGTATGCCAATGAGCGGGGAGAATGGATTAAAATACCTCAGCTTGGAACGGTCCGGATTGGAAACCGTGTTGAAATTGGAGCGTGTACCTCGATTGATCGCGGAGCACTGGATGATACTGTGATTGAGGATAATGTGATTCTCGATAATCAGATGCAAATTGCTCACAATGTTCATATCGGTTACGGTACCGCGATGGCGGGTGGAACAATTGTTGCCGGTAGTACCAAAATTGGTAAGTACTGTATCATTGGTGGTGCTGTTGTCATTAATGGGCATATTGAGATAGCTGACGGGGTAACCATTACCGGAATGGGGATGGTAATGAGAAGTATACCTGAAAAAGGTGTTTACTCATCCGGCATTCCTTTACAACCGAATAAAGAATGGCGTAAGACCGCAGCCAGAGTTCACCGGATTGATGATATGCATAAGCGTTTGAAAGCTGTAGAAGATCAGTTAAAACAGAAATCTGAGTGAAAATTCAACATTATTTAAAAAGGCTCGCGAACTGTGAGCCTTTTTTGTTTATAATGCCGGACTAATTTATGTAGATGAATAGGAATATGACTTTGACTACTGAAAAGAAAACGATGGATATTGTTGAGATTCGATCACTTCTCCCTCATCGCTACCCATTTTTGCTTATTGATCGTGTGACAGACTATGAAGAAGGGAAATATTTAATCGGTCTGAAAAATGTGTCGGTGAATGAGCCTCAGTTTACAGGTCATTTCCCTCAGCTTCCTGTTTTCCCAGGTGTCATGATTCTTGAAGCAATGGCTCAGGCGACGGGCCTTTTGGCATTTAAGACTTTTGGTGCACCGAAAGAGAATGAGCTATATTATTTTGCAAGTATTGATAATGCAAAATTCAGAAAGCCCGTCGGTCCCGGGGACCAATTGTTCGTTGAGGTTGAATTTCTGAAAGAACGCAGAGGTATTGCACTTTTCAACGGCGTGGCAAAAGTCGATGGTGAGGTCGTTTGCTCGGCTGAACTTAAATGTGCTCGCAGAGAATTCTAATATGATTCATGAAACAGCTCAGATTCACCCAACATCCGTGATTGAAGAAGGTGCAGTCATTGGTGCAAAAGTTAAGATTGGGCCATTTTGTTATGTCGATGCCAAGGTGGAAATTGGTGAAGGTACAGAGTTGCTTTCTCATGTGGTTGTCAAAGGGCCCACAACAATTGGCAAAGATAATCGTATTTTCCAGTTTGCTTCGATCGGTGAAGATTGTCAGGATCTGAAATTCCGCGGAGAAGATACCCAGCTTATTATCGGGGATCGCAATACGATTCGGGAAAGTGTGACGATGCATCGGGGAACAGTGCAGGATCAGGGAATAACCCGGGTTGGGCACGACAATCTGTTTATGATTAATGCACACGTTGCTCACGACTGTGTTATCGGTAATCAGTGTATTTTTGCGAATAATGCGACACTGGCCGGTCATGTCACGATTGGTGATTATGCGATATTAGGTGGCATGTCGGCAATCCATCAATTTTGTAATATCGGTGAGCACGCGATGTTAGGCGGCGGTTCGATTGTTGTACAGGATGTGCCGCCATATATTATGGCTCAGGGAAATCACTGTGCGCCATTTGGTGTCAATATTGAAGGCCTGAAACGTCGCGGGTTTGAAAAAGCTGAAATCCATGCGATTCGAAGAGCTTACAAAGCACTTTACAGAAGTGGTTTGACGCTTGATAAAGCAAAGGCTGAAATTGAAAAAGAGGCAGACACAACCCCGGCGGTTAAAGCATTTCTGTCTTTCTTTGAAAAATCGACCCGTGGTATTATTCGCTGAAAAATGACATACCTGAATGAAAGATCGTTATTTTAAATAGCGATCTTTTTTTATTTACAGCGCGCCTTACAATTTTAGCCGTGGTAGCTGCATCGGTTGCTGACAGATGATGAGGAAGCTAATGAATAATGAGCAAAACAAACCGCTGAAAATTGGGATTCTGGCCGGAGAACTTTCTGGTGATACTTTAGGTGAAGGATTAATCAAAGCAATTAAGCAGCATGCACCTGATGCTCAGTTTGTTGGTATTGGCGGCCCGAAAATGAATGCGCAGGGATGTGATTCACTGTTTGATATTGAAGAACTCGCCGTCATGGGAATCGTCGAAGTTTTGGGGCGTTTACCTCGTTTGTTTAAAATCAAAGCGCAGCTGGTCGAATATTTTACAGAGCATCGTCCTGATGTATTTATTGGTATCGATGCGCCTGACTTCAATCTCCGGCTGGAAAATGATTTAAAAGCAGCTGGTATTCCAACCGTGCATTACGTAAGCCCCTCCGTTTGGGCATGGCGTCAGAAGAGAATTCATAGAATTGCACGGGCGACCGATTTGGTTTTAGCCTTCCTTCCATTTGAAAAAGCATTTTACGACAGGTTTAATGTACCCTGTGAATTTGTCGGTCATACACTGGCTGATTCGATACCATTACACTCAGATCAACAGGAAGCGCAAGCCCTGCTTGAGCTGGATCCATCTCGGCGTTGGCTTGCAGTACTTCCGGGGAGCCGGGGGAGTGAGCTTGAAAAAATTGCGCCCGTTTTCATTGAAACATGCCGGCGGTTACATCAACGTTATCCTGAACTGGGTTTTGTTGTTGCAGTTGTCAATGATAAAAGAAAACAGCAGTTTGAGACTTTGTGGCAACAGCATGCACCTGAGCTTGATTTTATCCTGATCCAGGATACAGCAAGACATGTGATTGCTGCATCAGATGTGGTGATGCTGGCTTCCGGAACGGTTGCTTTGGAATGTATGCTGATTAACCGTCCTATGGTGGTCGGTTATCGGGTAAATAAACTGACAGCCTTGATTGCAAAGTGTCTGGTTAAAACGAAATATGTTTCTTTACCCAATATTCTTGCAGATGAAGAAGTTGTGAAAGAGTTCTTACTTGAGGCGTGCAATCCGGATAATCTTTATCATGAAGTTTCCCGCCTTCTGGCGGGTAATAATGACGATATGCAGGCAAATTTTACCCGGATGCATACGTTGATCCGTAAAAATGCAGATGCCCGGGCGGCAGAGGCTGTACTAAAGTTAATCGGGAAGTTCAATGAAGAATAAAGTGGAATATGAACCTTTTAAGTATCCTCAGGAATACAAACTTTTTGCTGGTGTGGACGAAGTTGGTCGTGGTCCTTTGGTCGGTGATGTTGTGACAGCAGCAGTGATACTGGATCCAACCCGGCCAATCGCAGGATTAACTGACTCAAAAAAAATATCAGATAAGAAACGTCAGGCGTTGTTTCCGGAAATTCAGCAGAAAGCCATTGCATGGTCTGTTGGCCGGTGTAGCCCACAAGAAATCGACCATCTTAATATTCTTCAGGCGACCATGGTTGCAATGCAGAGAGCTGTTGAAGGATTAAAGATCAAGCCAGAGTTTGTCTTAATTGATGGTAATCGTCTTCCTGAACTCTCTTTGCCTGCGCTTGCGGTGGTTAAAGGGGACTTACGTGTCGCTGAAATCAGTGCCGCTTCAATTTTAGCGAAAGTCATCCGGGATCGCGAGATGGATGAACTTGATCAGTGCTACCCTGAATATGGTTTTGCGCAACATAAAGGTTACCCGACAAAAGCGCACCTTGCGGCCATTGAGAAATATGGCGTGATTGCACAACATCGTCAAAGTTTTAAACCGGTTGCACGAGTGCTGGCTGAGCAGCAATTGTCTCAGGATCAAAACTGAGCATCCGGAGATGACTTGCGGGTATAATTCCGTAAAATACATTTTTAGTTTATTTTCTTCCTTCAGGATTTCATTGCATGTCTGACCCCAGATTTATTCACCTCAGAGTTCATAGTGATTTCTCTATGGTTGATGGTTTGTCTAAAGTGCCGCCTTTGGTTAAGAGGGTGGCAGAAATGGGGATGCCAGCAATGGCGTTAACCGACTTTACGAACCTTTGTGGGTTAGTCAAATACTACAGCACAGCACATAATTGTGGGATTAAGCCGATTATCGGCGCTGATTTTACGCTTCAGTCTGAAGCGTTTGGTGATGAATTAACCCGCATCACTTTATTGGCTGCTGATAATGAAGGTTATAAAAATCTGACACTCCTGATCTCAGAAGCTTATCAGCGCGGCCATGTTCAGCATCAGCCTGTGATAGATAAATCATGGCTGGAAAAGCATGCAGCAGGGTTGATTGTTTTATCCGGCGGTAAAGATGGTGAAATTGGGCGGGCTTTACTGAAAGGTAATCAGGCACAGGTTGAGCAGGAAGTTCAGTTTTATCAGGCATACTTCCCCGGACGCTTTTACCTTGAGTTAACCCGGACCGGCCGGCCAGATGAAGAGACATATCTGCATTTTGCCGTCGAGCTGGCGGAAAAGACCGGATTACCCGTTGTAGCGACCAATGATGTTGTCTTTCTTGATAAAGAATTATTTGAAGCCCATGAGATCCGTGTGGCGATTCATGATGGTTATACGCTTGAAGATCCACGCCGGCCGAAAAATTACAGTGAACAGCAGTATCTTCGCTCAGAGTCAGAAATGTGCGAGCTGTTCAGTGATATTCCTGAGGCGCTGGAAAATAGCGTAGAAATTGCCAAACGGTGTAATGTTACCGTTCGTCTTGGTGAATACTTTTTACCAAATTTCCCGACGGAAGGGATGAAAATTGAAGACTTTCTGATTAAGAAGTCTCAGGAAGGCCTGGAAGAGCGTCTTGAATTTTTATTTCCTGATCCTGATGTTCGTCAGGAGAGACGCCCGGAATATGATGAACGTCTGCAGATCGAACTGGATGTGATTAACCAGATGGGATTCCCCGGTTACTTTTTGATCGTGATGGAGTTTATCCAGTGGTCAAAAGATAACGATATTCCTGTGGGGCCCGGGCGGGGATCCGGTGCTGGTTCTCTTGTGGCATACGCGCTGAAAATTACCGACCTTGACCCGTTAGCATATGACTTGCTGTTTGAACGTTTCCTGAATCCGGAGCGTGTATCCATGCCTGACTTTGATGTCGACTTCTGTATGGATAAACGGGATCAGGTGATTGATCATGTTGCCGACATGTATGGCCGGGATGCCGTATCTCAGATCATTACATTCGGAACGATGGCTGCAAAAGCTGTTATCCGCGATGTCGGCCGGGTATTAGGGCATCCATTCGGGTTTGTTGATCGGATTTCAAAACTGGTCCCGCCAGATCCAGGAATGACGCTTGAAAAAGCTTTTAAAGCAGAGCCTGCATTGCAAGAGCTTTATGACACGGATGAAGACGTCAAAGAGCTGATTGATAAGTGCCGTATCCTGGAAGGTTGTACCCGAAATGCCGGTAAACACGCCGGTGGTGTGGTTATCTCGCCAACATCAATTACTGATTTTGCGCCTATCTATTGCGATCCGGAAGGGCATCATCCAGTCACTCAGTTTGATAAAAATGATGTGGAAACGGCGGGCTTAGTCAAGTTTGACTTTCTTGGGCTCCGGACTCTGACAATTATTGACTGGGCGCTTGGTTTGATCAATCCCCGGCGGGAAGCGTCTGGGGAAATACCGTTACGGATAGAATCGATTCCATTAGATGATCCGGCTTCTTTCCGGTTACTGCAAAATTCAGAAACCACGGCAGTGTTCCAGCTTGAATCCAGAGGAATGAAAGACCTGATCAAGCGGTTACAGCCCGACTGTTTTGAAGATATTGTCGCTTTGGTTGCATTGTTCCGTCCCGGACCGCTTCAGTCAGGTATGGTTGATAACTTTATTGACCGGAAACATGGCCGGGAGCCAATTTCATATCCGGATGAAAAGTGGCAGCATGAATCTTTGAAGGAGATTCTCGATCCAACTTACGGGATTATCTTGTACCAGGAGCAGGTCATGCAGATTGCTCAGGTACTTGCTGGTTATACGTTAGGTGGGGCAGATATGCTGCGCCGGGCGATGGGAAAGAAAAAGCCTGAAGAGATGGCCAAACAGCGGGCTGTCTTTGAAGATGGTGCGATTAAAAATGGTGTTGACGGTGAATTGTCCATGAAGATCTTCGATCTGGTGGAGAAATTTGCTGGTTACGGTTTTAACAAATCTCACTCCGCTGCTTATGCTTTAGTTTCTTATCAGACGTTGTGGTTAAAAACACATTATCCGGCAGAGTTTATGGCTGCTGTAATGACCGCTGATATGGATAATACGGAGAAGGTCGTCGGTCTGGTTGATGAATGTATCAGGATGGACCTTAAAGTTTTGCCGCCTGATATCAATGTCGGTCTGTATCGTTTTAATGTGGATGAACATGGCGCTATTGTATACGGTATTGGTGCGATTAAGGGGGTTGGAGAAGGTCCGATTGATGCGATTCTTGAAGCCCGTAGTGCGGGTGGTCATTTTAAAGACCTGTTTGATTTTTGTGCCCGGATCGACTTAAAGCGTGTCAATAAACGGGTGATTGAAAAACTGATTCATGCAGGAGCACTCGACCGGCTGGGACCACACCGGGCTGCCATGATGGCTTCTCTGGATGATGCAGTTAAGGCTGCCAGCCAGCATAAACAGGCTGAGTCATTTGGACAGACTGACATGTTTGGTGTGCTGACCGAAGCGCCAGAGGCAGTAGAGCAACGGTATACTCAAGTCTCTCCATGGCCGGAAAAGGTTTGGCTTGAAGGTGAGCGTGAAACTCTGGGACTGTATTTAACCGGACATCCGGTCAATGCCTATCTGAAGGAACTGAATCACTATGTTGATTGTCGACTGAAAGATGTAACACCAACAAGGCGGGATCAGTCCGTTGTGGTGGCAGGATTGATTATTTCCGCTAAAGTCATGACAACGAAACGAGGAAACCGTATCGGTATCCTGACGCTGGATGATCGTTCCGGCCGTCTTGATGCGATGTTGTTTTCTGATGCGCTTGAAAGGTATGCTGACTTATTAGAAAAGGATAAAATTGTTGTCTTAAGCGGACAGGTCAGCTTTGATGACTTCAATGGCGGATTTAAAATGACTGTCCGTGAGATGATGGATTTAGATACTGTCAGAGAAAAATATGCAAAAAGTTTGTCATTGTCCATCGAGCAGGCGCAGATTGATGAGACGTTTTTTGAGCGTTTTACCCATATACTGGAGCCATACAGAGCTGGTAGTGTGCCCGTGAATATCTATTATCAGCGTGCAGATGCCAGAGGCAGGCTAACACTGGGCACAGAATGGCGTATCACACCGAATGATACATTATTAGACGAATTAACACAGTTACTTGGCTCTGGTCAGGTAGAACTGGAATTTAACTAAAGTTCAGCTTTCAATGAGAAGCTGAATCAAGAAGGATCAGTAAATGAGCCCGAACTTTCTAGAATTTGAAAAGCCTATAGTCGAACTTGAAGCCAAAATTGAAGCGTTGCGTGATGTTTCCCGTCACGGTAATTCTTCTGTTGATTTGGACAAAGAAATCGAACAACTGGAAAAGAAAAGCCTTGAGCTGAAAAAGAAAATTTTCAGTGATCTTGGTGCATGGCAGGTCGCTCAGCTGGCCCGCCATCCTCAACGCCCATACACACTGGATTATATTCAGCATATATTCACTGATTTTGATGAATTAGCTGGTGACCGTGCTTTTGCTGATGATAAAGCGATTGTGGCAGGGATTGCCCGCTTAGACGATCGCCCTGTGATGGTGATCGGTCACCAGAAAGGACGAGAAACAAGAGATAAGGTGATTCGGAATTTTGGCATGCCTAAGCCAGAAGGATACCGGAAAGCATTACGTCTGATGGAGATGGCTGAGCGCTTTAATATGCCGATCATTACATTTATTGATACCGCCGGAGCATATCCGGGGGTTGGCGCAGAAGAAAGAGGACAATCAGAGGCGATTGCAAAAAACCTCAAGGTGATGTCGGGTTTAAAAGTTCCGGTGATTTGTAATGTTATCGGTGAAGGTGGCTCCGGTGGTGCACTGGCGATTGGTGTTGGTGATTTTGTGAATATGCTTCAGTATTCTACTTACTCCGTCATTTCCCCTGAAGGTTGTGCATCCATTCTCTGGCGTGACTCAAATAAAGCGCCTCAGGCTGCAGAAGCAATGGGATTGACTGCACCTCGTCTGAAAGAGCTGGAACTCATTGATGAAGTGATCGAAGAACCGTTAGGTGGCGCCCATCGTCAACCTGAAGAAATGTCCCGTAATATTAAAGAGACTTTGCTGAAACAGCTGGCTGATATTGAGAATATGGATGCTGATTCATTATTGGATCGTCGTTACCATCGTTTAATGAATTATGGATATTGTTGATTGTCTGGTGTTCTTGTTCTTTTATTATGAATGATCAGAGGGAAGCGTCGGCTTCCCTCTTTGATTCGATCGGTTCCCTGAACCAATGAAGACAAATTCTGCTGTTTAATATCAATTGTTATGAGTCAAAATGACCTCTGTTGAACAACATTTTTACCGGGTTTTGATGCATCACAGTCAAGCCCAGTCCCGTTTTATACTGGCTTTCAGTGGTGGCATTGATTCCAGAGTGATGCTGCACCTGCTCTCCGGGTTTATCAGGGAAACAGGCCGGGAAGTGCTTGCGGTCCATATTAACCACGGTTTGAGTCCTGATGCTGATTTGTGGGCTGAACGATGTCGTCAGTGGTGTCAGGATGAAGATATTGCATTTCAGCTACATCCGGTATCGCTGGATAAAAAGAGTAAAGGTGGTCTCGAATCGATAGCCCGTCAGGCCCGGTATGAGGCACTGCAGCACTATGTTGGGGCAAATGATTTGTTACTGACAGGGCAGCATAGTCATGATCAACTGGAAACTTTTTTACTGGCATTAAAACGGGGAAGCGGGCCCAAAGGGTTGTCGTCCATGGGCGAAGTCTCCGGGTTCGGTGCAGGAAAACTTGTCCGGCCATTGCTGAAAATATCCAGAACTGAAATAGAATCATTTGCAAAGCAGCATCAGTTAGACTGGGTTGAAGATGAAAGCAATCAGGATTTGCACTTTGACCGGAATTTTATCCGGCATAAAATTGCACCTGTTTTGTTAAAACGCTGGCCTGAATTGCCCGTGGCAATTCAGCGAAGTACAGAATTGTGTGCAGAGCAGGAAGCGTTACTGGATGAATTATTGGCGCAGCAACTGGATCGTGCCCAGCTTCCTGATGGGAGTTTATCTGTCCCTGTATTGCTCTCATTAAGTGAAGCCGTATGCAGGCGGGTCTTAAGAATGTGGCTGGCGCGTTATGATCTGCAAATGCCTTCCCGGGTTCAACTCATGACGCTTTATCATCAGGTGATATTGGCTAAGGAAGATGCCGATCCCCGGTTACATTTAGGCAATTCTGTTATTCGTCGTTTTTCCGGTCGGTTATATTGTTTGCCTGCAGTCACCGATGTGACGGAATGGCAGCATAAAATTACATTTAATCAACCGGTTGAGCTCCCTGATGATCTGGGATTGATCACGCTCAGGGAGTGTGATCAAGGCTCGCTGAGCAGGGAAAAGCTGGCAGGGGTTTCTCTGACTATTGGTTTTAACCCGCAGGGGTTATCAGCCTGTCCGGTTGGGCGATGTGGAAGAACCCGGTTAAAAAAACTGTTTCAGGAATACAAGGTGCCTGTCTGGCAACGAAGACGAATGCCAATTTTGATGGCAGGAGAACAGGTTGTTGCCATTGCTCAGCTGTTTGTTGACAGAGATTTTACCGGGACCGGTTGTGATTTAATCTGGAAAGCAGATAGGATATGAGTATTATTGTGAATGATTATCTTCTTCTCATACCACTTCTGTTGAGTGATTATTGTAAAGTAAAATATTTTTTGGCTTGATGATTGCTTGGGGTTTATTGAATGTTTTTGTCCGGTGACGGATAATGCAGACAAATGATACAGTTTAAGGGATGAACATGAAAAAAATAGAAGCGATTATTAAACCGTTTAAGCTTGATGATGTTCGTGAAGCACTTGCCGATGTTGGGATCACCGGTATGACTGTTTCTGAAGTCAAGGGATTCGGGCGTCAGAAAGGGCATACTGAGCTTTATCGGGGAGCTGAGTATATGGTTGATTTTCTCCCGAAAGTGAAGCTTGAGATTGTGGTTTCCAGTGATGTTGTTGAGCAATGTGTGGATGCAATCATCGAAACAGCTCAAACCGGTAAAATTGGTGATGGAAAGATATTTATTACCGATGTGGAACGTGTGGTAAGAATCCGGACCGGCGAAGAAGACGACGATGCAATCTAGTCAGATGTGATGATAAGGAGCCATATGGCTCCTTTCTTTATCACCAAAGTATCTAAAACAAATCAATAAATATGTGAATTCAATGGCGTCATTTCGTTTTAAAAAAAGCAGGCTTATCTCTATTATTTTGGCGTTAGTTTTGGTTGGTGGTGTCATTCTTGATTATATGTTTGATCTGCCCGCCACCCCGGAAGTTGTCTTGTTAAAAAGATCTTCAGACATTGGCGCACTGCCGGATATGATTGTTTCCCGCACATGTAGTCAGTTAACTGATGGCTCTTCTCCTGTTGATGATCATGGGAATCTGAACGTTCTTGTCTGGAACATCTATAAAGAAAACCGCTCTGACTGGTCTCAGGCTTTACAACAGTTCAGTCAGGACAGACAACTGGTGTTATTACAGGAGTCAAATTTGTCATCCGGGTTTCAATTGTGGCTGAAAGAAAACCCCAGATGGCAGGCTGTTCAGGCACACGCATTTTCTGTACTGGATCAGGGAATGGGGGTGATGAACCTGTCAGAATATTTACCTCTTTCATCCTGTGCATATCTGGAGATGGAACCCTGGATTCGATTGCCGAAGTCTGCTTTGATCTCCTATTATCCGTTGTCGGATCAACAAACACTGGCCGTGGTGAATATTCACGCAGTTAACTTTACTCTGGGCATCAAAGCATTCCGGGATCAGCTCGGTGAACTGACTGCAAAGATTCGGTCACACGTTGGTCCTGTGATATTTGCCGGAGATTTTAATAGCTGGAGTGAAGAGCGAATGAGTTATCTGCATCAAACGATGTCTGAACTTTCTATGACAGAAGTAGATTACCCATCGCCAGACCACCGTAAACAGTATGATGGATACCCACTCGATCACTTGTTTTACCGTGGTTTGATTTTGAATCAGGCAGGTGTAGCAGAAACTTCTGCTTCTGACCACAACCCGATTCAGGCATCTTTTTCATTGATATCTGCACAATAGGAATATCCTATGTGCTGACTTTGGTCACATCTACAAATAATTTCAGTTTTCGCCCTGGATGAATGTATTTATGTTTCGTTAAATCATTCCACTTAATAATATCGGATGTTTTGATTCTGAACTTACTGGCGATACCACTGAGTGTATCGCCGGATCGTACTTTGTAATACAAAGGACGAATAATTGCGCCACTGGATGATTTTTTCCAGACGACAAGTTTTTTGCCCACTTTTAACGGATCTCTCGGGCTCATCCCGTTCCACTTTGCCAGTGAGGTATGAGATATCTTGTACTTTTTAGCAATGCTCCACAGACTGTCTCCGGAGCGGACAGTATGGAATAAGCGATATTGACCCCGGGGTGTCGACTGAATTTTTTTGAGCCGGTTATTCAGGCTCAATACATACGTTTCTTTCCCTTTTGCAGAGGTCGGTATCATCAGATATTGTCCGGCCCGGATCAGATTATCAGGCAAGCCGTTGACATTTTGTATAATTTGACTGGTTGTTTTATATTTCCGGGCAATCGTATTGAGTGTGTCTCCCGAACGAATTTTGTAATGTATGAGCTTGATACCTTTACCGCGATTTTGCGCAAGGGAATGATTGAAGTGGTTAATTTTGTCGATCGGAAGTAATAATTTATAGGGCCCGTCCGGGGCGGTTGCCCACTGATTGTAAGCCGGATTATAGCTTTGAAGTTCTCTGACACTGATATCGGCATACTGAGCCGCAACGGCCAGATCCAGTTGCTCTTTAGGATTGATCAACTGGAGGAATGGCTTATTTTCAATATGTGGAATTTTTAAGCCGTATTTATCCCTGTTATTCATAACATCAACGAGAGCCAGTAATTTGGGAACATAGCTACTGGTCTCTTTGGGTAGATCCAGTGAAAAGAAATCAATCGGCTTTCCTTTCTTCCGGTTTTTTTTGATTGCTCTGTCAACTCTGCCGCTACCGCTATTGTAGGCGGCGATAGCATGAAACCAGTCACCCTTGAATTTTTTGTTCAGGTAAGTCAGGTAATTGAGAGCTGCGTCTGTGGCTGCATTCACGTCTCTTCTGCCGTCATACCAGAAATTTTGTTGCAGCCCATATCTTTTCCCTGTCGAAGGAACAAACTGCCACAGTCCTGCTGCCCGGCCATGGGAATAGGCAAATGCGTCAAATGAGCTTTCAACCACAGGGAGCAAAGCCAGTTCGAGCGGGAGATGACGTTTTTCTATCTTGGTTGTAATGAGATACAGGAACGGCGTTGCGCGTTTAGCGACAGTAATCAGATGCTGTGGATGTTTTAAATACCAGTTCCGGTAACGTTGAACGGATTTGTTCTGTGGAATAGGAAGTGAGAACTGCATACTGATTCTTTGCCAAAGATCGGATTGATCCTGAGGTAAATCGGGTTGCATTATCACAGGCTGAGCCGGGGAAGACTGGGATACGGCGACTTCAGTGTCAGCAGAAGGTCTATGCGCCTGTACCGTTTTCTCTGGTACTTCTTCCGTTTTCTGATGGCTTATCTGAGTTGTCTGGCATCCTGCCAGCAGGAGCAATAACACTCCGAAAATATGATTTCTCATAAAATTGATACAGTTCTTTATCCAGTGGCTTGTGATGATACTTGCTGAAACATCCGGATGACAAGGATCAAATCGTTAAAATTCGTTTTTCCATGTTCTCAGAGCAGTAAAGACAGAGAGTGGATCATGTTGCGATGTGCGATCTGACACAGATTTGATGATCTCCGGCTCTGATGGACGTAAAAATGGATTAACTTTCAGTTCCAGACCAATGGTTGAAGGGATCGTTGGCTGGTGATTTGCCCGAAGTCTGTTGACCTGTTCCCGGTAGTGCTGCAGAGCGGCATTTTCTGGTTCGACGGCCAGTGCAAAAGCAAGATTCGCCGCTGTATACTCATGTGCACAGTAAACCCGGGTTGTTTCAGGTAAGGCCATCAGTTTTTGCAGCGAAAGCCACATCTCTTCGCAGGTGCCTTCAAAGACCCGGCCACATCCGGCAGAGAACAGGGTATCGCCGCAAAATAAAATGTCTTCGTGATAATAGCCAATATGTCCAAGGGTATGACCTTTCAGGCCCATAATGTCAAAAGTATGCCCGAATATTTCAATTTGTTCACCGTCCCTGACCGGGTGAGTGACTGATTGAATTGCTTCATCAACCGGACCGACTACATTGACTCCGGGAAAGTGTTTGATTAAATCTGAGATACCACCCGTGTGGTCAGCATGATGATGCGTGATCAGAATTGCATCCAGTGCCAGATTGTTTTTCTCCAGGAAGGATAAAACAACCTGGGCATCGCCCGGATCGACAACGACGCAATGTTGCTCCTGATTTTGAATCAGCCAGATGTAATTATCCCTGAATGCAGGTATGCTTTTGATGTTTAACATGAGTTTTCTCCATTCATTTGCACATTATTAGCACGGTTAAGTCATGGAACCAGCACGTAGTCAAAAAAAAATTGAAAAGCCCTACTCTTGGGACCAGCTTAAAAATGGTTCATGGGTTCGTGAATCAATCCAGGCGCGTCTGGACGAGTGGTGGCCTAAGTTATTTGGTTACCATATGTTGAAACTTGGTGGCCTGAGTTGTGAGATTGCCAGTAGTCAGTCAAATATTCAACATCAGGTTCATCTGGATGTTGAAAATAAGTTGCATACGGTTATTGCTGATGGTTATGCATTACCGTTTATGGAAAAAAGTGTTGATATGGTTCTGATGGCCCATCAGCTGGATTATTGCAATGATCCACACCGAATGCTGCGTGAAGTCGACAGAGTGCTGATTGATGACGGATATATTGTGATCACCGGGTTTAATCCCGTGAGTCTGGTTGGCTGCACAAGCTTGTTACCGTGGCGTAAAAAATATTTTCCGTGGAGCGGGCGGATGTTTACCCCCAACCGGATTGCTGACTGGCTGGGTGTGCTGAATTATCAGGTCATTGAATGTGACAGATACGGGCTGTTCCCCGCCCAAAACTGCCGGGCTTTCTGGACATGGCTGGAAAATAATACCGGAGGGGGAATTCGTTCTTTCAGCAGCCTGTATTTTATTGTTGCAAGGAAGAGAACTTATCCGTTACAGCCAATTAAACCCCACTGGCGTCTGAAAAGAACATTAAGTCCGGTGCGTTTGAATTACCGGACCTCGACCGGAAAGTAATTTGATGCACTCAGGCTGCCGGGATATATCCTGTATCATCCTGAGTTGGGCTTTCTGCCGCAGTCCGGGCTAGTTCATCGCAGAGCTCATTTTCTCTGTGCCCCGTATGTCCTTTGACCCAGTGCCAGTCAATCTTGTGCTTTTGCGCTTCTTGATCGAGTGCCTGCCACAGATCTGCGTTTTTAACCGCTTTTTTATCCGCGGTTTTCCATCCTCTTTTTTTCCAGTTAAATATCCACTGCGTGATACCCTGGCGAACGTATTGGCTGTCCGTTGTTAAAACCACATGACAGGGTTCCTTAAGTGACTGAAGCGCAACCACTGCAGCCATCATCTCCATCCGGTTATTTGTGGTGAGCCGGAAACCCTGAGATAGTGTTTTTTCAACTTGTTTATAGCGTAATACAATACCGTATCCACCGGGGCCCGGATTTCCAAGACAGGAGCCGTCAGTGAAAATTTCTACCTGCTTCGTCATGATTTGTTACTATAGAGTGAATGATTGATTCAATATAGTCTGACACAGTTATCCCTATGAATACCAGTACTGAAACACATGGCAATGAGTCCGGAGCGCACCGGATTATTGTGCTTGATACCGAAACAACCGGTATGAATCGTGAAGGCGGTCCTCATTACGAAGGCCACCGGATTATCGAAATTGGTGCCGTTGAAATTATTAACCGTAAATTAACGGGCAGACATTTTCATGTGTATCTGAAACCAGATCGGGAAATTCAGCCTGAAGCGATTGAGGTTCACGGGATTACCGATGCGTTTTTAGTGGATAAGCCTGAGTATGCTGATGTCCATGACTCTTTTCTTGAATTTATGCAAGGTGCAGAATTGGTTGCACACAATGCGCCCTTTGATACCGGGTTTATTGACTACGAGTTTGCTAAATTAAATGCGGGCACCGGTTTAATTTCTGACTATTGCCAGATTACAGATACTCTGGCAATGGCGAAGAAGATTTTCCCGGGAAAACGGAATAATCTTGATGTGCTTTGTGATCGTTATGGGATTGACAATTCTCACCGTACGTTGCACGGAGCCTTACTCGATGCTGAGATTCTGGCTGATGTTTATCTGTTAATGACGGGTGGGCAGACGTCACTTGAATTTTCTGCCGGTCAGAATTCAGGAGAAGGTGATTCTGTCAGACGTGTCGTTTCAGAACGAAAAACATTAAAGGTTTTGAAGGCTTCTGCCGATGAATTACAAGCACATCAGGAAAGATTAGATCTCGTTGAAAAAAGTGGTACTTGTTTGTGGCGTCAGTAGGAGAATTGAATATATGTTGCGGACTTTAATCATCATCGTTGGGCTTGTCGTGAGTCTGGGAAGTAATGCTGCAACAAAATCTTCAATGTCGTTACTGGATAACCGTTTTCGTGTTGACCCGACCATTTCTCAGATTAACTTTGTTATTTATCGTTCCAAGCCATCCCGCCCGGTTGTTTTAGTCCGGCCTGATGGCGTCAAGTATTATTCATCACGTCACCCGGACAATGTGCAATGGTATCAGGAGCCTGCGATGGATATTGTTTCCATTGACAACCCGATGCCGGGACCGTGGCAGGCTATTGGTAAAGTGACTCCCAAAAATAATGTACAGCTCATATCGAACCTGAAATTGACCGCGTCAAAATTACCTGTCCGGATTTTTCACAATGAGACGATTAAGTTTACTGCCCGGCTGACATCTGATGATAAACCACTGAAGCTGCGTGATTTCTTAGATCGGGTCAAGTTACGGGTAACATTTACCAAGTATGTTGAAAACGCAGATAAATTGCTGAAAGAGGCCAGACCGATTCCGAATGTTGTCGGAGAGTTTGCTGATGACGGGCGGGGTTTAGACGAAAAAGCCGGGGATGGCGTCTTTACCGTGAAGTTAAACATCTCACCTGAACCGGGCAAGTATCGTGTCAGGATTACCTCGGGAAATGGTGTATTTCTCCGGGCTCAGGAACAGGAAGTTTTGGTGTATCCAACGCCATATACAACGACTTTTATCCAGTCCCGCATCGCAGGACAGCCCCATCAAATCATTTTTACTGGTCTTGCCGGCACAATTACACCGGGCTCTTTAGTGGCGCATGTGGAGCAAGAGAACATCTACGGTGATGTTTATTATGCTGAAGGGAGTACAGGAGAGCAGGGACAGACTATTAAACTGATGATCCCTAACTCCGGGGCGCTTGGAAACTATAAATGGGATGGCGAGGTTTATGCGACCGATTTTGCCTCAAAACGTCAGCTAGCTTTTGCTGTTCCCTTGCATACCTATAGTGTTGTTGAAGAGCTGGACCTTGTGAAGACCCGTTTATTGCAGGAACAGGCGAAGCAAGAGCAACTGCGTAAAGAGCGGGAAGCTGCATTACTGGCGCACCGGGAAAAATCCCGGATCATGAAGATGATATATATCGGTGTCGGGAATGTTGTTGTTATTATCATTGGGCTCATCGGATGGCTGCTATACCGCAAACATCAGGCGAAGAAAGCACTCCAGCCTAAACTTCAGCTGAATATGCCAAAGAAATAATCCGCTTAGAATGAATCGTCTCCCGTGTTTTTCTCCGGGAGACTTCATTTTTTATATTGCCCGCCCATCAAGTCTTCTGATGAAAAATCGTCTACGCCGATCACATAAAGTCTTTCTTGTTCAGCCCGAACTAAAATATGAGCTTCTTCTTCTGAAATCAGCGCTTCCCGTCGTGCCATTGCTGCTAATTTATCCAGCTTCATAAATGGATAATGTTCACTTTTATGCTGGCATATTTTTTCAAATATCGGCTCAGCGTCAAGAATATGGTTGAGCGCCTGGTTGATTTGACCTGCAGGGTTGTTCGGAACAGGGTTTTGATACAAATAGCATCCCAGGCGATTTCTGGAAGCAACCGGAGACTGAAGAATCATAGCTACCTGATGATCAAGTTCATCATCGGGACCATGCCGGAGAGAGCCGAAAGGCATCAGCACGCACTTTAACCAACGGCTTAACCAGCGGGAAGGGTAATTGTGAAGTAGTTGTAAAATTGCTGTTTCTATCTCTTTCATACAGTCTTCTGTTGCCCATTTCAACAGGGGTAGATCTTCTTCACAACGCCCTTCATCTTCATAGCGTTTCAGGCAGGATGAGGCCAGATAAAGGTGACTGATGATATCTCCAAGCCGGGCTGACAAGCGCTCTTTTCTTTTCAGCCGGGCTCCCTGAGTCAGTAATGTGATGTCGGCTAACAGAGCCAGATTAGCGCTGTAGCGGGTGAGTTGCTGATAGTATCGCCTGGTCTGATCTTTAACCGGGCTTACACTGCCGATTCCATCGCTAAGGCCGAACCAGAACGAACGGACAAAGTTGCTGAGTATATAGACAATATGTTGGCTGAGTATCTTATCAAAGGCTTTCTGACCATGCTGATGATCTGAGCGGACAATTTCCATTTCCTGAATGATATAAGGATGGCACCGAATGATTCCCTGACCGAAAATGATCATCGAGCGGGTTAAAATATTTGCGCCTTCTACTGTGACCGCTATCGGTGCACTCTGGTAATAGCGGGCCAGATAATTCGATGGTCCGAGACAGATGCTTTTACCGGCCAGAATATCCATGGCATCTTTGAGAACCAGCTGTGTTCTGTGCGTTGTGTGTAGTTTGACTATGGCTGAAATAATGGATGGTTTTTCTCCTGAATCAATCCCTGTGGTGGTTAACCAGCAGGTTGCATCCATGAGATAAGCATTTCCGCCAAGCCTTGCAAGTGGTTCTTCAATACCTTCCATCTGTCCGATGGGTTGCTTGAACTGGTGACGGATTCTTGCGTAGGCACCTGTCGTCAGTGCAACGGTTTTTGTCACGCCAGAAGAGTTGGATGGCAGAGTAATTCCCCGACCGACAGAAAGACACTCAACCAACATTCTCCAGCCCTGACCTGCCATGGCTGCGCCGCCAATGATAAAGTCAAGCGGGATAAACACATTATCCCCCTGAGTCGGGCCGTTTTGAAATGGCACATTTAATGGAAAATGCCGCCTGCCGATTTTGATCCCCGGCAGATCTGCCGGAATCAGTGCACAAGTGATACCAATATTGGTTTTTTCCCCCAGCAGGTGATCCGGATCTTTGAGCTTAAAAGCCAGTCCGATCACTGTTGCGATTGGAGCCAGAGTAATATAGCGCTTGTTCCATGTCAGACGGATACCCAATATTTTTTTGCCGTCCCAGGTTCCCTCACAAACAATGCCTTTGTCAGGAATGGAGGTTGCGTCTGAACCTGCTTCAGTGCTGGTCAGGGCAAAGCATGGAATCTCTTTTCCTGATGCCAGTCTGGGGAGATAATGATTTTTTTGTTTTTCCGTTCCATAATGTTGTAACAATTCACCGGGTCCCAGTGAGTTAGGTACGCCAACCGTGATCGATAAGATACCGGAGACGCTGGCGAGCTTCTGTAATATGACCGATTGAGCATGCGCTGAAAACTCAAGACCGCCATATTGTTTCTTGATAATAAGAGCAAAAAACCGGTGCTTTTTAAGGAAGTTCCAGATCTCTGGCGGTAAATCGGCCAGCTCATGTGTGATCTGAAAATCATTGGCCATTTCGCAGACCTGGTTCACCGGCCCATCAATAAATGCCTGTTCTTTCGCAGTAAGATGTGGTGCAGGATATTGATGAAGTTTTTTCCAGTCTGGCTTTCCCCTGAATAATTCAGCTTCCCACCAGACCGTTCCGGCATGCAGTGCTTCAGTTTCTGTTTTGGAAATATGTGGCAGTTTGGTTGAAAACTGATTGTATAAAAAAGAGGTGAATAATATTTGTCTTAAAGCCGGGATTGTTGTGCAGGCCACAATGAGTAACATAAAGTACCAGGCAACAGCCCCAGCGATGTTTAAAAAGGTTAACATCGCTAAAGTGGCGAACAGGCTACTGAGAGTCACAAGCAAAGAAGCCCGGTGGTATAAGCAAATTCCCCATATCAGAAATAAAACAATCACAGAAAACAGCAGGCTCATACGTCTTTCCTTCCTGAGAGGATTCATCTGATTTAAGCTTAGTGCTTAACCGATGGTCCTACCAGTTTCGTGATGTAACTCTGTTGTTCTTGTATGAAGTTCTTAGTATGTTGTCAGTTGATTTGAGGTAGCTTAAGAATATATCAAGTATAATAGTGACATAATTTTCGGAATATCAAAGAGAAACGGGCCTATGTATCAGGATTTAATTAAAAATGAGCTGGCTGAAGCCGCTGATGTTTTAAATACTTTTTTAAGTAATGATGAGAATATTGCTCAAATAGAAAAAGCGGCGAAGTTGCTTGCAGATTCATTTAAGCAGGGAGGAAAAGTTCTTTCCTGTGGCAACGGTGGCTCTCACTGTGATGCGATGCATTTTGCCGAGGAGTTGACAGGGCGTTATCGTGAAAATCGTCCGGGTTATCCGGGAATTGCGATTTCAGATCCCAGTCACTTATCTTGTGTCAGTAATGATTTTGGTTATGAGTTTGTTTTTTCCCGCTATGTTGAAGCGGTTGGTGCTCAGGGCGATGTTTTATTCGGACTATCAACATCCGGTAATTCAGGCAATATTTTGAAGGCAATAGAAGCGGCTAAAGCGAAAGGGATGAAAACCATCGCATTAACCGGTAAAGATGGTGGAAAAATGGCCGGTATTGCTGACGTTGAAATCCGGGTGCCGCATTTTGGTTATGCTGATCGAATTCAGGAAATTCATATTAAAATCATTCATATTTTAATTATGTTGATTGAGAAAGAAATGGCTTGATCAGGGTGTTGAATAACTGCCCCTGATAACGGAGAAAGGTGATATGTGTGAATTGCTCGGGATGAGTGCAAATGTTCCGACGGATATCTGTTTTAGTTTTACAGGATTGATTCAGCGAGGTGGTAAAACCGGTCCACACCGGGATGGCTGGGGCATTACCTTTTATGAGGGGAAAGGATTCAGGACTTTTAAAGATCCAAAACCAGGGTATCAGTCTGCAATTGCACAACTGGTACAGAATTATCCGATTAAGAGCAAAGCGGTCGTCAGTCATATCAGACAGGCAAACCGTGGTCACGTAAATCTGGAAAATACCCATCCATTTACCAGAGAGCTATGGGGTAGATTCTGGACATTTGCCCATAATGGCCAGCTGACTGGCTTTGAAGATCTTGATACGGAAAATCATCGGCCGGTTGGTCAGACAGATAGTGAGCAGGCTTTCTGCTGGTTACTGAAAAAGCTGGATGATGTTTATCCTCTGCCGCCGGCTAACATGAAAGATGTATATCGTTACATTGCTTCCTGCTGTGATCAGTTAAAAGAGATGGGGGTCTTTAATATGCTGCTGACAGATGGTGAGTATGTCATGAGCTATTGTACGAATCATCTGTACTGGATCACCCGTCAGGCGCCTTTTGGTAAAGCCACATTGATCGATGAGGATGTTGAAGTTAATTTTCAGGAAGAGACCTCCCCGGAGGATATTGTCACGGTGATTGCAACTCAGCCTTTAACGGCTAATGAGGCGTGGACCCGGATGAAGCCGGGAGAGTATAACGTTTTTCATTGTGGAGAACTGATAGAAAGCAATGCTGCGTTATTGAAAGATGTGCCTTTTGCTGAGGCGAAACCCGGTTGTTAGGCTCCGGCTTCATGTGATTAGTACTTCGCTCCGGTGATTGTTTGAAAAAAGAGAAAGGTGTTGCCTTTCTCTTTTTTTGTGTCTGATATGTTTGCATGAAGGCCACGATGGCCAACCAAACAATCATTTATGAGGACATCATCAGTTATAAGGACACAATCAGTTATGAGGACCGGTGTAACCGTGAACGCCAAGTTCTTTATCATCAAAGTATGCAATGCCGTTTTCCATCCTTACACGCTCTTCAATAAACCACTTCGCGACCAGAGGATAAATGCGGTGTTCTTCAGTTTGGACCTTTTTCGTCAGAGTGTCGATTGTATCATCATCGTCAATAGGAACTTTCGCCTGAAGGATGACCGGTCCGCCGTCGAGTTGTTCAGTTACAAAATGAACGCTGGTGCCGTGTTCCTCGTCACCGGCCAAGATTGCTCGTTGATAAGTATTCAGTCCCGGATATTTTGGCAGAAGAGATGGATGGATATTGATCATTTTACCCATGTAATGGCGAACAAATTCTCCACTGAGGATCCGCATATATCCAGCAAGTATAATCAGCGTTGGTTCAAACTGATCAATTTGCTCCATTAAAGAGCGATCAAAAGCATCTCTGGTATCAAACGATTTGGGATCAACAAAAATTGCACTGGCACCGGCTTGTTTGGCTCGTTCCAGAGCAAATGCATCTGCTTTATTTGAGAAAACAGCGGTCACTTTCCCGTTCGTGATATCTGAATCGCAGGCATCGATAATCGCCTGCAAATTCGTCCCGTTTCCTGAAACTAATACAACAATATTTTTCATTAAATTACTTTATCTCAACCTGTTCTTCATTCGTGTCGGCTTGTTCGATCTGACCGATAATCCATGCATTTTCACCTTCTGCCTTTAAAAGTTCAACTGCAGAGTGAGCCTGCTCAGAAGGAAGGGCGATGATGAGCCCGACACCACAGTTAAATGTCCGGTACATTTCATGGGTCTCGACATTTCCCTGAGCCTGAAGCCACTTGAAGATTTCCGGCCATTCCCAGCTATTTCCCTGAATGACTGCCTTTGTATTCTCAGGAAGCACTCTTGGGATATTTTCCCAGAAACCACCACCGGTAATATGAGAAATTGCATGAATATCATGTTCTGCAATCAGTTTTAAACCAGATTTGATATAGATTTTTGTGGGTTCCAGCAGGTGTTCACCAATGGTTTTATTTTCCAGCTTTTCACTTAAATCAGCGCCGGAAACTTCCAGGATTTTACGAATAAGAGAAAAACCATTTGAATGAGGGCCACTTGAACCTACAGCAATCAGGCTGTCACCTGCACTGACTTTTGATCCATCGATGATATTTTCTTTTTCGACAACACCGACGCAAAAACCAGCAACATCATAATCGTTACCTTCATACATGCCGGGCATTTCAGCCGTTTCACCGCCGATTAATGCACATCCAGCTGATTGACATCCCTCAGCAATACCTGAGACGACATCAGCTGCGGTATCGACATCCAGTTTTCCGGTTGCATAATAATCGAGGAAAAAAAGAGGTTCAGCCCCCTGAACAATCAGATCATTGACGCACATCGCGACTAAATCGATTCCGATCGTATCATGTTTTTTCATATCCAGAGCCAGACGTAGTTTTGTGCCTACGCCATCGGTACCAGAGACAAGTACAGGATGAGAATATTTAGCAGGGATTTCACATAGTGCACCAAAACCACCTAAACCTCCCATTACTTCAGGGCGTCGGGTCTGTTTTACTGCACCTTTAATTCTGTCAACAAGTGCATTACCTGCATCAATGTCTACACCGGCATCTTTGTAACTCAGAGACTTGTTTTGTCCAGTCACGGGGTCGTCCTCGTTTGTTAGTTGGATATGAAAACGGCGCTATTCTACAAGGGAAAATAATAAAAGGAAAACGTTTGCGTGTATTTTCTTGTCTGAAAAAATCATTTTTGCTGATTTATACTCAGGTGACCTCAAGATGCTGGATTCAGAGTTTTATCAACCCAGTCAGGTTCAGGGAAAATAGCAGAAGAAATGATAACCGCCTGTCAAGGCGATATACCCAAGTGACCTTAAGATGCATGTTCAGCGAGAGTTGATTGGCTTCTGACCAAGGCACTGATTTGTAAACATAGTCATTCTACGTTGAAAATCAGTAACACAGGGCAGGAGCCAATCAATCTCGCCCTTCGGGAGCGCATCAACAGGTCCATTTCTGCGTCAAATAACTTCGAAAGGCGGGTGCATTCCTTCAGTTCTTTTCCTTGAACCGGACCTGTTGATGGCGCTCTGAATCCTGCATCTTGAGGTCACTTGGGTATATGAGGCATCAATGAACGGGATCGTCGGCTAATTTGTGTGTGTGGTACAGATTTTTTTATGTAACGGCTATGAAATTGACTCATGTAATCCGTTTGTGTTCTGACGTCAGGTCACATTTCAGTATATAATCAGCAAGTTTATTGATGAGATTATTGTCGGAGATGTAGATGAAAGTTGTTGAAATTAAACACCCTTTGGTCAAACACAAATTAGGCCTGATGCGGGAAGGGGATATCAGCACAAAGCGTTTTCGTGAACTGGCGACTGAGGTCGGTAGTTTATTGACTTATGAAGCAACCGCAAATTTTGAAACAGAAAAAGTGACGATTGAAGGTTGGGATGGACCGGTTGAGGTTGATCAACTGAAAGGGAAAAAAGTCACTGTTGTGCCGATTCTGAGAGCCGGGCTTGGCATGATGGATGGTGTGCTGGAGCACATTCCCAGTGCCCGGATTAGTGTGGTGGGTATCTACCGTGATGAAGAAACCCTTCAGCCTGTTCCTTATTTCAACAAAATCGCTTCAAATATTGAGGAACGTATCGCACTTGTTGTGGATCCGATGCTTGCCACTGGTGGTTCGATGATTGCGACCATTGATTTGCTGAAATCAAAGGGCTGCAAAAACTTCAAAGTGTTAGTTCTGGTTGCTGCGCCTGAAGGGATTGAAGCATTAGAAAAAGCCCACCCTGATGTGGAACTTTATACAGCAGCAATTGATGAAAAGCTGAATGATAAAGGCTATATCGTCCCCGGACTCGGTGATGCGGGCGATAAGATTTTTGGTACGAAGTAATCATTGGTACGAAGTGATAAATTAAGTAAGAAAATACGGGTTGAGTCATATCAACCCGTATTTTTTATCTCCGTTTCTGTTCAGGAGATTGGATGTCTTTTTTGATGACGTTCCCGGTTTTCCAGCTTTTGTGCCTGACTTTTTCTGAGTAGTACATAAACTGCGCCGGTTCCACCATGCTGAGGCTGGGCGCTGTGAACACATTGAACGTTATCAATTTGTGGCATCCAGTGAGCAATAAAACTTTTGAGCAATGCAGGAGGATTGGAGCGTTCCCCTTTGCCATGAACAATCACAACCGTCCTGATATCCATTTTATTACATTGATCGATAAATCTGATGATTTCTTTTCTGGCTTGTTCGAGAGTATGGCGGTGAAGATCTAACCTGGCCTGAAGCGGATACTTTCCCAGACGTAATTTCCTGTAAACGCCATCCTGTACACCATTTCTTTTAAATGCAATGACATCATAAGGCTTAAGCATCGGTGCATGATTTAAGGAAAGATAATCTTCATCATCTTTATTGATAAACTCAGCCGCTTCCCGCCGGGCTAACTGCGCCTCAGTGGCCTGGTGACTGGTTTTCAGCTCGGCTGTATCATGACTTAAAGGTTTTACCCCCTGAACCATCTGCTGAAACAGATTGAAATCTTCCTGGGACATAAGCAGGACTCCAAACGTGATTCGACGACTACAATCCGG
Source organism: Vibrio aerogenes (assembly GCF_024346755.1). NCBI lineage: Bacteria > Pseudomonadati > Pseudomonadota > Gammaproteobacteria > Vibrionales > Vibrionaceae > Vibrio > Vibrio aerogenes. The sequence continues at coordinate 3,154,436 of NZ_AP024861.1, read as the reverse complement.
TAATCTGAAGCCTCAGATATACCATTGTCCGGAGTTTACCATTTGTTTGTCTGGTGGGATATATGGATGAAACAGATATGGATAGGGGATTTTCAATCAAATGACCGGATCATCAGCATTCTTTCTGAGACCAAAGATATAAAAAACCGGAGTGGACATAATATCCGCTCCGGTGCATAGCATTTTCTGTTTATTTACAGTTGCTAAGCGATCTAGTGAGGAGATTTGTTATTGATCATGTTACAAAAATTTACAAACCCTGATTCGCTTGGCAGAGACTGGCATTCAAAATCAGGGATTCATGTCGTTGATATTTTCGTAATAGATAACAACACGGTCCACATTAAGTCGCAATGTTTCAGAAAGTGCTGATCTGGATCAAATGTGTTTAATTGGTTGAATTTTTGTTGAAAAATATGTGCTTATAGTCACATTTACATCTGCTGTAGAGTGTCTTTTAACCACTTGGAGCTTTTTTTTGAAAAACATGCAGAAATAAGTTGCTTCAGGAAAAAGAATCAGTATCATACGGCCCGAATGAGACATTCTGATGAACATAAATTGTTTCTTTCGGTGAATAAATTGTTTCTTTCGGTGAATAGCGCAGTTTGGTAGCGCATCTGGTTTGGGACCAGAGGGTCGGGGGTTCGAATCCCTCTTCACCGACCACATTCAAAGCCCTGGCGTATGCCGGGGCTTTTTCATATCCGGGTAAATCTGAAAATCAAAAGCGCGCAGTTTGACTGCGCGTCCATTTTTTTATCATCCGTTGCTTTTGTCTGCGCTTTGTTTCCCGGCAGTATGTGGTACAGCATTCAGACTGAATCGGTTAAGCCGGTTTGCGTTACTGACGACTGTAATTGATGAGAGTGCCATTGCTGCTCCGGCAATCACCGGATTCAGTAAAAAGCCAAATACAGGGTAGAGTATACCGGCTGCAACAGGGATACCCAGAGTGTTGTAGAAAAAAGCGCCCAGTAAATTCTGTTTAATATTTTTAAGTACGGCCTGAGATAATTTGATTGTGTTCAGAATCATCAAGGGTGAATGATGAAGAAAAGTAACCTGAGCACTTTCGATGGCAATATCGCTTCCGTATCCCATAGCTACGCCCAAATCTGCCTGTGCCAGTGCAGGTGCATCATTAATTCCGTCTCCTATCATGGCGACACAAAATCCCTGTTGCTGTAAATGACGGATATGGGCTGCTTTCTGATCCGGCAAAACCTGAGCAAAAACTGTCTCAATATCCAGGTTGTTTGCAACGGATTTGGCGACAGCCTGATTATCACCGGTCAACATCACCGTATGGATACCATTTGATTTCAGCTGACGGATAATTTCATGCGCATCTGATTTGATTTGATCGGAGAGAGAAATGACGCCCCGGACATCCTGACCAATCGCGACGACGATGGGGGTTTGAGCCTGTTGTTCAGTTTGTGTGATGACATGCTCAACCGGGTCAAGCGATATGCCGAGCATCTGCATATGCTGCACCGAGCCGACATGAACATGCTCTCCCCGGTAACTGGCTTTCAGGCCTCTGCCGCTCAAATTCTTAAAATCTTGGGTTTCAGCTGGTGTGATATGATTCTCTGCTGCATATTCACAAATGGCTTTTGCGACAGGATGATCTGATTGTTGCTCGATGGCATAGAGAACCGAAAGCAACTCATCCTGAGTAACATCGATCGTCTTAATGTGCCGGACTTTCGGTTTGCCTTCTGTCAGGGTACCTGTTTTATCAAAAACAACGGTATCTATCTGGCTTGCAGTCTGAAGCACATCTGCATCACGGATGAGAATGCCCATTTCTGCTGCTTTTCCTATGCCCGCAGTTACTGAAAGTGGTGTAGCCAGTCCCAGTGCGCAGGGGCAGGCAATGATCAGAACGGTTGTGGCGGCGATCAGCATATGATTGATTTTAGGCTCAGGGCCAAACCAGAACCACATCAATGCTGAAAATACAGCAATAACGACAACGACGGGGACGAATACAGACGCAATTTGATCCGCAATTCTGGCCATGGGTGGTTTACTGCTTTGCGCACGCCTGACCATCTGAATAATACGGGATAACATCGTATGACTTCCCGTGCCGGTTGCGGTCATAATTAAGCTGCCGTCATGATTCAGTGTCCCTGCTGAAACTTTGTCTCCTGCTGATTTAAAAACCGGAATAGGTTCGCCGGTGAGCATTGATTCATCCAGATAAGATTCCCCTTCTGAAATCATGCCATCGACCGGAATTTTGTCGCCGGGTTTTATTCTTAATATCATGCCCTGGTTGATTGCACTGACTGCAATTGGCTGGTCGCCACCGTCCGTTACTAACGTTGCTTGCTGTGGTTGTAAGTCAATGAGTGCCTGTAGTGATTGCGTTGTTTTTGATTTGGCTTTGATTTCGATTGCATGACCGAGTGAAATCAGGCCAATAATCATGGCACTGGCTTCAAAGTAGACATGCCGTGCCTGCGAAGGAAACCACTGAGGGAACAAAACGACAGCCACAGAATAGAGCCACGCAGCGCCAGTACCTAAAGCGATAAGCGTATCCATCGTAGCTCTGCGGTGCCGGAGTGATTGCCAGGCATTCTGAAAGAATGATTTGCCGGAGGTACATAACAGCAGCAGGCAAATGATACCGATTGCGCCCCACCCTGATTGCTCCGTCCGGGTTTCAACGGCCATTGTGCCACCCAGAATCCCCCATAGCATGATGGGAATGCCAACAGAGAGGCCCATGAAAGCGTTGGTCTGATGTCTTTTAATGACAGACTGAAAAGCAATTTGCTGTTTTTCCTGTTGCTGAAGTAAGTCCCCGGTTTCTTCAGCATCATATCCAGCCTTTTGAACGGCACTGATTAAGTCCTGAATATCGGACTGTTCATGACGACTGTACACCTCAGCACATTGCTCTGCCAGATTCACCTGAACTCTCTCAACCCCGTTGACTGATGACAGTGCTTTTTCAACAGATGAAACGCAACTGGCACATGTCATCCCCTGAATCAGCAGATGAATTGAGGATTGCGCCAAAATCTCTTTATCCTGCGCTTGATCTGTGATTTCTTCTTTTGGGGGAGAGGATTCTTTTGATATTTGCTTGGCTACAGAAATATTTGCGGTTTGACCTGTTTCCGGAATCGCTTCGAATCCAAGCGAAGCGATTTGTTCCTGAATCCCGGCATCTGACTGGAGAGAAATGAGGGATAAAGTTTCTTTTGTCACCTGAATATGACTGTTTTCACCCGATGCTTCCAGAAGTTCCTTGACCTTTTTGACGCATTTTCCACAGTGAAGACCCGTGAGTTTGTATGATTTTTTTACTCCGGACTCAAATCCAAGTGCTTTGATTTTTTCGGTCACTTCATGCAGCGATGCACTTGTTTCTATATCCAGCTCATTCACCGAGATATGATGAATATTTGTATCATTCAGCTCATTCAGGCTTCTCTCAACCTTCCGGACACAGCCCATACAGTGAAGTCCGGACAAAGGGAGGGTGAAGTGGTTCATAGGTGTTCCTCTTCTGGTCATCTTGAGTATGCAACGATAAACCCTGACTTAAGGGAAAGGTCAAGTGCTTATCCTTAAGTGACCTCAAGGTGGTGAATTGAACGCGGCACTGAGAACGGTCAGAGCTTTACAACCGGTTTGCTGAGAAGTAAAAAATCAAAGGGTCATTGTCTGAACAGATAAGCGAGTGCTAGAATACGGCCAAATTTTGGCTCAATGAGCAGCCATCTGAAGTATCTGAATTAAAGGTAAATCATAATGACGGTTAAAACGCGTTTTGCTCCAAGCCCGACCGGGTTTCTTCATGTTGGTGGTGCACGTACAGCACTTTATTCCTGGCTCTATGCGAAGAATCAGGGCGGAGAGTTTGTCTTACGGATTGAAGATACAGATCTGGAGCGCTCCACTCAGGAAGCAGTCGATGCAATTCTTGAAGGGATGAGCTGGTTAGAGCTGAACTGGGATGAAGGTCCGTACTATCAGACAAAACGTTTTGATCGCTACAATGAAGTGGTCGACCAACTGCTGGCCGCTGGTAAAGCTTATAAGTGCTATGCATCGAAAGATTTATTGGATGAAATCCGGGCTGAGCAGGAAGCCAATAAAGAACACCCGCGTTATGATGCCAACCATCCAAAGATTAAAGCGGTCAATGAAGCAGCGAAAGACGGCGACCCATATGTGGTACGTTTTTGTAATCCCAAAGAGGGAAGTGTTGTTTTTGATGATCAGATCCGGGGCCGGATTGAAATCCGCAATGATCAGCTTGATGATCTGATTATCCGCAGGACTGACGGTTCCCCAACATATAACTTTTGTGTTGTTGTTGATGACTGGGATATGGGGATTACTCATGTCGTACGTGGTGAAGATCATATCAACAATACAGCCCGGCAGATTAATATTTATCTGGCGCTGGAAGCGCCTGTGCCGACTTTCGCACATTGCGCCATGATTTTAGGTGACGATGGTGCAAAATTATCTAAGCGACATGGTGCGGTTTCTGTCATGCAGTATCGTGATGAAGGTTATTTACCGAACGCACTCAATAACTATCTGGTTCGTTTGGGATGGTCTCATGGTGACCAGGAGATCTTCACCCGGGATGAAATGATTGAATATTTTAGCCTGGATGCTATCAGCAAATCTGCTTCGGCATTTAATACTGATAAACTGCTTTGGCTGAATAATCAATACATTAAAAACTCAGATCCTGAATATGTGGCTAAACATTTACAATGGCATCTGGACCAGCAGGGAATTCACAAAGAAAATGGCCCTGCAATTACTGATGTGATTCAGTTGGTGGGTGAGCGCTGTAATACATTGGTCGAACTGGCACAACAATCCCGCTATTTTTACGAAGACTTTGATGATTTTGAGCCAGGCGCTGCGAAAAAGCATCTGAGAGGCGTTGCCAAAGCACCACTTTCTCTTGCGTTAGAAAAAATAAAAGCGCTTACAGTGTGGAATACAGAGAATCTGCATCAGGTGATTGCTGATGTATGTGAAGCGCTTGAAGTGGGGATGGGTAAAGTTGGAATGCCATTACGTGTTGCCGTCACTGGTATCGGCCAGTCACCATCTGTTGATGCAACCATGAATCTGATTGGTAAGGCGCGGGTGGTTCAACGTATTGAGATGGCAATTGCCTTTATCGAAGCCAGAGAAGCAAATGCTCAATAAGATCTATTTCTGAATGATGAGAATGCTGGCATGAAAGCCGGCATTTTTTGTATCCGGGAAAGATAAACACGCCATGGAGATACTTTTCCACCGGAATCGTGGACAAAGACAAGCGTCAATTCAACAGAAAAGTTATCAGTATTCAGGTGTGCGGACAGGTCAGGTACCTTGTTCTGATTTTTGGGGTTGGTGAGATGGTGATGTTATTTTAAATCAATGCTGTTGAGTCTTCCCATGTAAAGCAGTATGTCAAGATAGTCTTTATGCGCTTCAAGCAGTGCTTTCTTGGTTTTACTGTAAGCCGCTAATTTACCATGCTTATTGATAGAGCAGACAACACTTTTGAAGTGGCAGGTACCATCTTCAGTATATGTTCGCCATGCTGCTATGTAGCAAGCATCCCTGTAATCAGGGTTATCTTTGGTTGGTCTGGGCTTATAAATTATTTTAGGTTCAAGGCTATGGGGAAGACGGGTCATCAGGTAAGGATCTTTCAATAGCATACGCCAAAACCTTCCCCACATTTGACGACCAAGTTCATTGCGTAGTTTGATGGCCTTCTTCAGACCTTTCTTATCGCCAATCCGGATAAATCCGACTGAGCGGTGCAATACTTTGTCATCTGGTGTGTGGATATGAATTTTGTAGGCTGTTTTCGCTTTAGAGATGAAGCGATGACCTGTGTTCGTTTCCAGATTACTTTTTTTCATTCACGAGTTATGGATATTTTTATTAATAACAATACTAGACTAATTTGTACTTCAGGTGAAGCACGTCTTTTTAGTGTTTAAGTTATCATTTTACTGACATAATATTCAACACTGAAATACCCGAAAAGATATCATACCAGAGAACACTTGTTTGTAAGCAAAATGTCAATTCTATTGATTGAATGTACTCACTTTTGTTTTCTGGTTACTATTTAAGTCTTGAAACTATTCAGAAAATCAGTTTATGACAACATTCATTACAGCCATATGATACGTGGCTGGCTCATGTACCCTGACGTCATTTCGTCGTTCATATTTTTTCTGTTTTGCGGGCTGACCTTCATATATTTTGTGTTGATATTCTGTGATCTCTCTCTTTCATTTGGCTGTTTGAGATGTTTTGATGATAACTTTTCAAGATATCTTAAACACAGGTTCACTATGAATATAGATAGGATTTGAGCATCCCGCTGTTATCACCACCTCTTTATGAATCATTATCTTTATTCAAAAGGTATCCAGTGCTTTTGAACTCAAGAAAATGAACGAATGCATTCAGTGTTACCGATGTTAATGTTTAACAGAAAATAAGTTGGTATGACAGAAAAGGTGATTAAGCTGGCAAAGCAGAATACTTTTTGACAGATATCAGACTTATTGTGATTTAAAACAATAAAAGTGATTATCCGAATTAATAAATGATTAGTTTATTAATATAAAAATAAAAAACGACGTGTTATTTATTGATTGCTATTAATTATATTATCAATCTATCTATGATTTACCTCACAATATAATTATTTGTCAATGTGAGTGGAATGTGATTTTTTCAGGAAAAACAGTATTTCATGAGATCTTAATGATACTAATTAATTAGTGACCTGTACGGTAATTTAAAATTAAGTTATTACTCTAAAATATGTTTATGTAAAAGAAGTTTTATATCATTGTGATGATCTTTATCTACACCTATTCTGTTTATATTCTCATGAGCTGTTTTTGAAAAGTAATTTACACTGCTGAATATAGTTTAGCACTGGGGTTGTGTAGTTATTTTATTATTTGGTATATTGTTCCATATATGTAATTATATGTTTTTAAAGGGATTGTTGTTAAAATGTTGTAATTTATTAAATATTATGAAATGTTTTTTATTTATTTAATTATTTATACCTGCATACCGTTTAACTTATTCTTATGTCAATATTGTTTTATTATTTTATTGTCTGAATCCACAAATTTTAATAATGAATGAAAAAAGCTTTTGCATAAATTAAACCGATGTTTCATATTGTTCGTGGTTGTTTAAAACGAAGGTGTTAAAAATATGAAATTAATAAAAACGTCAGTGAAGATTGCTTCACTTGTCATGGCAATCTCTGCATCCGTATCAACGGCTTTTGCAGCAGATACAACTTTAATGTTAACTCAAGAAAATGGTGAAAATATATTGACGTGGTCAACTGATGTCAATTCAGTGGCTCGTCAGGAAGTATACCGTAGTGAAACCAGTTCTTTTGATGATGCAACACAACTTTCTGCAATCGACACTGATCGTTTCGTTGCTGAAGATGAAGATGCAAGTGCATATAAAGATTACTGGTACTGGGTAAAAGTTTATGATGATACGGGTGAATCTCACTTATCAAATGCATCAAGCACTGTGCCACAATTATCTGATTTGATTGAAACAACGGGTTCAAGCAAATGTAAAGCGGGTGCAACATTCAAAAATGAAACCGTTGACTGTGGTGGTAAGACAATTGGTTTGAGTTGTGATGGTGATGATGAGAAGCAGCCGCCTGTATTAACGTTAATCAATGCAACAGTGAAAAACGTTAAACTGTCCAAAAGTGGTGGTTCTGACGGTATCCACTGTAAATCAGGAAACTGCACGCTTCAAAACGTTGTTTGGCAAGACATTTGTGAAGATGCGGCAACACTGACTAAAACAGCGAAATCGATGACAATTATCGGTGGTATGGCTTACAACAGTAAAAGTGGCCCTGGTGGCAAACCAGACAAAGTTTTCCAGCATAATGCAAAAAATGGCACAACAATTACTGTAAAAGGTGGTTTCACTCTGAAAGGTGAACACGGTAAAATGTGGCGTTCATGTGGTAACTGTACAAACAACGGTGGTCCAAGAAAACTGGTTATTGATAACGTTAAAGTTGACGCAAAAATCGGTAGTATTGCTGGTGTAAATACTAACTTTGGTGATGTGGCGAAAATCCGTAAGCTGAAAATCAAAAACTACGATCAGAAAAAAGACAAGCCACACGTTTGTCAAGAGTTTAAAGGTGTTCAGAAAAAAGATGGTGAATCACCAAAACTGCATGGTGGTAAGTCTCAGTGGAACTCTAAATCTTGTCAGGTTAGCAAGTCAGACGTTACAAAACTTTAATTAAATCGTAACTTATAATGATTTCCCCCTAAATTAAAAAGCGCCGTCAGGCGCTTTTTTTGTGGTTTCATTATCGGGTAATCAGGACATGCTTTAGCCGCTGATATTGACTTTATTCATCATTATTATGATCGATAATCTGCCGAATCCGGGGATGAAGCTGCCTGCCATGTTTTTGTTCATATGCCTCTCGCATGACATCATTCAGGTTTTTAACTGAATGGTTACCAAGAAGAGATGATTCGGGTGCTTCTGTATGCAAAAGCCCTTTCTCCTGAAGACGTTTTGCCTCTAAGTAATATTTTTTAAACTGTTCGTCGAGTTTATTTTCAGCAAGGTGTTTCAGGTTAAATAGTTTATTTTGCACCAGCCATTTTTCGATTTGACTGGCAGGCATTCTGGATAATACACGGATACGGCTGTCTAACAGTTCTTCAGCCGTGAGGGCATCTTTCAGGACCCAGAGTTCGCCCATTTGTGGCGGCCAGCTGTTGCCTGTCTGAATCCGCTCATGACAGTGTTTTAATAACCGGTTCAGTTTTTCTGCATCAATCGCTTCGGAAAATTCAATAAATCTGCCGGTTGGCAGGCTCCCATACTGGTATTCCCACTGGGTTTCATAAATGCTGAGAAAGGAACCGAACACATGATTACACCAGTCTGAGGGTAAATCGTTATTTTGCTGAGATGCCGGGGGCTGCTCATAAACATCAGATTCATCAGAAGGTTGGTTTTTTCCCTTGCTGGATGAGTTGTTGCCGGAAGCGTTCAGATGGGCTAAGTTTGCGTCGATGCCCATCTCCCTGAGTTTGTTCTGCAGTGCCTGAATGTCCTTGGGTCCGCGTTTTTCTGTCTTCATTTAATTTCTCGTTGGCTAACCAATATTTCAGCTTATTCTCTAATTTACTGACGGCGAGTAATTCGTTTGCTTTCGATTTGTGCCAGAGGACAAATTTTTGCCAGATCAATTGATGATCCGTCGTCACAGCAGAAAACCTGAATGCTTTCTCAGCCCATGATGGTATTTCATACTCGTCCAGATCGTGAGTGGAAACAAACTCCTGTCTGTCATTTTGGTTCACGGTGACTGGCTTTGTAAAGTGATTCATTGCATGTCGGTGTTGACTTTTGGTATCTGGCGAGCCTGAAAATTGTTTTTGCTTATTTTGCCCCTGTTCCTGAAGCCAGTTTTGCAGATGTCTTTCCAGCCGGGCTAATGGGGTACATGACAGCTGGCTAAAATCTATCGAGCTTGTGAAAGTGTCCCAGATTTGTTGCTGAATCTGACTGTTGATGCCATTAAAAGACAATTCTTTTTTTGCCCACTCGGGAATGGTTGTGGGGGATGGAGCAACCTGTCCGATCGATGAGGATGGCGGATTTGAAAGCATGACTTCTGCTGGTTGTTGCTGTACCGGAGACGGAGCTGGCTGTTCAGTTTTTTCCATGATCCGGAAGATATGGATTTCTTTCCCTTTTCTGCGCTCAAGCCCTTCTTTTTCTATCAAGCCCTGTTGTGCCAGGTTCGTCAGACAATCAGCTAAAGCATAAGTTGACAAAGAACATAAAGGGGCGGCCTGTTCAAGATCAAGTAATACAACACCCTGTTGATCGGAGCTGTCGGCAAGCATCAGCAATACAAGTTTTTCAACCGGAGTTTGGGTATGAAATTGCCAGGCAAGGTAAGTAAACTTAGCGCTCAAAATTATCTCTCAGTGTCGTCATGAACAGGGAATTATTTTATGACAGTTATATGTAGATTAGTAGCTGAGAATTGCAACCGGCTATCAAAGGTGATGATATATTGAGACATGAAGGTGATAAGCTGGAATGGCGTCCCCTACAGGATTCGAACCTGTGTCTAAGACTTAGGAGGTCCTTGTTCTATCCGGCTGAACTAAGGGGACTGATGAAACTCTTGCGTAGTATACCTATTTCATTTTGTCAGTGAAGAGAAAAGTATAGTTTTTTGATTTCATTGCCTTAGAATTCATCATGTTTTTATCCGGCTTTACTCAGAATGCTGTTACGAGCTCAAATTGCGCTCAAAATTGACGATATCAACACCGGGTTTGATTTTATAAAGTTGCGCTTTTCTGCCGCCTGATTTAACTTTTTCATCCTGCATTTCAAACATGTCAGAAGCTTCAATCCTGCGAATCAGGCTCTTACGCTGAATCGTTTTACCGATGATTGTTTCAATCACAGTTTTGAGCTGTCCAATGGTAAAAAGCTCTGGCAGACAATAGACCGGAACCATTGAATACAATGCTTTTTGTTGCAGCCTTTGGTGGGCGTGCCGGATAATTTTCTGATGATCAAAAGCAACCGGAATAGATTCAACTTTATTCACATCGATCCACTGGACATCCTGAATGGTTTCAAGATGAGAAGCCACATCCTGTTCAGCAATTAAAGCATAATAAACGAGGGTAACACTAAAGCCTCTTGGATCTCTGTCTTGTCCTGAAAACACCTGAAGTTGTTCAAGATATTGGGGAGCAATATCTGTTTTTTCTTTCAGTTTCCTCAGAGCGGTCATGTCTGTCGTATCGTCAGTGCCAATATCAACAAAACCTCCCGGCAATCCCCAGCATCCGGAAAATGGATCATTTGCCCGCTTAACCAGCAGTACTTTCAGCATCTGATCTTTTACCGTAAACAAGACGCTATCAACAGTAAATAATGGATTTTTATATTGGCTTATATCGTAAGAGTCATTCATTTCTGAGTATATCCAGAGCATTGACGGATTTTCCAGACACATTAGATGATTCATTTTTCATTATCAAATGCAGTGATTCTGTTACTTGAATAAATTATTTGTGTCCTTGTGACATTATTTGTTGACATGGCTGATTTTGGTTTGTTATTCTAATTGTGTCTTAGGGACACTAATTGAGGTTGGTATGCAGGTATTTAGTTATGATTTTGATGGGATGAAACAGGTGCTTCCTTTTGAAAGCTTTACATTTAGCGGTGGGGAGGAACATATTCGCTTTAGTCAGCATGATTTCAGCCGGGTTAAAAAAGTAGAGATTGTTGCCCGCCTGACCAATGCCGCTGGTGTAATGCGTTTGATGATGGCAGCAGATGCGCTCAATCGTTTAACCGCAAAGCAGATTCCGGTCGAACTGGTGATGCCTTATTTTCCATACGCCCGTCAAGACCGGGTATGTGTTACAGGTGAGGCATTGGGCGCCTCTGTGATGGCAACGCTGATCAACCAATGTCAGTTTGCAAAAGTGACGGTGTGGGACGTGCATAGTGATGTATCAGCTGCATTGTTACAGCGTGTGCAAAATGTGTCTCAGACCGAGTTGTTAAAAAGCTGTCCTGGATTATGGCAGCGGCTGGCGTCAGGTAAATTTCTGTTGGTTGCGCCGGATGCGGGGGCCAGTAAAAAAATTCAGCATATCGCTGCTGCTTTCGGAGGACAGGTTGGTGTCGTTCAGGCACATAAGGCCAGAAATCTGAAAACTGGTGAGATAGAGAAAACTGAAATCTACGGACAGGTGGCCGGTCGGGATGTCTTGATCGTGGACGATATCTGCGATGGTGGCAGAACATTTATTGAGTTGGCTAAAGTGTTGAAAGAAAAAGGGGCGGGTAAAATTTCCCTGTTCGTTACTCACGGTATTTTTTCTCAGGGTCTTGAAGTATTTGAAGGTGTAATTGATGAGATTTATACCACAGACTCATTTCGCTCTCAGGATAGTTATATACAAAGCTCAGGCGTTCAGTTTCATGTAATCAACCGGTTAGGATAATAAGGTGAGTAAGATGGCAAACCATGCAGCTACGATGCAGAAAGACGTTTATAAAGAGTTTCATGGCCGGGCATATCATCCGGACGTAACGGAAGTTTATGCGAATTATACTTCCAGAAGTGGCAGGTTTAGTAATGTTGATGCAAACGATAAAGTTGCGTTTGTCGGACTTCAGTATTTTATTAAAAGCTACTTGCAGGAAGAGTGGGATTCATTTTTCAAAGCAGATAAAGCAACAGCGGTGGCCAATCACCAACGAATTATGAGTGCGATGCTGGGATATAAAGTTGATGTATCGTATCTTGAAGCGCTCCATGAACTTGGGTATTTACCACTTAAAATTAAAGCGTTACCTGAAGGTACCTTAGTGCCGTATCAGGTTCCCCCGATGACGATTGTCAATACACAACCTGGTTTTCAGTGGCTGACCAATATGATTGAAACTGTATTGAGTTGTGAGAACTGGCCAATTCAAACCAGTGCGACAACGTCTGTGGCTTATTTAAAAGTATTCAGAGAGTTTGCTGAGAAAACCGGATTACCTATGGATTTTGTGCCATTTCAGGGACATGACTTCAGCTTTCGCGGGATGTTTGGTAAGCAGGCTGCAGCGATGAGCGGTTTCGGACATCTGGCCTCCGGACTGGCTGGCACAGACACCATTCCGGCAGTCTTATTTGCCGAGCAGTATTATGGTGCAGATGTAGATAAAGAGCTTGTTGGTTGCTCTGTTGATGCAACGGAACACTCTGTCACCTGCTCCTGGATTATGGAAGGTGAGATAGCATTTTTCCGCTATCTGATGCGAGAGCAATCTCCAGCCGGTATTCTGAGCGTTGTGTCTGATACCTGGGATTTCTGGACCTTAGTGACCGATTATTTGCCGCAGTTAAAAGAAGATATTTTGGCGCGAGATGGCAGTTTGGTGATTCGTCCGGACTCAGGTGACCCGGTCAAAATACTCACCGGGTATCAACTTTCACCCATAAGAGACTATGCTGAGTTATGCCACTCCAGAGAACAGGCAGAGCAGGAAGCATTTTCAGCGGGTTTTGAAGCTTATTGCTGGCATGGCAATTATTATGGGCGCATTGATCATGAAACTGTTTCGCTGATGCCATGCGAAATAAAAGGTTTAATCGAGTGCCTGTGGGATATTTTTGGTGGCACATTCACAGACAAAGGTTTTAAGTTGCTTGATGAACATATCGGCGCAATATATGGAGATGCAATCACCCTTGAGCGACAGCGTCAGATATTACAGCGTTTAATGGATAAAGGGTTTGCATCGAAAGTTGTATTGGGTATCGGTTCTTACAGCTATCAATATGTCACACGGGATACACACGGTTCAGCGGTGAAAGCGACAAGCGTTGTCAAAAACAATGAGCGTCTTGCAATTTACAAAGATCCAAAGACGGATAACAAGAAAAAATCTGCGAGAGGACTGTTAAAGGTTGAATATGTTGATGGTGAATTAACCTTGTTTGATGATGTTACAGAAGCTGAAGAACAACAGGGACTGCTGGAGGTCGTATTTGAAAATGGTCAGTTGATAAAAGAAACAACACTGGCAGAAATCAGGGCATTGATCAGTGAGCAGATTAGTTAGAAGAGAACAATGTACTTAGAACAATCTTCCTAAAACAATCCACCTGTATTGATTCAGGTGGATTGTTTGTTTACCTGTTAAGGCAGGTAAGTTGAGAGTTGGTTTAATGCATCTGTCTGTTTAATCTCTTTCACGACAAGCTTCGCAATTTTTCTGGCTCCTTGCTCCTGAAAGTGGGTCGTATCCGGCTTCTGCAGTGTGCCTGAAGATCGGGTTTTATAGAAAGGATACTTTTCAGGATCGACAGCCAGCCACAGATGTTTCCATTCATCACCGGTTGTCTTATTCGCCATTTCCATTACCCGGCTTTGCATATCCAGCAGTGGAACATGGTGTTTCGCTGCTGTATCTTTCACTGTTTGTGTGTAACTGCCAAAGAATTGATAGCCGTGAAGCTTGTTCTGCTTCGTCGTATGCTGAACCGGTCTGACCGGAACGCCCGGTTTATTTTTTACGGTTTTTGCCCGGGGGACAGACGTCAGCATAACCGGATGCATTTTATGGTGTTCGGCAAAGCTCAGATATTTTTCCAGTGTGTACTGAAGCGACATCTCTTGATGATTTTCCGGATACTGTGGGTGGCCTTGTTTATCGTTGGGATAAGTACAAAGGTTCGCCACGTCAATCGGTCCGCGTTTTTTCTTCGCGCCATTACATTTTTCGTCATTATGGCTGAACTGAATAAACAGGTAGTCTCCCGGTTTTACCAAAGGCTCAAGATGGCTCAGCCACCGGCCGTTGATATAATCTCTCGAGCTTCTGCCTGAACGGGCTGCATTCACAACCTGGATATCTTGATGATCGGAAACTAGCTGATCAAATGCCTGACCCCATCCCATTCTGGGGTAAACATCCGGTTCATAGTTTGAAGCCGTTGAATCACCCACGATGAAGATACGTTTCTTCGCTTCTCTGACAACTTTTTGCGTTTCAGCCAGTTGGTTATCCTGCAAAAGATATGAAGGGACTTTTTCCAGGTTGATAATCGGGCGAAATTCCAAATCAGTCAGATAGGTCTTTGAGGCAAGCCCGGTTTTTGTATCATACCCCCGGTTATGAATCACCTGAGAGGCTATTTCCCGCATTACGGGAGCATAGGCTTTTGAATAGCTCACCGGATTCCAGTTTTGTTCCGGATTCAGTCCATGCTGTTTGATGACATTTTTGAAAGCATCAGAAAAGTGTTGATTAGCTTCGGTCCAGATTTTATGGGATAGAGGAGGAAGTTTTTTATTTTCCACCAGTAATTGCGGTCCTTTAATCCCTTCATTTGCGGCTAATGAGGAAACAACCAGATCACTGAAAGGCTTGATGTTCGCAGTTGTAACGCCATTGTTTGTCACTTCTGCCACAATAGCACTGCTGCAAATGGAGCGGTACTGATTGCTTTTCAGACAGGATGCGCCACTTTGATCATCCGCTGAAACAAGGAGTGGGGCTGTCATGCCGGCAATACTTGTATGGTAACGTCCTTTTTTGTCCGTATTAATCACGAAGGTCTTGCCAACACTATCTTTGATTGTGATAACCGCCGGGAAGCGCATACTTGCGTGGACGACTTCTCCCCGAATCGTGCTTTTCGCTCCGAGTGTGATATCTGGTGACCACCCTGACAAAATTTCCTGATTCGTATAGTGCATTAACTGTTCTGCACTCAGCTGAGGGCGTTTGATGTCCCGGGCATTCGCGCCAGGTCCTGTATTATGAAATTCCCAAAAGCGGGAATCTTCCGGATAGAACCAGATTTTATTTTTGTTGATGTCTTTCCCGCTCATCTTGTCCCAGCCATAAATGTGATCATCCATCTGGCAATTAATGAATGCACTATGACCAACGGCATTGGGATCCGCGTAGCGCCCGTCAGCAAATCTGGTCGTCGGGTGCCATGGGCGTCCGAGCCCATAACTGTGAGCCGGTACTTTATCTTCTTTACTGAGGCGGCAATCTTTAAATACAAGACCAAATGGTTTTTTGATATTCGTACTTGGCGCGGAAATGTATCCGAGAGGTGCTCCCGGTTTGACATCACTCCGGTAGCGGGCGACGATATCACTGTCTTCAAATAAGGCAGTACCATGGCCGAAAATAAAGTCAACGGTTCCCATAATCCGGGAATCATCTATATAAGTCCTGCCGGCTTTGGTGTAGAAGGTATCCTGATAGCTTTTCAGGTTGACATCTTTAAACTGTACACGATCCGCTTTATTTGAAATCAGGAGTGCAACAGCTTGTGTGTTTTTGACCCGGGTTGGGTCATCCTTGGCTTTTGCCTGATTAGCTGGATAATCAAAACCGTTTTCTATTGTCAGAGACTGAGCACTGAAGTCCGGAGCGTCGATATTGACCGTCCGGCTCCCGGTTGTACCGAATTTTTTCCCTTTTTCAGGATTAAAAGTGCCATTGGCGGTTGTTGCCGTGATGACTGTCTTATCTCTGTCTTCACCAATTAAATGAATATTTGAACGTTTTACCTCTAGTTTTTCCTGATAGATGCCGTTTCGAATATAAATCACATACGGTTGCTGGTTATCCGGGGCATGATTAATTGCTTCCTGAACAGAGCGAAAATCTCCTGATCCATCTGTCGCAACAGTGACATCATATAAAGGAAGCGCGGTTGCAGAGTAAATACAGAACAAAGCCGATGCACTCAGCCCTCTGGCAAGATGCTTATTCATAGAGTTATCCTTTTTATTGAAATATCGAATCTAAAAAAAAGAAACGTCATTTCATTTTAATTTCATTTGCAGGATAAACCGTGATCAAGCTGGTAAACCAGATAGGAATCATGTTGTTGAATACGACGAAACTTGCTTTTTTACGCAAAAATTTTATGAAGATCACAAGTTAACAGCTGAAGGTAGATCAGAAGAAAATAACGCGCTGAGATGAAAGAATATGGTGCGAAGATTGATTAATCATGGATTGAAATGACACAGGGCACATTGAGTGCCCTGTGGGATAAACCTGCGATAAAAGAACTTAATTTTGTTTTTGCATGACATCACCAATCTGAATGCTGTCTGCTAATTCGTCCTGATCTATCGTGAGTTCAGCTTCTTTTTCGTAAATCCGGCTTACTGTCAGAGTGATATTGCTCTTTGTCACTTTGTTCCGGGGGATACCATGCTGATCAATAAATGAACCTGTATGCCAAAGCTGTAATTTATCGCCGGTTTTAACGCCGTGCAGGCGGCCAAGATTCATCGTGATTTTATTACCAAATTTAGCCACCACTTCCGGCAGAGTAATCTTGCAGGAAAATTCAGACTCCAAATCCAGCATGATTTTCCGGCTCAGACGAAGCAGCATTTCACCATAAGCTGATGCCCAGAATCTGGCACTTCGCGTATCAATCTGACTGGTTTTAGGAAAAGGCCACTGTGCGATTTCGCGGTAGTTTTGTTTATAAACTTCGTTGCCTGTTTTACCATCGAAAATATGCATTTCAAGAGCAAATTCCCGGTTAATCACTTCTTTACCTGCACTGGAAGAAATGGTTGCAGTTACATCCGTAATTTTTCCACCAATAATATATTGCGCACCTTTGTCTTCGGCAATCATCTTAATCCGGGACGGATGGTTTTTGTCGATGACATAATTGGTTGTTCCGACAGAAACAAAGCTGTGTGATTCCTGGGAAAGTTGCTTATCGATAACCCGGGCGAAGTCATCACCAAGATCATAGATTTGTCCCATAACAGCTTGTTGAGGAGATTCCAGATCAATGTTACTGATGAGAAAAGTCTTCTTATATTCATTCATGTGGCAAGTTGTTGCCGATGGATAAATATCAATTTTGGCATGGACATACATGACATTATTTTTAATTTCTCTTTTCTCGACAAGAATGTAGCGAATTTCATGATTCGTAAACTGGAACTCAGATTTATCTGAATCGAGCAGAGGAAATAGCGGACTGATACTGCCAATATCTGCTCCGGAAAAGCTCACAGCCTGATAGATAGCGTCTTCAAGCGCCTGAACACTCGCCTTCTTCTGAGATGAGACGACATAAGAAGTCCCTGTTACTTCATACCAGGCAGCCATGGCCGAAGGGGCTTCAGCCATCACGGTAAGTATGAGTATAAAAATAGTTAGAAATTTTTTCATATATGTTCTGCCACTCGGGTATAAAATTTGCTTGCTGTTTACGATAGCAATTATCGGCAAAGCTTTTCTAAGACTTGATTATCAATAGAAAAGCAAAGAGTGTTCCACATTTACGTCAAAATATGGGCACTGAATTTTGTCTGGGTTTTCTGGAGAGCAGAACATGAAAAGATGGCTAATAATGGTTTTTGTGTTGTCTCTGACAGCATGTTCCTATGCCCCTATATACAATGGTAAAGATTCCTATAGCGGATCTCAGTTTATGTTAATGGAAAGTCCGCGTCATACATTAGACTTTTTTGTGGAGAGTATGACGGAGGACCTGATCAAGTCCAATACGAGTATGACCGCAAGAACACCGATTGCTGTTACCTCTTTTGTGGACCTGCAGAATATGGATGCAACGAACTGGCTTGGTAATTCTGTAACGGAAGGTTTTATCCATCAGTTACAGCAGCGAGGGTTTAAGGTTGTTGACTTCAAAACAACAGGTTCAATTAAGGTGACACAACAGGGTGATTTTGCATTCAGCCGGGATTGGAAAAATCTGGCTGAGAAGCAAGCCATTCAATATGTTCTGACCGGCACGATGCTACGTCAGGAAGGTGGTGTTATCGTCAATGCCAGAGTTGTTGGTATGCAATCCCGCATTGTTGTTGCAACAGCGCAGGGCTTCTTACCGGCTGACAGAATTGGACGTGATTTAGATACGTTGAATACAATGCGTACTCAGGATGGGGTGTTGATCCGCTCTGATCCGACGATCACACAGCCTTATACTGTCATATTGCGCCCTTAGGAGTGTTGAATGAAATTTTTGTTAGTATCAATAACAGCATTATTTCTGATGGCCTGCCAGCCTTTGCAAACGCTTAATAAAGATAACTGGCTGACGGCTGTTGGATATGCATCTATCAGTGAACAAAAAGGACGAACTCTGAAAGAAAAACAAGTCCGGGCGATGCGTGCTTCTAAGATTGATGCTTACCGTGAACTGGCTGAACAAGTTTATGGGATGAGGGTGAGTGGTCGCGCTGAATTATCCGATCAGCGGCTGGGTACGGAAGCAACTTCTGGTGCCGTTGATGGTGTTATTCGCGGGGCTGAAGTTGTTCGTAGCTATAAAGTCGGTGATAGCTATGTGACCGAGCTTCGCTTGAATGTCAATAAAATGGAGCAGATGAGAGATTACGGTGAAGTTCAGCAAGTACCAGATAAGCGCCAGCAAACGCTTTTCTGATATTCAGGTTCTTTGTTCTCGCTCAGTCATTCGTTCTGATTACAGATATAAAAAAAGCGCCGACGGCGCTTTTTTTATATCTGTACTTTTTATATCTGTATTCAGGATCAGGCTTTAATGTTTGTCCCCAATGTTGATATGGAACGGGTTTGCCCTTCGGAAGTATATGTCATCCCGATTTTTCCCTGACTTTGTTGCATTAGATTATTTAGTTTATTAAAACTAAGTTGTGCTCGTTTCAGTGCTTCGCCATTGACCATATTGACCTGTTGACACTCAGCAATCAGAACTTTTGTTTGTTCGACAAGTTCTGTCAGCGATTCATCCTGTTGCAGGCCCGGCAAGTCAGGATGATTTGCAATTCTCTGGTCTGTGTCATTTAACTGATTGATCAGCGTAATTTTTTGCTTTGCAATCGCTTCAATTTCTGACGATGTACGTTTAGCAATGACAATCTTTTCCTGATCTAAAAGTTCAGATAATGATTGTGCATTCGTGAACTGAAATTCGAGTAAATCTTTTAAGATTGCCATGATTTACTAACCTGCCCGCTTTAATTCTTTGGTGCTCAGATTAAGCACTACCAAGTTCTTTTTCAAACTTGATCATATTATCTGCGAGTTTTTCTGCGTCAACTTTGTAAGAACCATTAGCAATTGCATCTTTAATTGCCTGGACTTTTGCATTATCAAATGCAGGTGACGACGATAATTTGTTATGGATATCTCCAAGTGCTTTTCCTTGCGTACTTAGAGAAACAGCATCTTTATCAGAGGCAACATTTTGCCTCGTTGTTTCAGTTTTTGATTCAGATGCATTGGTTTCCGCGCGTTGCGTGCTTCGACTGGTATTTGCCAGAGACTGGCCAGAACGAATGTTATCAATGCTTGCCATAGCTGAGCCTTAATTAAATGTATATCTACTTACCGTCAATATCGACGTCCTTAAAGGATACTTTAGCATTTTCTTTGCCAAAACTGATGTTTTTTTGCCCGAAGCGCAATAAAAGTTTAAAAATGTACCGTCACTTCGTTAATTCCTGATACCTTTGCATCAATAACCCGTTTGGATTTATTGTTTTTTACTTTGATTTGTTCTCCCTGAATTCCATCAGAGAGTGCAATGCCGTGTGTGGTAATGGTCAGGCCATTTTTTACCGCTTTAATCACAACCTTATCATTCCGGCAGACAATGCAAATATCATGATTGTTAATCATATCATTTAAAGTAACATTTCTTTTAACTTTTGCGCCTATAACTTGATTTATTGACGAAAAACCTTGCTGTCTGAAGCGAAGCAGATCTACCATGCTAACACTAACGTCTTGTTGAGTAATGATTTGTCCCCGGCTCAAAGGATGATTGGCAGTGACTGCCGGAATTTTAATTTTCAGGCGAACGGGTACATATACCCGCCAGTTTTCGGCTTTACACTCAACAAGAACAGTGATGTTGCTAGCAGAACCTCTTTTAGAGGATGAAAATGCATTTAATCCTGTTGGACAATCGGAGGCCTGTATCCGATTATCAAGAGGGGCTGCAGTCGCGGCTATTTTACCTCCGGCAGGAAATTCCAGTTTTTGAAGTGCATAATTTTCTGCTGTTTTCCGGATATGAGCGATTTGCTCCTGCGTTGCTGCTTCAGCAAAAACGTTAAAGAAAAGTGATAAAAATACGATAAAGCTATAAAAAAGTTTGAAGAAAGCTCTACACTTAGTAACAGGCAGAGGGAATGGATGTGAAATGAAAGACACGTTTTTATATCCCTTAGTTAATTCATCACTTGTTGTAGACTACCACTTTTTTCAGAAAAGTTTGTATAGATGGAGATGGACTTATGTCGGGTATTCTGGATACTGTGAATCAGCGTACACAACTTGTCGGCCAGAATCGACTGGAGTTGCTGACTTTCCGGTTAAATGGTCGCCAGCGTTACGGTATCAATGTCTTTAAAGTAAAAGAAGTTTTGCAGTGTCCGAAGTTAACTGAAATGCCAAATTTGCATCGTCTGGTAAAAGGTGTTGCTCACATTCGGGGACAAACAGTATCTGTTATTGATTTAAGCCTTGCCATTGGTGGCAGAGCGACGACTGACATAGAAAAGAGTTTTGTTGTTATTGCTGAATTTAACCGGTCAATACAAGCTTTTTTAGTCAGTTCCGTTGAAAGAATCGTCAATATGCGCTGGGAGGAAATTTTACCGCCTCCGGAAGGTGCGGGAAAAGCTAACTACTTAACTGCAGTGACAAATATTGATAATGAGTTAGTAGAAGTGATTGACGTTGAAAAAATTCTGGCTGAAATTGCACCTGTAGATGAAACGATGGATGAGTCCATCAGTGAAGAAATCACAAAAGCAGAAGAGAAGAAAGAATTTATCCGGCGAGTCTTAATTGCAGATGATTCCACAGTAGCCCGAAAACAGGTGCAAAGGGCAGTTGAGTCAATTGGTTTTGAAGTGATAGCTGTCATCGATGGTAAGCAGGCTTACGAAAAACTGGTTGAACTGGCAGAAGATGGCGGGATATTTAATCACATCTCATTGGTTATTTCTGATATCGAAATGCCTGAGATGGATGGTTATACACTGACTGCCGAAATTCGTCGGAACCCTCAGCTCAAAGATCTTTATGTAATACTTCACTCATCATTGAGTGGCGTATTTAATCAGGCTATGGTAGAAAGGGTAGGCGCGAATGCATTTATCGCGAAATTTAATCCTGACGAACTTGGTAATGCGGTAAAAGCTGCACTGGTAGACGTAGACTAAAGAGAAATGAATGACTGCGATAACGATCAGCGAACAAGAATATAAAGATTTTTGTCGCTTCTTAGAGTCTCAATGTGGGATTGTACTCGGAGACAGCAAACAGTATTTGGTTAGAAGTCGGTTAAGTCCTTTGGTAACAAAGTATGGCTTAGCTTCGTTGTCTGCATTGCTTCGGGATGTTGTTAAAGGGATGAATCGTGAGCTTCGTGTTGCGGCCGTTGATGCGATGACAACCAATGAGACGTTGTGGTTTCGTGACAATTATCCATTCACGGTGCTGTCAGATAAACTGCTGCCTGAGATTGCTGCCAAAAAACGTCCGATTAAAATTTGGTCAGCTGCCAGTTCGTCCGGACAGGAACCGTATTCTATTGCGATGACGATTCTGGAAACGCAGCAGAAAAAACCGGGTATGCTTCCTAATTGCTCTGTTGTTGCTACTGATATCTCATCAACCATGTTAGATATGTGCCGGATGGGAAGTTATGACAATCTTGCATTAGGCCGGGGGCTATCGCTGGAACGTCGCCGGAGTTTTTTTGAAGATGCAGGTGATGGCCGGATGAAAGTCAAAGATAATGTAAAGCGCCTGGTCAACTTCAGGCCCCAGAACCTGATGGAAAGTTATGCTTTATTAGGAAAGTTTGACATTATCTTTTGCCGTAACGTTTTGATTTATTTTTCTGCGGACATGAAATCGAAAGTTTTAAATCAGATGGCAAATAGTTTAAATCCTGGCGGTTATTTATTGCTTGGTGCTTCTGAATCCTTAACCGGGCTGACTGATCGTTTTGAGATGGTCCGGTGTAACCCTGGTATTATATACAAGCTTAAATAAACAAAACCCGTATTCTGATTCTCAGAATACGGGTTCTAAGTTTTGCATCTCTATTCTCCTTAACCCCTTCAATAAATTTCTTCTGTACCATTGATTGGTCTGTTTTTTGCTCAGTTCAAAGTAATTAAATTGTATTGATGAACTTTTCAAGTTGGTATATTTATTGCTTGATTATTTGTATCATAGTGAAGTTATTCATCACGAGGCGTATATGGCAATCTCATTCAATAATGCATTAGGTATTCATCAGTATACTGTTGGTGTACGGGAGCGTAATGCTGAAATGATATCCAGTAACATTGCACAAGCTAATACGCCGGGATACAAAGCGAAAGGGCTGGACTTCAAGACGGCATTACAAGCAGCAAGTTCTGGTGCAGATATTCATTTATCAAGAACAGATGGGCGGCATATTCCTGCCTCCAGGGCAATCATAGGGGAAACTCTTTACCGCATTCCGACACAGCCTGATACTGGTGATGGCAATACTGTCGATGTTGATTTAGAAAGAAACCTCTTTATGCAAAACCAGATTCGTCATCAGGCTTCACTTGATTTTCTTGGTGGCAAATTTAAAAGTATGACAAAAGCAATTAAAGGGGAGTAGTTTAGATGAGTTTATTTAATGTCTTTAACGTAACAGGTTCTGCAATGAGCGCTGAGTCTGTTCGTCTGAATACGACCTCGAGTAACCTGGCAAATGCTGATAGTGTCAGTAGTTCTGCAAAGGATACATACAAAGCTCGTCATCCGGTTTTTGCCGCAGAGCTTGATCACGCTAAGACTAAAAACGATTACACGGTTCCGGTAAAAATACTGGGCATAGTCGAGAGTGACAAGCCACTTACAGCTGAATATAACCCGGATCATCCCTTAGCGAATGATGAAGGTTATATTTATAAGCCGAATGTTAATGTGATGGAAGAAATGGCGAACATGATTTCGGCCTCACGCGCATATCAGACTAATGTTCAACTGGCAGATGCAAGTAAGCAGATGCTGCTGAGAACATTACAGATGGGTCAATAGGTATAGGAGATAGCATATGGCTGGAGTTGATAATGTTGGTCAAAATGGCTTGTCCTATGTTGACCAGTTAAAAAAACTTCAGGAACAGAAGAAACCTGATGAGGTGACTGGTAAACAGGACCTCAAGCAGGAAGACTTCTTATCCTTGCTGACAAAGCAATTATCACAGCAGGATCCGTTTAAGCCTGTCAGTAATGATCAAATGATCGCTCAGATGGCGTCATTTGCGACCGTTGATGGCATTGGGAAAATGAACTCTCAGTTTGAGAATCTCAATTCCTCTATGACATCAAACCAGGCTTTGCAGGCATCATCCTTAGTTGGAAGAGATGTGTTAGTTCCTGGAGCGACTGGCGTTAAAAAAGATGCTGGAAGTATGGCCGCGATGGTGAAGCTTCCTCAATCTATCGATAACTTAATCGTACGGGTTGAAAACGAAGTAGGGCAACTGGTTCGTACTTTTGATGTCGGCGCTAAGCCAGTTGGAGATTCCCGTGTTGAGTGGGATGGCAAAGATCAAAATGGCAATGCTTTGCCGGCTGGTAAATATAAGATTAAAGCTTCGGGCCTGATGGATGGCAAAAATAACGAGTTTGAAGTTTCAACGTACGCGAACGTCAATAGTGTCCTCTTAGGCAAAGGCGATGGGAATGTACTGCTTAACCTGGCTGGTTTTGAATCACCAGTTCGGCTCGCTGAAGTACTGGAAGTTGGTAAGGCGTAGTTGGCGCTGGCCAGATAGGAGAATATTAGATGTCATATGTATCATTAAGTGGTTTGTCTGCAGCGCAGCTTGATTTGAATACAACCAGTAATAATATTGCGAACGCAAATACATTCGGGTTTAAAGAATCTCGTGCTGAGTTTGGAGACGTATACTCTAACTCTTTGTTCACAAATGCTAAAACAACACCTGGTGGTGGTGTTCAGGCAAACAAAGTTGCTCAGCAATTCCATGAAGGTTCAAGTATTTATACGAACAACCCAATGGATTTGCGTATATCAGGAACTGGTTTTTTTGCGGTCGCTAAAGAACGTTTGATTCCGCAGCAGAATGAACTGACCCGTAATGGCGCATTTCATTTGAACAAGGATAACTATCTGGTTACATCAAATGATGAATTTCTGCTGGGTTATCAGGTCAATAAAGATACGGGCAATGTGACTTCTTATGAAGCTCAGCCTCTGAATATTCCGGCACAATTTGGTAAGCCGAAGCAGACTGCTAATGTTGAAGTCGGAGTGAATTTGCCGGCAGATGCACCGCTTAAGGATCCTGCATTATTTGATATTGAAGATCCGGAAACTTATAACCGATCAACATCGTCAACTGTTTATGATTCGATGGGGCAGTCGTACAAGATGACGACTTATTACCTGAAAGATCAAACTCAGCCGAATACATGGCAGGTTTATTATACGATGACTGATGGCGAAGGCGAAAAGCCAATCAATATTGCAGGCGGTGATGCGACTGCGCCATCAGGTCAGACTGGTCATACGATTCGGTTTAATAATGATGGTACACTGGCGAGTATTAATGGGGGACAGGATGTTGTTTCCGAACCCATCGGTGCAGGTGCAAATCCAGTGAACATGAATGGCGCTGATCCGACTCAGTCAATCTCTTTCGGCCTGAATGCATCGACTCAGTTCGCTGCACCGTTTGAATTGACGAAATTTGATGAAGATGGCGCAACAACCGGGTTCCTGACCAAAGTTGATGTGAATGAAGAAGGCAGTATTCTGGGCACCTATTCTAACGGTGAAAATATTACTTTAGGCCGTGTTGCTCTGGTTCGGGTTGCCAACGAGCAGGGACTGGATAAAAAGGGTGGAACTCAGTGGGATTCAACCACAGCTTCCGGTGATAAAATCTGGGGTGAATCGAATAAAGGGTCTTTTGGTACAGTGAATAGCGGTACCTTAGAGCAATCGAATATCGATATGACTCAGGAGCTGGTTGATTTAATCTCAGCTCAGCGGAATTTCCAGGCGAACTCTCGTGCACTGGAAGTTCATAACCAGACGCAACAGACAATTCTGCAGATTCGTTAATCGTCTTTTCTGCTTCTTAAAAAAGCCAAACGAGCGGCAACGTGCGTTTGGCTTTTTGCCATCTTGCGGCAATTCAGCGGCAAAAAACTTCATATATCCACTTAATTAACTGAAATAAAAGAGTTTTTATATTGGCACGTCAATTGCTTGTTAACTCTTGTATAACGATGACAGGAGTAAAGTATGGATCGTGCGTTATTTCTTGCAATGAGTGGTGCCAAGCAAAATATGCAGGCAATGCAGCTCAGAGCAAATAATCTGGCTAATGTAAGTACAACAGGGTTCAGGGCTGATTTAGCACAGGCTCGATCTATGCAAACTTATGGTGATGGCTTTCCTACACGTGTTTTTAGCATGACAGAGCGTCCCGGACATAGTTTTAAGCAGGGAAGTGTCATTACAACTGGTCGTGATCTGGATGTGACAGTTGAGGGAGAAGGCTGGATTTCTGTCCTCGATAAAACGGGTCAAGAAGGTCTGACACGAAATGGCAACTTTCAGGTGAGTCAAAATGGTTTGCTGACTTCAGGTTCCGGTCACTTAGTTCTTGGAGAAACAGGAGCACCCATAACTCTGCCTGTGCCTTTGAGTAAAATCGAAATTGGGACTGATGGAACCATTTCAGTGTTGCCTCAGGGTGCTCCGGCCAATGCAATGGAAATTGTTGATCGTATTAAATTGGTTCGTCCCGGAAATCAATCGTTATATAAAGATGCAAATGGTTTATTCCGTGCAAAAGATCCAAATGCTGCTTTTGAGGCAGATGCACAGGTCACGTTGCTTCCGGGTGCTTTAGAAGGCAGTAATGTGAATGCAGTTGGTGAGATGACAAATTTGATTGATTTGCAGCGTCAGTTTGAAATGCAGGTCAAAATGATGAGTACAGCAGAAGAGATGGATAAAGCATCTGATTCTCTGCTTCGTACGAGTTAATGAGTAAAGGAGACTAAAATATGCATCCGGCATTATGGGTTAGTAAGACAGGTTTAGATGCGCAACAGACAAATATTGCGACCATTTCTAACAACCTTGCGAACGCATCGACAGTGGGCTTTAAGAAAAGCCGGGCTGTGTTTGAAGATCTCTTTTACCAAAATGTGAATCAGCCAGGTGGTCAGTCATCTCAGAATACTGAACTACCGAGCGGATTGATGCTTGGCGCGGGTTCTAAAGTAGTTGCGACGCAAAAAGTACACACGAATGGTAATGCACAGACAACCAGTAACAGTCTGGACATGATGATCGAAGGTGATGGTTTCTTTCAGGTATTGATGCCTGACGGTAATATTGGTTATAGCCGCAACGGTCAGTTCACATTAAATGCGGAAGGTATGGTCGTGACTTCCGGTTCTGGCTATCCATTGCAGCCTGAGATCGTTATTCCTGAAGATGCACAATCAATTACGGTTGGTAACGACGGGCAAGTTTCAGTGCGTATCCGCGGACAACAGGAAAATCAGGTTGTAGGACAAATTACTACAGTTGATTTCGTCAATCCTGGTGGATTAGAACCTGTCGGACAAAACTTATATTTACCAACAGGAGCCAGTGGTGATCCGCAGGAAGGTGTTCCGGGACTTGATGGCTTGGGTAATGTTCGCCAGTCTATGCTTGAAAGTTCTAATGTCAATGTGACAGAAGAGCTGGTGAATCTGATTGAAGCGCAGCGTGTTTATGAAATGAATTCAAAAGTCATTTCTGCTGTAGATAAAATGATGGGCTATGTAAATCAACAGCTTTAATCATTTGTTGTTGAAGAGAGATGCACAATGAAACGTATAGTAACACTTGGTTTAATTAGTTTTTTGTCTGGTTGTTCGCTGGTTCAGTATGATTCAAATGACTGGGCTTATACAGAAGGTACAACAACTGTCGATGCAGTCGAAGGGGATAAATCACAAGAGACTAATAATAGCAATGGTTTACTTGATTCATTGAGCAGCCGGGTTGATCCCGTTGCCGGTGATCCGGCATGGGCCCCGATTCATCCTAAAAAACAGCCTGAGCATTACGCGGCAGAAACGGGTTCTCTGTTCAGTCAGGCTGCTTCAAACAGCCTGTATGATGATTCAAAACCGAGAAAAGTAGGTGATATCATCACAGTCACACTCAATGAAAGTACGAAGGCTGCTAAAAGTTCTGATGCTGATCTGTCCAAGAATAATGATGCATCAATGGATCCTTTAGAGGTCGGAGGGAAAGAGCTTAACATTGGGGAATACAACTTTTCTTATAATTTGAGTAATGGCAATAAATTCTCCGGAAGTGCTGCTGCAAATCAAAGTAACAGTATTTCTGGTTCGATTTCTGTTGAAGTGGTGGAAGTGTTAAATAACGGCAATCTCATCATTCGTGGAGAAAAGTGGCTGACATTGAATACCGGCGATGAATACATTCGTCTGAGTGGTACGGTCAGGCCTGAAGATATTGCCTTCGATAATACAATCCCGTCAAACCGTATCTCTAATGCCAGAATTCAATATTCCGGAACAGGGACGAACCAGGATATGCAGGAACCTGGATTTCTGGCACGATTTTTTAATATAGCTCTGTAAGACATGTTAAGTGACAAAGTTTTGGCCAGAAGTCATATTCGAAAAATCAAGGTATTTGCAATGAAGAAAATCATATCCTTTATACTCATTGTTCTCAGCTTTCCTTTTGTTGCACAGGCTGCACGGATAAAGGATGTGGCTGAAGTTGCCGGTGTCCGGAGCAACCAGCTTATTGGATATGGTTTAGTGACTGGCTTGCCGGGTACCGGCGAATCGACGCCGTTTACCGACCAGAGCTTTAATGCCATGTTGCAAAATTTCGGCATACAGTTGCCGCAAGGAACAAAGCCTAAAACCAAAAATGTTGCTGCAGTGATGATCACTGCTGAGTTACCTCCTTTTTCTAAACAGGGACAGACAATCGATGTAACGGTTTCTTCTGTCGGTTCTGCCAAGAGTTTACGTGGCGGTACGCTTATGCAGACTTTTCTGAAAGGGTTAGATGGAAAGGTTTATGCAGTTGCTCAGGGGAATTTGGTGGTGAGTGGCTTTAGTGCTAATGGCGCTGATGGCTCTAAGCTGGTTGGCAACACACCGACAGTCGGTATGATTTCAAATGGTGCGACTGTTGAGCGGGAAATTCCTACACCTTTTACCCGTGGTGACTATATTACTTTCAATCTGCTTGATTCTGACTTCACGACGGCGCAGCGAATGGCGGATGCTGTAAATCAGTTTCTTGGACCACAAATGGCAACAGCCATTGATGCAACCTCAGTTAAAGTTCGGGCGCCAAGAGATGCCGGGCAGCGCGTTGCATTCCTGTCTGCGATTGAAAACCTTGAATTCAATACAGCAGAAGGCGCTGCAAAAATTATTGTGAATTCGCGAACCGGAACGATTGTTGTTGGCCAGCATGTGAGGCTGAAACCTGCAGCGGTAACGCATGGTGGGATGACCGTGGCTATCAAGGAAAATCTGAACGTAAGCCAACCTGGAGCTTTAGCTGGCGGGGAAACGGCTGTTGTGCCTGATTCCGATATCTCAGTGTCTGAGAAGAAAGGTAAAATGTTCAATTTTCAACCTGGGGTAACACTCGATGATTTGGTTCGTGCTGTGAATGAAGTTGGCGCAGCGCCTTCTGATTTGATGGCTATTTTGCAGGCTTTAAAACAAGCGGGTGCCATTGAAGGCCAGCTGATCATTATCTAGGGGAGTGATGTCATGAATAATAACGGAACAAAAGATATTGGTTTTATTCAGGATATTTCTCAACTGGATAGACTACGTAAGCAGGCTGTCAGTGGGGACAAACAAAGTGAAAATGAAGCATTAAAGGCTGCGGCAAAACAGTTCGAATCTGTTTTCACTTCCATGTTGCTGAAATCAATGAGAGATGCGAATTCAGAGTTTAAAACAGACCTGTTTAACAGCCAGACAGAAAATTTTTATCGGCAGATGCTCGATGACCAAATGTCCAGTGAATTGAGTACATCGGGTAAACTTGGCCTGGCAGATATGATTGTTGCTCAGTTATCCGCAAACTCAGGTCAGGATGAACAGGGGAAGACAAAAGATGCGGCTACGCCGGATCAATTGCAGGCCGCACTTGAGAAAGTAAGAAAATACCATCAGGACGCGGCACTGGCGAAAAATTCTCCTCAGATGACTGACATACCCGCTTCGTCTCAGATTGATGAACCTCGTGTCTTCAAATCACCAGAGTCTTTCATTGAAACGATGAAGCCTTATGCTGAAAAAGCGGCCAGGGCTTTAGGGATTGATTCATCTCTTCTCCTTGCTCAGGCGGCACTGGAAACGGGATGGGGGCAAAAAGTTGTCAGCAATGCGGCAGGTAGTAGCCACAACCTGTTTAATATTAAAGCAGATCGACGCTGGCAAGGTGATAAAGTCACTTCTCAAACACTGGAATATCGTGATCAGATTCCGGTGATGGAGAAAGCAGCATTTCGTTCATACAGTAATTATCAGGATAGTTTTGATGATTATGTGAGATTTCTTGCTGAAAATCCCAGATATAGCACAGCATTGAATCAGCACGGGAACGACCAGCAGTTTATCCGGGAGATACATCAGGCTGGATATGCAACAGACCCTGATTATGCAAATAAAGTATTAAGAGTTCAGGCAAAAATTAAACAAATGGATTAATTCTCTGGCTTTCTATTCTTCATCACTCATTTCATTCTTTTCTTTTTAATTCAGGGAGCGCTTTTGCCTCCCTGAATTTTATCTAACTCCTTGTCTTTTATATTTTATTTTAGTTGGCACGCCTATTGCTTATTAATATTTAGTGTTGCCGGTTTTTGCCGGTTAAATAATATTTTTGGGGGCAGTATGGCATCTGATTTGTTAAATATTGGTACTCAGAGTGTGTTAACGGCACAGAAGCAGTTAAACACGACTGGTCATAATATATCTAATGTAAATACAGATGGTTACAGTCGTCAGTCGGTGATCCAGGGCGTCAATATGCCCCGCCAGTATGGTGGTCAAACATACGGCATGGGCGTGCATGTGGAAAATGTTCGCCGCTCATGGGATCAGTTTGCCGTTAAAGAGCTAAATATTGCCACGACTGATTTTTCGAACAAGCAAGACATAGAAAAAAATCTGGACACTTTGACCAAGATGTTGTCATCGATTACGTCGAAAAAAATTCCGGAAAACCTGAACGATTGGTTTGATGCACTGAAGACTTTGGCAGATAGTCCGAATGATGTTGGTGCCCGTAAGGTACTGCTGGAAAAAGCGGATTTGATTGCTAAAAATCTGAATGGGTTTCATCAAACCATATACCGGGGTTTCGAGCAAACAAATAATGCGCTGGAACACGGTATTACCCGGATTAATCAGCTGGCTATAGAAATCAGAGACTTACAGCGCCTGATGATGAAAACACCAGGTCCACATAATGATTTGATGGATGAGCATGAAAAGCTGGTTCGCGAGTTAGCTGAATATACCAAAGTCACCGTGACGCCACGTAAAAATGCGGAAGGATTCAATGTTCATATCGGCAATGGTCATACGTTGGTATCCGGTACAGAGGCAAGTCAGCTGACAATGATTGCCGGTTATCCGGATGTACAACAGCGACGCTTGGCAATGATTGAAGGCAAAGGAATTAAAGCCATCTCTTCTAAGGAAATTGGGGGGAAAATGGGGGCTTTATTTGATATGCGGGATAAAGATATTCCATATGTCCTCGACGAAATTGGTCGTCTGGCTGTTGCTTTTTCTTACAAGGTGAACCACCTGCAGAAACAGGGACTAGACCTTGATGGCCAGGTTGGCAGAGAACTTTTCACCGATGTTAATTCTGATATTTCTGCAAAAAGGCGAGTCATTACACACAGTGACTCTGAGGCTGATATGTATGTTTATATTGATGATATCAGCCAGTTAAAAGGCGGAGAGTATTCAGTGTTATACACGGGTAGTGAATATGTGACGACATTGCCAAATGGAAAGCAGAAGAAACTGACACCTGTTGACGATGAATTATATCTTGATGGTATGAAGATCAAAATTGCGAATCCTCCAGAAGAGGGAGAGCGCTTCTTTATCCGGCCAACCCGGAGAGGTGCGGCGGATATTCAGACAGAGATGAATGATCCCAGAGAAATTGCCGCACAAAGCTACGAGGCGTCAACGACGTTTGCTCAGGGAACCGCAACGTTTGAAATCATGCGTGCCGGAGAGATAAAAGAGTTTGAAGTGAATATTTCCGCGACCGGGCAAACATTTTCCGTTCGCGATAAAAAAGGCAATTTGATTTTAAAAGATTTGCCTTATCCGCCGTCTGAACCGGTTGAAATCATGGGAACAATCTTCCAGCTTTCATCTGGCGCATTGCCCAATGATAAGTTTACAGCGAACCTTGTTCCTTCCGAAGGGGATAACGGTAACCTGAGAAAAATGCAGAATATTCAGACAGATAAAGAAATGGATGACCATGAAGCAACCATTATTGATGTTTATCATAATCTGAATACGAATGTTGGTCTGAAAGCATCTACGGCGTCACGTTTGACCGATGTCGCTCGTTTGGAAAAAGAGGCTGCATCTGAGCGTATTGCTTCAATTTCCGGAGTCAATCTGGATGAAGAAGCAGCAAATATGATGAAGTTCCAACATGCTTATATGGCTTCATCAAGGGTGATGCAGGCGGCCAATGACACTTTCAATACGATCCTGCAGTTGAGATAGGAGTCGGTGAATGTTAAATCGCATTTCAAGCTTTCATAACTATCAGGCAGTTCAGAATGATCTGCGTCGTCAGGAAGCAAAGGTCCACCATAACCAGGCTCAGCTGGCGTCTGGTAAGAAGTTGTTGACGGCTGCTGATAATCCATTAGCGACGCACTACATTCAAAATGTAGGGCAGCAGGAAGAGCAAATCCGGCAGTATCTGGATGCGATTGTCATGGTAAGAAACCGACTCGGTCACCAGGAAGCTATTATCGCGAATGCGGAAGATTATGCGGATGTGGCAAAGCGGACTGTGATGGAAATGATCAATGGTGCGTTGTCTGCTGAAGACCGTATGGCCCATGAGCGGGAGCTTGAAGAGTTATCAAATAATCTGCTCAATTTGAGTAATGAGCAGGATGAGTCGAGTAATTATATCTTTGCCGGGACAAAGCCTAAAAATCAACCGTTTTTCAGAGACAATGATGGCAATGTCACTTATGCAGGGGATGACTATCAGAGAAAAATGAAAATTTCCAATGCTCTGGAAGTGCCCTTCAATAATCCCGGCAATAAAATTTTTATGGACATTAAGAATCCCTTTGGGGATTACGAGCCTGACTATCAGTTGCAGGAAGGTTCTGACTTGTTGTTAGAAAGAGCCGTAAATAAAGATTCTGATGATGAATCCAACTATTCGGTCGTGTTTGTTGACATGGGAAATGGTGAGTATGGCTATCAGCTGGATCAGGATGGCAGTGCTGTGCAGACGGATATATTTAACCCTAAAACAGGGATTCAGTATGAAGGTCTGACCATTAATGTAAAAGGGCAAATTACAGCCGGAGATCGGATTGAACTGTCACCAAGAAAGACATTCAGTATTTTCGATACGTTTAAAGAAGCGATGAAATACTCCAAAAACTCAGTGTCGGATGCATCTTCTACAGCAAAGTTGCATCAGATGACTGAAGAATTTCATACAGCTTTCATTCATCTCAATAAAGTACGAACAGATATTGGTGCCCGTTTAACAACCCTGGATATTCAGGAAAACGAGCATGAAGATTACAAACTGACTTTAGCCAGATCGAAAAGCAGTTTTGAAGATCTCGATTATGCAGATGCAGTTATCGAGTTTAATGAAAATACACGCGCGCTTCAGGCTTCACAACAGGCCTTCGGTAAGACAAAAGATCTCACGTTGTTTAACTATATCTAACTTTCAAGGTGCCTTATGTGCAATGCCATAAGAGCGAAAGGAGATGTTAAATCACGTGATACTTTACGGCCCCGGAAAACTGGGTGGCAAAGAAGCGGCAAGAAAAAGCGGCAACGTATTGAAGTCTAAAGCTTCAATCATTGAATTAAATATTATTAGGTGAGCTTTCTTTTTTAACTTGTTGATTTTAAAAGAGTTTTAATTTCATGAAAAGTTGGCACGTAAGTTGTATTAATTTAACTATGGAGCATATTATCGGTCATGTAACCGGTGGTGTAGCGATATGGAAAGTTATTTACGGTCAGTGCTTCCAAATGAGAGTTAAAGCTGACCACTTCGCAATAAGCTTGCGAACTCAATAGGAGAGCAAACTATGACCATTAATGTAAATACGAATGTGTCAGCGATGACAGCTCAACGCTATCTGACGAAAGCGACTGATGAGCTGAATACATCGATGGAACGTCTATCTTCAGGGAATCGAATTAATAGTGCTAAAGATGATGCGGCAGGTCTGCAGATCTCTAACCGGTTGATTTCTCAATCCCGTGGTTTAGACGTTGCTATTCGTAATGCGAGTGACGGTATCTCTATTGCTCAAACAGCTGAAGGAGCAATGGGGGAGTCAACAAGTATCTTACAGCGTATGCGTGATTTGGCTTTGCAATCAGCAAACGGAACAAACTCTCATTCAGAGCGTGAAGCATTGAATGACGAGTTTCATGCACTGCAGGATGAGTTAAACCGTATTGCTGAGACAACCTCTTTTGGTGGCCGCAGATTATTGAATGGAACGTTCGGTGAAGCCGCTTTCCAGATCGGCTCTAATGCTGGTGAAGCAATTATTATTGGTTTAACCAGTATGCGGGCTGATGATCCTCACATGGGTGGTAAAACATTCTCCAGTGAAAACGGAAAAAGTGAAGACTGGGGAGTTCCGGCTGATAAGCGGGATCTGAAAATGGAGTTTACGACCAAAGATGGCGAAGAGATTGAAATCAATATTAATGCAAAACCCGGAGACGATATCCAGGAAGTTGCAACTTACATCAATGGTCAAAATGAACGGGTGAAAGCTTCTGTAAATGATGACGGGCAGCTTCAGCTTTTCATCGGTGAAACTGACATTGTTGGCGATCTTTCAGTCTCGGGTGGCTTAGCCTCTGAACTTGGCATGGAAGATGGTGAAGGCACATATACGACAGTGAATCAGGCAGATATTTTATCGATTGGTACTTCTCAAAATGCAGTCAGCATTTTGGATGCAGCTTTAAAATATGTTGATTCTGAACGGGCAGACTTAGGTGCTAAGCAAAACCGTTTAAGCCATAGTATCAACAATTTGTCTAACATTCAGGAGAATGTTGAAGCATCGAAAAGTCGTATTAAAGATACTGATTTTGCTAAAGAAACAACCCAGATGACAAAAGCGCAAATTTTGCAACAGGCCGGCACTTCTATTCTGGCTCAGGCAAAACAATTACCAAACGCTGCAATCTCCTTATTGCAGTAGTAGCAGAGTTATCATCTGTTTGGTTCAGACGTGAGCTTAGGATGATAACCCTTTGGTAAATGTATGATGATTGAATCGTGTGAAACTCTCTCTCAAAAACCTGTTTCACACATTTATGAATCGTACACCGGTATGCCAAATGTGACTATTTCTCTCGATCTCCACATTGGACTGGCTACCACTCTCTAGCCCCGGTTCTCTCAAAGGAAAAGGGGCTTCTCTCTCTTTTTTACCCACCTTGGTAAATTCCCGGAAAACTTTAGCTATTTCTGCTTTTCGCATATCATTTTTGCGTGTTCAGTCGCAATGTGATCTTTAGTCCATCTTTTTCACATCAATGGCCATTTTTTTTCTAAAGGAAATAATCCGCAAGTCGCTATAGGACTGAACTTTGAGAGAACTATGTTTATCCGAGACGTCGGACAAACATGAAAGAATTTCCGCATTGCCGGAAAATCAATTAGGAGAAACCACTATGGCGGTTAATGTAAATACAAACGTATCAGCGATGACGGCTCAGCGTTATCTGAATAGCGCAACGCAACAAATGAACTCATCAATGGAACGTTTATCTTCTGGATATAAAATCAATAGCGCGAAGGATGATGCGGCTGGGTTGCAAATTTCGAATCGTTTGAATGTCCAGAGTCGTGGTCTTGGAGTTGCTGTCCGAAACGCAAACGATGGTATCTCTATCGCCCAAACAGCTGAAGGTGCGATGAAAGAAACAACAAGCATTCTGCAGCGTATGAGAGATCTGTCTCTACAATCTTCAAATGGTTCTAACTCTAAATCAGATCGTCAGGCAATTCAGGAAGAAATTACATCATTAAATGATGAATTAAACCGTATTGCTGAAACAACATCATTTGGTGGTGCGAAGTTGATGAATGGTTCATTCTCAACTAAGTCTTTCCAAATCGGTGCTGATAGCGGCGAAGCGGTTATGTTGAACCTGAAAAATATGCGTAGTGACAATAGCAGCATGGGTGGTCAAAGCTATGTTGCTGAAGAAGGTAAAGATAAAAGCTGGTCTGTAAATGGCGATGATAACGATTTGACAATCACTTTGAATGATAAAGTTGAAGGTGAGAAAACAATCGAAATCAATGCTAAAGCCGGTGATGATATTGAAGAGCTTGCTACATATATTAATGGTCAGACTGATGAACTGGTTGCATCTGTAAATGAAAAAGGTCAGTTGCAATTGTTCACAGATAACAATCAGATCGACGGCGAGTTGGACTTTGGTGGTAGTCTGGCGAGTGAACTAGGTCTGTCTTCTGACTCAAAAGAAGTCACAGTTGATTCTATCAATGTCACTTCTGTAGGTGGTGCGCAACAAGCTGTTGCTGTTGTTGATGCTGCTCTACAATATGTAGATAGTCACCGTGCTGAACTGGGTGCATTCCAGAACCGTTTTGGACATGCGATCAGCAACCTGAACAACATTGACGAAAACGTGAATGCTTCTGCAAGCCGTATCAAAGATACTGATTTTGCAAAAGAAACGACAGCTTTGACAAAAGCTCAGATTCTTTCTCAAGCTTCAAGTTCAGTGCTTGCCCAGGCAAAACAAGCGCCAAATTCAGCATTAGCACTTTTAGGCTAATATCTGTAATTGCTTTTGATGCTTTATCAAAAAAATCCAGCTTAGGCTGGATTTTTTATTTCCGACAACTTTTCTGTGTCTTATACCATCCTTAGTCATTTTCTGATCTGGATATATCTGGTTCCGCAAACCGCTCAAGCCATCCCCTTTTTATTGATAAGAAAGGCGCTTAAACAAGGGCCTCCATACCTAATGCCCTTGTATGTTTTCCACACCAGAATCATTCATATGATCAATCATTTGATGTGTTTGGTGTTAGTTTGGTAGATGTTTTGTCGAATATCCCATATCACAATACTCCCCAAATTATGGGGCAAGTATTTTCATACATAGTCTGTATCCACATACTAAGCGAAGTAATCTGTTCCATAACCGGCTCAACGTGGTCATTATGTACTTCATAACAACTTGTGATAAACGATATGTCGAGATGAACAGTTCATTTTACAAATCGGTACAAACACGCCATGGTGATTTTTCAAAGGACAAACGATACAGTCGCTAATTTGATGGTCAGATAAAATTACGACAATCCAATTGACCATAAGAAAAATAAAACAATTACGGGAGGAAATAACCTAAAGGGAGAGAAGAACAATAATCTGCCATTTCTGGTGCGGAGGGAGGGACTTGAACCCTCACGTCCTAACGGACACTAGCACCTGAAGCTAGCGCGTCTACCAATTCCGCCACCACCGCATGTCGAAATAGCAAATAAAAATATGGTGGCTACGACGGGATTTGAACCTGTGACCCCATCATTATGAGTGATGTGCTCTAACCAGCTGAGCTACGTAGCCAAGATATTTATGGTGCGGAAGGAGAGACTTGAACTCTCACACCTTGCGGCGCCAGAACCTAAATCTGGTGCGTCTACCAATTTCGCCACTTCCGCATACTTCTGATAATAAAATCAGAAAACAAATTTTTAAAGCTTCAACCACTCATACACGACTGGCTGATATAAATATGGCAGGTCTACCTGGATTCGAACCAGGGAATGACGGGATCAAAACCCGTTGCCTTACCACTTGGCGATAGACCTGCAGAGCCTTGAGATTAAACTCAAAAGACTTCGAATATGGTGCGGAAGGAGAGACTTGAACTCTCACACCTTGCGGCGCCAGAACCTAAATCTGGTGCGTCTACCAATTTCGCCACTTCCGCATGCTTCCGATAATAAAATCAGAAAAAATATCAGGCTTTCAACCACTCATACACGACTGGCTGATATAAATATGGCAGGTCTACCTGGATTCGAACCAGGGGATGACGGGATCAAAACCCGTTGCCTTACCACTTGGCGATAGACCTGTAACAGTTTTATTCTCACTTTGGTGCGGAGGGAGGGACTTGAACCCTCACGTCCTAACGGACACTAGCACCTGAAGCTAGCGCGTCTACCAATTCCGCCACCACCGCAAAAGTAGTGAGAATAAAATGGTGGCTACGACGGGATTTGAACCTGTGACCCCATCATTATGAGTGATGTGCTCTAACCAGCTGAGCTACGTAGCCACTTTTAGAGCGGAACAATATAATAAATCCCACTCTTTGTTTCAATCTCTTTTTTGTATTCTTAAAAACAGATTGAAAAAATGGCAGGTCTACCTGGATTCGAACCAGGGGATGACGGGATCAAAACCCGTTGCCTTACCACTTGGCGATAGACCTGTCGTGTATCCTGATACTAAATCAAAATACAAAAAAAACTGGTGCGGAAGGAGAGACTTGAACTCTCACACCTTGCGGCGCCAGAACCTAAATCTGGTGCGTCTACCAATTTCGCCACTTCCGCAAATTATCCATTATAAAAATGGTGGCTACGACGGGATTTGAACCTGTGACCCCATCATTATGAGTGATGTGCTCTAACCAGCTGAGCTACGTAGCCATCTGTCTTCACAGAAATATACATATGTATATTCTCAAGAACGGAGCGCATTATGCTGATATGGTGCAAGAGCGTCAATAGTTTTTTCGAATAAATTTGTATAAATCAATCGTTCGTTTTTTTTTTGACCAAAGCTGGTTGTTTATTGGCAAATTGACTCGTCATTGAGAATGAAGATTATCAAAAAACAGTGATGACTAAATTGATTGAGCTATTGTTTTTTTAAGTACAGGGAGCAAGAGACTACTCCCTGAAAAGAGGTACATCCGTATCAAACATTAAAGCGGAAATGAACGACATCTCCATCTTTGACGATGTAGTCTTTGCCTTCAAGGCGCCACTTTCCTGCTTCTTTTGCACCTGATTCGCCATTGAACTGAATAAAATCATCATAACCAACAACTTCAGCCCGGATGAATCCCCGCTCAAAGTCAGTATGGATTTTACCCGCCGCCTGAGGCGCTGTTGCACCGACAGGTATTGTCCAGGCCCGTACTTCCTTTACACCTGCAGTGAAATAGGTATGCAGATCGAGCAATTCATAACCAGAACGAATCACTCGGTTCAGACCAGGTTCTTCAATACCCAGATCAGCCAGAAACTCATCACGATCATCATCGTCTAATTCTGCCATTTCAGATTCAATAGCGGCACAGACAGCGACGACCACATTATTTTCTTGTGCTGCAAACTCTTTAACTGCTTCCAGGTATGGGTTGTCGTCAAAACCATCTTCGTTCACATTAGCAATATACATCGTTGGTTTTAGAGTCAGGAAGTTCAGATAAGCAATGGCTGCATTTTCTTCTTTAGTCAATGTGACACTGCGGGCCATACCGCCTTCAGTCAGTACCGGGAGTAATTTCTCCAGTACACTGATCTCGAATTTTGCGTCTTTATCTCCACCTTTTGCTTTTTTTGCCTGACGTTGCATTGCTCTTTCGCAAGCATCTAAATCTGCAAGTGCAAGTTCAAGGTTGATGACTTCAATATCTTCAATAGGAGAAACTTTGCCGGCAACGTGAACAATATTTTCATTTTCAAAACAACGAACAACATGTCCAATAGCATCTGTTTCACGAATGTTCGCAAGGAACTTATTTCCTAAGCCTTCCCCTTTGGATGCACCGGCAACCAAGCCAGCAATGTCCACGAACTCCATCGTTGTCGGTAAAACTCGCTCCGGGTTAACGATGTTTGCCAAAGCATCAAGACGAATATCTGGAACCGGAACAATGCCGGTATTGGGCTCAATTGTACAAAAAGGAAAATTTGCAGCTTCAATTCCTGCTTTAGTGAGTGCATTAAAAAGCGTTGACTTGCCAACATTTGGTAGACCAACAATGCCACATTTAAAACCCATGACTATAACCCTATTCTGCTTTGAATGTATGTAAACGGTTCTGTGCCTTTGTTAAACCGTCTTTGAGTAAAATATCCAGACACCGGACCGATTCATCTA
Source organism: Vibrio aerogenes (assembly GCF_024346755.1). Taxonomy (NCBI): domain Bacteria; kingdom Pseudomonadati; phylum Pseudomonadota; class Gammaproteobacteria; order Vibrionales; family Vibrionaceae; genus Vibrio; species Vibrio aerogenes. The sequence continues at coordinate 3,114,268 of NZ_AP024861.1, read as the reverse complement.
CCACTGCATCCAGACACGCCTGTTCCTTTTGAGGCGCTTTTCCCAGAACATAACCAGTAACCCGGTCTTTATGTCCCGGATGTCCTATGCCAATTCTGAGGCGGTAAAAATCTTTATTATTACCAAGTTTATTGATGGTATCTCTCAGACCATTGTGACCTCCGTGCCCACCTCCCATTTTAAACTTAGCGACTCCGGGAGGGAGATCAAGCTCATCATGTGCCACCATGATTTCTTCTGGTTTGATCTGATAGAATTTGGCCAGCGCCGCAATAGCTTTCCCGGATAAATTCATAAACGTTGTTGGTATCAACAAACGGAGATCATGCTCATTCATGACGATGCGTCCGGTCAGGCCGTAAAACTTTGATTCATTTTTTAATACGACATGATGGACCCGGGCAAGTTCTTCAACAATCCATGCACCTGCATTGTGTCTTGTACGCGCATATTCAGGGCCGGGATTTGCCAACCCAACAAGTAACTTTATCGGAAGACTCACAATATGGCCCTCTTTGGAACTGAAAAGCGCCGTATCATAGCACAATATTTGACATACCCAAACTTGTGATCTTGTTCTCTGAGCATAAAAAAACACCACATTGAAAACATGTGGTGTTTCAGAGATCTGGCTAAAGTTTAGCTTAGTTAAACATCGCTGAGATCGACTCTTCATTGCTAATGCGGCGAATCGCTTCAGCCAGCATTGTAGACAATGTTAACTGTGAAACTTTTCCTGTTGCCTGCATTTCCTTAGAGAGAGAAACTGAGTCCGTTACAATGACCTGATCCAGGACTGAACTTTTAATGTTTTGTGCTGCATTGCCGGAAAATACAGCATGCGTTGCATATGCGAAGACGCGTTTTGCGCCACGCTCTTTCAAAGCTTCAGCGGCTTTGCAAAGCGTACCGCCTGTATCAATCATATCATCTACGATGACACAGTCTCTTCCATCAACGTCTCCGATGAGATTCATGACTTCAGAAACATTTGCCCGTGGGCGGCGTTTATCTACGATTGCGATATCTATGTCACCCAGTGCTTTCGCTGTAGCTCGTGCACGCACAACACCTCCCAGATCAGGAGAGACAACAACCGGATCTTCCAGATTACGGGCTTTCATATCTTCAAGAAGAACGGGGGTACCGAAGATATTGTCAACAGGTACATCAAAGAAACCCTGAATCTGTTCGGCGTGGAGATCAATCGTTAAAACACGATCGACGCCAACATTTGACAGAAAGTCTGCAACGACTTTTGCAGTGATCGGCACACGTGCAGAACGGACTCGTCGATCTTGACGGGCGTATCCAAAGTACGGGATTACTGCAGTAATACGGCCTGCTGAAGCACGGCGCATTGCATCAATCATGACAACAAGTTCCATCAGGTTGTCGTTTGTCGGAGCACATGTTGATTGAATAATAAATACGTCGCTACCTCGTACATTTTCATTGATTTGAACTGCGACTTCTCCGTCAGAAAAGCGGGATACAGTTGCATCACCAAGAGAAATATATAAGCGATCAGCAATACGTTGGGCTAGTTCGGGGATTGCGTTACCAGCAAAAAGCTTCATGTCAGGCACGGTGGAAACCTCAGGGTTGCGTCCAGTGTTTAAGTTGATTTGGTGTGAGCTGATTGATAGCTGAGTAATGTCTTTTTCAGGGGTGATAAATTACATCCCTGTGCAATAAATGCGGATACATTCTCAGGCATTTGAGCAAGAACATGTAGTGCATCATTTTTACTTGTAAACTCCGCAAAAATACATGATCCTGTTCCTGTCAATCTTGACGGCGCGTATTGTAGCAGCCATGAAAGTTTCTTATCAACCTCTGGATAAAGCTTTCGGACAATTTTTTCGCAATCGTTTCCGTAAGGAGCGTCCAGAAGCTCGGCCATTGCTCGTTTACGCGTATTTCTGGTTAATTCAGGATGCGAAAAAATGACAGCTGTCGAAATACTGACATCAGGCCTGACCACCAGATAATATTTTTCCCGGGGTTTAACCGGTGTGAGTTGCTCACCAACCCCCTGTGCGAAAGCTGCTTGTCCTTTGATAAAAACCGGGATATCAGCGCCCAGAGATAAACCCATATCAGCCAGCTGTTCCTCTGTATATTCTGTGTTCCAGAGATAATTCAGGGCAACCAGTGCCGTTGCTGCATTCGATGACCCTCCGCCAATACCTCCACCAATGGGGAGCTTCTTATGCAGTGTGATATCAGCACCAAGTGGACATTGACTTAAATTCTTCAGCTTATTTGCAGCCTTCCATATCAGATTGTCCTGCAGAGATACTCCTTTAATTTCCGGACTCACAGTGATTCTGCCGGTTGAATTCACTTTAATGACGAGTTCATCGCCATAGTCAATAAACTGAAAAAGTGTTTGTAATTCATGGTAGCCATCCGGGCGTTGTCCTGTGATATATAAAAACAGGTTCAGCTTTGCCGGGGATGGCCATGTTGTTGTCATTGCTTGATATTCCATTGAGAAATCCGGAGGTTGATTTTTGTTTGTCCCTGGCTGAGAGATAATTTTGATGGCAGTGGCAGCAAATTATGCCGGTAATTGATGTCCGTATAGTCATCATATTTTACCCGCCATTTTTCTTTGCCAAGTGTTTTGTCAAGCGTCTCCAGTGTATGGCCTGAATTTAAAGTGAAATGATCAGCTTTCGATGGTAACCCAAGGATCCACTGACTTAGTGGACTCAGTGGAATCTTCAGCCCTGTGAGTTTTTCAATCAAAGCTTCCGGAGATTTATCTGTGTAAACCTCTCCCTCATATGTTTCAATTCTGGCACTGTTTTCACCGATATCTATTTTTAGTACGGTTTGTCCCAAAAAGGTCGTGAGCCGTAATTGATTTTGACGGGAGAACTTTTTCCATTGAAAGTTAAAAGAACGACGCTCCTTCGGGGAGATGTACCCCAGTTTACCTGAGATATTGTATGTTGTGATTTGTTTGAGCTGATTCTGATGAGAGTGCCACTCAACAGGGACCTGAACGGGTTGCTGAAGGCTTCCACAGCCGTTAAGAATGATCAAAGCAATGAAACAAAGGGTTATCTGGCGAATCATACGGCGTCGTTATTACCCAAAAAATACAAAAAGATAGTAAATACTATATCATTGATGTCACGAAGTAATAAAAACAAATCCTGTAAACTCTTTTCATCAATAAGGGCATACAGTAAAATTCCTGGCTTACTTCTTAAAGATGACTGTAATCAGAGTATTCCCAATTCATGTCCTTGCTTACTATCGGTATCAATCATAATACGGCGCCTCTGGCCCTCCGTGAAAAAGTTGCGTTTGGTCCGGAGAAACTGCAGGATGCGTTGAAACAACTTCGTATGCATAACGGTGTAGAAGGGAGTGTGATTCTTTCTACGTGTAATCGCACCGAATTATATTGTGAGGTGAAGCCGGCATTAAAAGATCAACTGATCCACTGGTTATCTGAATTTCATCAGGTTGATAGCCAGGAGCTGAATCCAAGTATTTATATTCATGAAGAGCAGGAAGCAATACGTCACCTCATGCGTGTATGTTGTGGGCTGGATTCGTTAATACTGGGTGAGCCTCAGATTTTGGGGCAGGTGAAGCAGGCATATTCTGAATCCCGGGAACTTGAAGCGATTGATTCGTCGGTTGATAAATTATTTCAAAAAGCTTTTTCGGTCGCTAAGCGGGTCCGGACTGAAACCGAGATCGGCGGTAATGCGGTTTCAGTTGCTTATGCGGCCTGTACATTAGCCAAACATATTTTTGAATCACTCTCAGACTCTACCGTGCTGTTGGTCGGTGCCGGAGAGACTATTGAACTCGTTGCCAGACATCTTGCCGCAAATGGTTGTAAGCACATGATGGTTGCAAACCGAACCAGAGAGCGTGCGATGACGCTGGCTCAGGAATTTGATGCTCAGGTTTTGCGCCTTCAGGAAATTCCGGATTATCTGGCACAAGCCGATATTGTTATTACTTCTACAGCCAGCCCTCTACCTATTATTGGGAAAGGAATGGTTGAAAAAGCGATTAAAACCCGGCGTTATCAGCCAATGTTAATCGTGGATATTGCCGTGCCACGGGATGTTGAAGCTGAAGTTTCTGAAGTGAATGATGTCTACTTATATAGTGTTGATGATTTACAATCGATAGTAGACAGTAATATTGAGCAGCGGAAATTAGAAGCGATTCAGGCAGAAGCGATCGTCGATGAGGAAAGCACATCGTTTATCAACTGGGTGCGTTCCCTGCAGGCAGTTGACAGTATCCGGGATTACCGTAATTCTGCCAATCAGATTCGTGAAGAACTGTTGAATAAAAGTCTGCAGGCATTGTCTTCCGGTGGGGATCCGGAAAAAGTGCTTTACGAACTGAGTTATAAACTGACCAATAAGCTGATTCATATTCCGACCCGTGCTCTGCAAGTGGCTGCTGAGCAGGGAGAACCAGCTAAATTAGCCATTATCAGACAAACATTAGGTCTGGATGATCTGTAAAACATCTATCTATTTCAGCAAAAGAAGAAACTATGAAAGCGTCGATTTTAGAAAAACTGGAAACGCTCGTTGAGCGTTATGAAGAGGTTCAGCACTTATTGGGTGATCCTGAAATTATTGGTGATCAGGATAAGTTCCGGACGCTGTCTAAAGAGTATTCTCAGCTTGAAGAAGTGACAAAATGCTTTCAGGAGTATCAGCAGGCTCAGGAAAATTTAGCTGAAGCCGAAGAAATGGCACAGGAAGATGATGCAGAAATGCGTGAGATGGCTTTAGAAGAACAGAAAGAAGCCAGGGCCGCTATTGAGCGTTTAACCGATGAGCTGCAAATATTATTACTGCCTAAAGATCCAAATGACGAGCGAAATTGCTTTCTTGAAATCCGTGCTGGTGCTGGTGGCGATGAAGCGGGTATTTTTGCAGGAGATTTGTTCCGTATGTACAGCCGATATGCCGAAAGAAAAGGTTGGCGTACAGAAGTGATGTCTTGCAATGAAGCAGAACACGGTGGTTATAAAGAAATGATTGCCAAAGTCAGTGGTGATGAGGCATATGGCATCCTGAAATTTGAGTCCGGAGGCCACCGGGTACAACGGGTGCCTGCGACAGAGTCTCAGGGACGAGTCCATACTTCAGCCTGTACCGTGGCGGTGATGGCAGAAATTCCGGAAGCCGATATTCCTGAAATAAAATCAACCGACCTGAAAATAGATACTTTCCGCTCATCCGGTGCGGGTGGGCAGCACGTCAACACGACTGACTCAGCTATCCGTATTACTCACTTGCCTACAGGGACTGTTGTTGAATGTCAGGATGAGCGTTCCCAGCATAAAAATAAGGCAAAAGCGATGTCAGTTCTTGCGGCAAGACTTGCTCAGGCAGAAGAAGCCCGGCGGGCTGCTGAAGTGTCTGATACCCGGCGTAATTTGCTGGGAACCGGTGACCGCAGTGACCGTATACGGACTTATAACTATCCACAGGGACGGGTGTCAGATCACCGGATTAATTTGACACTTTATCGTCTTTCTGAGGTGATGGAGGGTGATTTGGATAGTTTGCTCGAACCGATTCTGCAAGAGCATCAGGCAGACCAACTCGCTGCTTTGGCAGAACAAAATTAAGGGCAGAACAAAATTAAGCTATGTCGTTACCGTGTCGTATTGATGAGTTACAGAGGTATGCAATTGCCGCTTTTACCGAAAGCGGCAGTATGTCGCCATCTGTTGATGCCGCTGTATTGCTTTGCCATGTTTTAGAGAAACCCCGCTCTTATTTAATGACCTGGCCGGAGAAAGAATTGAGTGAAAAACAGCTGGCTTTATTTGAATCTCTGTTCAAACGCCGGGTCCGGGGAGAGCCAATCGCCTATATTACCGGGGAAAGAGAGTTTTGGTCATTGCCTCTGAAAGTGTCTCCAGCGACGTTGATTCCACGGCCCGATACTGAATGTCTGGTTGAAGCTGCACTGGAAAAATCTACTTTTATTGACGGGGATATCCTGGATTTAGGAACAGGAACCGGTGCAGTTGCTCTTGCGCTGGCTTCTGAATTACCTCAGCGCTGTGTTATTGGGGTTGATATCAGTTCTGATGCTTATCGGCTGGCGATTGAAAATGCCCGCAGACTTGCAATTAAAAATGCCACTTTTTACCAGAGTAACTGGTTTGAAAGGCTTACTGACGGAACAAAATTTGCATTAATTGTTTCGAATCCGCCTTATATTGATGAACATGATCCTCATTTGAAAGAAGGTGATGTTCGCTTTGAACCATTATCTGCATTAGTTGCACAGGAAGACGGGCTTGCAGACATCAAAATGATTGCAACAAAAGCGCGGGATTATTTGTTATCCGGAGGATGGCTTTTATTTGAACATGGCTATCAACAGGCCGGATCGGTTCAACAAATTCTCACTGCATTGGGTTATCAGCAGGTTTTTACTCAGCAGGATGGTTCTGGAAATGACAGAGTGACTGCCGGATTATGGCACCACTGATACTTCTGTGGGACATGTTTATTCATACTTAAGGCTTCATTGATTATTTTCGATGGTAGATGAGCTTATTGTAACTGCCGACCATCAATGCCTTCATTGAGGATGGATGATTCTATGCTTGAATTATTTGATGATGACTTCGACGCTATGGACCTGGTTGAGGGGGCTTTAGTCCTGAATAAAGCAATCGATCAGGAAACTCAGATTGAATGGGCAGAAAAAGAACTATTAAGGATGCTTCACGAAGCTGAGTCGTATCTGGACGGAGCGGAAGATCACAAAGAGCGTTTTGCTGCATTTATACATTTGTTTTATCAGGAGTGGGGGTTTTGTGGTGATCATGAAACTTATTTTGATGCAGCGAATGGCTTTATTGATAAAGTGCTGAGAACCCGAAAAGGGATTCCCGTGAGTCTGGGAGCACTGTTGCTATTTTGGGGGCAGCGTCTTGGATTTCCTCTGAGTCCTGTTATGTTCCCGACCCAATTTTTATTGCAGCTTCAATGGGATAATGAAGCGCCTTTATACCTGAATCCTTTTTCCGGAGAATTTGTTTCCAAACATACGCTGCAAGCATGGCTGATTGGTCATCAGGGCCCTCTGGCTCGTTTGAACTCAGAGCATTTGGAAGTATCAGATAATCCGACAATTATTGGCCGCTGGCTCGCATTACTGAAGAATGCGCTGATGCGGGAAGAAGATTATACACTGGCACTGAAATGTACTGACCTTGCGTTAACTTTTGTACCGGATGATCCTTATGAAATAAGAGACCGGGGCTTTATTTATCAGCAGCTTGATTGTCATCAGGTCGCATTGTCTGATTATCAGTATTTTATTGAACATTGTCCGGATGATCCTGCGGCTGATTTATTTAAAAATCAGGTCAGTATTCTGCAGAATACTCCGATAACTATTCACTAATTAACTTCTTACAGAGAGATTTAGATGGAACAGAAAACAGTACATGTAGGTGATATTCCTGTTGCAAATGACCGTCCTTTTACTTTATTTGCCGGGATGAATGTGCTGGAATCCCGTGATTTGGCTATGCAGATTTGCGAGCATTACGTCAATGTGACGGATAAACTGGGTATTCCTTATGTTTTTAAGGCTTCTTTTGATAAAGCAAACCGGAGCTCTGTTCACTCATATCGTGGCCCTGGAATGGAAGAAGGTTTGAAAATCTTTGAAGAATTAAAACAGCAGTTCGGCGTGAAAATCATCACAGATATTCATACTGAAGCTCAGGCGCAACCTGTTTCTGAAGTGGTGGATGTCATTCAACTACCTGCTTTTCTTGCCCGCCAGACCGATCTTGTAGAAGCGATGGCAAAAACGGATGCAGTCATTAACGTGAAAAAACCTCAGTTTATGAGTCCGGGTCAGGTCGCAAATATTGTTGAAAAATTTGCTGAATGTGGCAATGAGAAGGTCATTTTGTGCGAAAGAGGCTCTTGCCATGGCTATGATAACCTGGTGGTTGATATGCTTGGCTTTGGCGTCATGAAGAAATCATCGAATGGTAGTCCGGTTATTTTTGATGTAACACATTCACTGCAAATGCGCGATCCGTCAGGGGCTGCTTCTGGTGGGCGAAGAGAGCAAACGGTTGAGCTGGCAAAGGCTGGTTTGGCCACAGGTATTGCCGGCTTGTTTATTGAAGCACATCCTGATCCTGATAAAGCCAGATGTGATGGTCCATCAGCTTTGCCACTGGAAAAACTGGAACCTTTTTTGGTTCAGATGAAAGCTCTGGATGATCTGATTAAAAGCTTTGGCAACATAGATATCCGATAGTCAGCGAAGTCATCATGTCTTAAAGCACCATTCATGGTGCTTTTTTTGTGTCTGATATATCAGGATAAAACATAATAGTGTGACCTGGTATTTGTAACATTTCTGTAATTTGCATACGTTTCATTTTAAAATGTTAAATCCTTCGGCTGCTGCTTTTTTTCTTCAGGGGCGACAGGCTGCAATCCCGGACTATGATGATTGCTTAAGGCGAAGGCTGGGTTCATCAATGAAACTGAAGATTTGCTGTCAACATTAATGTTAAGGATCAATTATGCAGCTCCCATCAATTCAAAAGGTATTGTTATCGACGGTGTTGGCTGGTTTGGTTTCCGGTTGTGCTGTTCAGCCAGAACACCACTGGAAAGAAGACCAGACCTATCATCTCACAGTGTTACACACCAACGATCATCATGGACGGTTTTGGCAGAATAAGTACGGTGAGTATGGCATGGCTGCAAGAAAGACACTTGTTGATGACATTCGACAGGAAGTGGCTTCAGAGGGGGGCAGCGTTCTTTTATTTTCCGGCGGTGATATTAACACCGGTGTTCCTGAATCCGATCTGCAGGACGCAGAACCTGATTTTAAAGGGATGAGTATTATCGGTTATGATGCTATGGCGCTGGGGAATCATGAGTTTGATAATCCGCTGAGTGTTCTTCTGAAGCAGGAAAAATGGGCTAATTTCCCGCTTTTATCCGCCAATATTTATGATAAAAAAACCGGCAAGCGGTTATTCAGACCTTACAAAATTTTTGAAAAGCAGGGGATTCGTATTGCTGTCATTGGTCTGACGACAGAAGATACGGCAAAAATTGGCAACCCGGAATATATCAGTCAGATTGAATTCAGAGATCCGAAAAAAGAAGCGAAAAAAGTGATTGATAATCTGGAGAAAAATGAACATCCGGATTTGATTTTCGCAGTGACTCACATGGGGCATTATGCGAACGGTAAGTTTGGTATCAATGCACCGGGAGATGTTTCACTGGCTCGTTCCCTTGATTATGGCCAACTTGATATGATTGTGGGTGGTCACTCGCAGGATCCTGTTTGTATGGAAGGACCAAACGTCATTAATCATCGCTTTAAGCCAGGTGATGCCTGTAAGCCTGATTTCCAGAATGGAACATATATTGTTCAGGCTCATGAGTGGGGAAAATATGTCGGGCGTGCCGACTATGAATTCCGTAATGGTGATCTGAAAATGGTCAGTTACGCATTAGTCCCGGTTAATCTGAAGAAAAAAGTGAAAGTCAACGGGAAGAAAAAGCGTGTTCTGATTCAGTCTGAAATTCCTCAGGATCCGGCACTGTTGAATTTCCTTAAACCTTATCAGGATAAAGGACAGGAACAGCTTGGAGAAAAAATTGCGTCGGTGAAAGGACGACTGGAAGGTGATCGACATATTGTTCGCTTTCACCAGACGAATCTGGGGCACCTCATCGCAAAAGCGCAGCAGGAAAAAGCCAAAGCGGATTTCGGAATTATGAATTCAGGCGGTGTGCGTGACTCGATTGATTCCGGAGATGTGACTTATAAAGATGTTCTGAAAGTTCAGCCGTTTGCGAATCAGCTGACTTATGTGGACATGTCTGGTGCTGAGGTACTTCAGTATCTGAATGTTGTTGCGACAAAGCCAGTTGATTCGGGGGCATATGCTCAATTTTCCGGTATTTCGATGACAGTGAGTGCTGATGGTGTTTCCGGAGTGATGATCGGTGGAAAGCCACTTCAGCCGGAAAAGACATATCGTTTCAGTATTCCGAGCTTTAATGCTGCCGGTGGTGACGGTTATCCGAAAATCACGCAACATGCCGGATTTGTCAATACAGGCTTTGTTGATGCGGATGTACTGAAAGAATACCTGCAAAATCATAGCCCGTTAAATAGTCAGGCATACAAGCCGGATGGGGCGATAGTCTACAAATAAACAAGTTGACTCAGTGAGTTGATTGTTTTTAACATGTGTCAGCACCAGAGAACTGCAGTGATGTTATTCTGGTGCTGAACTTCCGGACAGTCAAAGAAGTTGTCATTCAGGTTGTTTGGATAGCAAGGCGCTTCAGCCAACCGGGTTTCAGAAATATCACCGCTTTCTTTCTGTTTATACCTTTGTTTTTTATTTTGAAACTGTTGATCTGCTCAACCGGTAACAGCGCTGATATATCGTCCTGTTGATGTTTCACTTGAAGTCAGAGGTTACAAATGACCCCCGCAATTAATCTCGCCAGGAAAAAAAAGATTTCTTATACCATTCACCAGTATGAACATGATCCGAATCACTCAAGCTATGGCCTTGAAGCTGCTGAGGCTATCGGACAATCGCCGGAGAAGGTCTTTAAAACATTATTATTTAGCCTGAATGGAGAACCCCGCACTTTGGCTGTTGCAATCATCCCGGTTGATCAGAAACTGAATCTGAAGTTGGCGGCAAAAGCTGCCGGAGCAAAGAAGGCTGAAATGGCGAATCCTGATATTGCTCAAAAAACCACAGGTTACATCGTGGGAGGTATCAGCCCGCTGGGACAGAAAAAAGCGCTGCCAACCTTTATTCATATCAGTGCAAAAGAGCAGGAGACTGTTTGTGTCAGCGCCGGGAAACGAGGATTAGAGATAGAACTTGCGCCTCAGGACTTGGCGGGTTTAACACGGGGGACTTTTACCCAGCTGTGTCTGGAGGAAGCCTGAAATTATTGCTTTGAGAGTATCCGGATATAAAACACCGGCAATGCTTTACCGGTGTTTTTGGGTGCTTCACGAACGGTTTCATGCTCTGTGTGATGGGATTAATCTTCGATCTGAGCGTTATCAACAATATGATTCTCACCCAAATCCTGTGGCAGAATCAGGTTGAGTAAAATTGCAACGATACCGCAAAGGCTGACCCCCTGCAGGCTGAATTTACCAATACCAAAAGCCATTCCTCCGATGCCGAAAACCAGCGTCACTGCAACAATGACAAGATTTCTGGAGCGATGCAGATCCACATGATTTTTAATCAACGTATTTAACCCAACGGTTGCAATAGAGCCGAACAACAGAATCATGATGCCTCCCATGACCGGGACCGGGATCGTTTGCAGCAGTGCTCCAAGCTTACCAACTAATGCTAAGATAATGGCACTTACGGCAGCCCACGTCATAATGACCGGGTTAAATGCTTTGGTCAGCATGACGGCACCAGTCACTTCACTATAAGTTGTATTCGGTGGTGCGCCCAGCATTGCTGCTGCCATCGTTGCGACACCGTCTCCCGTGATTGTCCGGTGCAGGCCAGGCTTTTTGAGGTAATCTTTACCTGTTACATTTGAAATCGATAAAATATCACCCACATGCTCTACTGCCGGTGCAATTGCGACCGGAATCATAAACAGAATTGCATTAATATTGAATTCGGGTAGGGTAAATGCTGGCAGAGCAAACCATGCCGCATTCGTCACAGCATCAAAATTTACGACGCCGAAATACAGGCTGAGAGCGTATCCAACGACAATGCCACCAAATATGGGTAATAGTTTGAACATTCCTTTCGCAAATACACTCATCAATATCGTGGTAAATAAAGAAGCACACGAAATCCATAAGGATGCCTGCCCATCGAATAACTGGATTGAGCCATCACCGCTTTTTCCTAATGCCATGTTGACTGCTGTTGGTGCTAAACCTAAACCGATCACCATAATAATCGGACCCACAACAACCGGCGGTAATAATTTATGGATAAAATCAGCGCCCTTTATTTTAATCAATCCACCCAGAATGATATAAACACCTCCGGCAGCAACTAATCCGCCCATTGTGGCGGCAAGGCCCCATGTTTGAATCCCAAACATGATAGGTGCAATGAAAGCAAAAGAAGAGGCAAGAAAAATTGGAACAGACCGGCGGGTGATGATTTGAAAAAGGAGTGTGCCGGCACCGGCACCAAATAGCGCAACATTTGGATCCAGCCCTGTCAGCAGCGGAACCAAAACCAGAGCACCAAATGCGACAAAAAGCATTTGAATACCCAGAATGGCATTTCTCATGTTTATTCCCTTAATTAAGTCAAATTTGCGGGATTCTATCACTTATTTAAACGTTTGCCATAATCATACTGATGAACAAAAATGATCATGAAGGCGGCTTTACTTGCCCGGAAAGCAATACTTGCTTATGATCACACGATAATTATTGATATTTTGGAAAATTATGCGCTCTCTTGCTTTTTTTAGTCTTATCTCACTGGCTTTTTCGTGTTTCGCGACAACGCATGTAGATATTTATCATGCTGAAGTGGCCGTGAATGAAAAAATATCGGATGACATGGCTCGTATTGAGGGAATGAAGTCGGTTGTTATCAAAGCAACCGGGGATAAACATTCTGTAAAAAATGCGATTATTGAGAAAGCTTTGTCACAGAATAGCCAGTATTTATCCCAGATTGGATACGGGAAGAAAGAGAAACATAAAACGTTGAAAATGGTATTCAGTGAAAAGCAGATTGGCTCTTTACTGACTCAGGCGCAATTACCTTTTTGGCCTGCACAAAGAGAAACAATATTAATTTGGTTTGTTGAGGATAAAGATTTTCAGCGCTCTATTGTCTGGGAAAATGTCTCTAATCCGGAAATTAATAAGTTGAAAGCGTTATCTGAAGAAAGAGGAATTCCGGTTATTATCCCTGTGGGTGACTTTGATGATATTACCGGTATTGACCCATCAGATGTGTGGGGAAACTTTATGCAACCGATTAGCCGGGCCAGTCAGAGATATCATCCGGATGCTGTCCTTGTTCTTCGTGCGCACAATAATAATTTCCGGTGGTCACTCTACGATCAGGTTCCCGATGAAATGATGAATTTCTCTTCTGTTCCTGTGACTGGTTCCGCTTCCGGAGATAATGCATTAGAGACGCTGGTCGATCAGCTGACCCATTATTATGCAAATAAAAATGCTGTTGTAGTCCATAGTCAGTCTTCACTGATGGTTAAAATTTCAGTGACAGGTGTTTCCCGGGCAACATCATTTTTTGCTTTGGAAAATGCACTGAATCAGCTGAGTTCAGTCGCTTCTGTCGATATTTCAGGTATTCAGGGAGATACCGTCTCTTATCAGATTCACTTATTAACCAGCCAGAAAGAATTTGAGCAGGAGTTGATGGGCGTCTCATTGATCGAAAAAGACCCGGCGAATGAAGACACCGCCATGCGGGAAATGCCAGACGAACCTGCTGGTACAACCGAAGCGCAACCGGCTGGAGAAAAGCGGGTTGAGACTAAGCCTTCTGAGGAAAGTGTGGGTCAACGAGACAATACTGTTCAGCAAGATGTTCAACAAGACAATATGGAACAGGAAGATAATACTGACTCTGAGAGTCATGTGTCTGAACTGTTTTATCATTGGAAGCAATAAACTAAGACTGTATCTGGCTTTCTGCTGACGCGCTGAGGCGAATAGCCAGATTTGCCAGCCGGCTTCCCAGTTTTTGTGCCAGAAGTTGTTCATTCTGACTTAGTGGTGCTGTTTTCTGGCTGTGATGACTTGCTCCGTATGGGGTGCCACCGTCACTTGTTGTATGGAGTTCTGGCTCGCTGTATGGAATACCGGCGAGTAACATCCCATGGTGAAGCAATGGCAGTTGCATGCTTAACAGTGTACTTTCCTGCCCGCCATGCAAAGATGACGATGAGGTAAATACACATCCGGGCTTGTCGATTAAATCACCACTGATCCATAGTGAACTTGTTTGATCCCAAAAGTGTTTGAGTGGTGCAGCCATATTACCAAACCAAACCGGGCTCCCCATCGCAAGTGCATCACAGGTTTTTAAGTCATCAAGTGTAATATAGGGATCGGCAGGATTGCCGGGTGAGGCATCGAGTTCAGGTACGGTTCTCATGATAGCTTCACACTGAGGGACAGCGTTGATCCCCCGTGCGATTTGTCTGGCAAGTGCAAGTGTCGAACCGTGGCGACTGTAGTAAAGCACTAAAATCCTTACTTTCATAGAATTTCAAGTACTTTTTCTGGTGGTCGGCCATGACGTGCTTTTCCGCCAGAGACGACGATAGGTCGCTCAATCAGCTTTGGATGATCGGCCATCGCCTGAAAAAGTGCTTCATCACTCAATGTCTCATCTTTGAGGTTCAGTTCTTTATACAAGGCCTCTTTTGTTCTCATCATTTTTCTAACAGAATCCAGTTCCAGTTGCTCATAAAGTGATTTGAGTTGCCCGACTGTCAGTCCGGTTTCAAGATACTTGATAACAGTAGGTTCAATACCTCTGGAACCAAGTAAAACCATAGTTTCCCGGCTTTTAGAACACTTCGGGTTGTGATAAATAACGACAGACATAACGCCTCCTTGTGGCCAACAGGTTATTTATAGTTTATAGACACTTATTCTTGTAATGCGAGAAATTGTTCTCTTTGTGCGATCAATTGATCAATTCTGGCATCATAACGTGCCTGCTGTAAGCTGCCTAATTTAGCAAGCTGGCTGGCCTGCGTATAATATTGGATTGCCTGATCCCAGTCCGCTTTCATTGCCATTATTTCAGCTCTTGCGGCTAAATCTTCCGGTTCATCTCCGGAGAGAGCACTGGCCTGAGAGAGCAAAGACCATCCATTACTGTCATCAGGAAAGTCATGTGTATAGCGATGCAAAATCCGGGTTGCATCCTTGTATTTTTTTTCTTTTATCAGTGCATTTGCATAATTGATCGCCAGTACCTGGTTATGCGGTGATTCTTTGAGTAATTTTGCCAGTAAATGAACTGCTTTTTCCGGGTGTTGACGGTCGATGTATAAATCCGACATTGCATCCAGATAAAAAGAGTTGTCAGGTGAAGACTGAACTAATCTGTTCAGAATTGCTTCAGCTTCATCCAGCTTTTTCTGGTCCAGATAAACAAGCGCCTGACCGTAATCAAATGCTGCGCTTATTTCAGACGGGTGCTTTGGCCGGTGCCTTTTGATCCAGTCCAGAGCAGCTTCGGCTTTAATACCAGTGAAACGAACAATCACTCTGACTCTGGCCAGTTGGTAAGCAAGGGACGGTTTCTCATCGACATGAGCATAGCGTTGAGCTCTCTCCCGGCTGTCGGTAATCCTGCTTTCAGGGAGAGGGTGAGTCAGCAACATTGCAGGTGGCTTACTTGCGTACTGATATTCCGCTGCGAGTTTTCCAAAGAAACGGGGCATGGCATACGGATCAAATCCGGCCTTTGCCAGCGTTTCAATACCAAATCGGTCTGCTTCTTTCTCATTGGCTCTGGTATAGTTAATTCGTTGCTGAACACTTCCTGCCTGAGTTGCCGTCATCGCTGCAATGCCTGCTTCAGGCGCAGCAATTGTCAGTAGTAATGAACCAACCAGTGCAGCAATTGTTGCGGGTGAACGTTTTGCTTCTGCTTCCATACTTCTGGCAAGGTGTCTTTGGGTAATGTGTGCTATTTCATGGGACATGACTGAAGCCAGTTCACTTTGAGAGCGGGTGTGTAAAAAAAGGCCGGAGTGAAGAGCGACATAGCCACCAAAGAACGCAAATGCATTGATTTCACGTTTTCGGATCAGGAAAAAATGAAAGGGTGTTTTGACATTATCTGCATGAGCGACGAGTTTATGTCCGAGTGTGTTAATATACTGATTTAAAACAGGATCATTAATGACTGGCTGATGACTTCTCAACACCCGCATATAAGCATCACCATATTGCTTTTCTTGCGCTATGGTCAGTGTTGTTCCTGCTACGGTCCCTATTTCAGGTAGTTTCCTGGAGTCTGCAAGTGCTGGGGAGATGCAGCAAAGTGAAGCTGATAGAGCAATACTGATAAGAGATTGGATTGGCTGAGAGATCATATGAAAAACCGGGTTTCCTGTTTTATCTGACTAAATGTATGACAATCATATATAGTATTGGTTTCTGTATTTCCTGTAACTATCTATCCCTTATTACCTCATTTGCAGGTTATTCAGGTATATGTATTTTGCATCAATTACAGTAGATTGTATTTAAAAATTATATACAATGTCACTCATCCATTTTCGTGAACAGATGTCAGCGTGAATACTCTGAAGATCAGAGACATTATCACCGATGACGTGTACAGATATGCATGAGCTCATGATAACTTATTGACTCAGCGCCATGTCAATTTTTATCGAATACTGCTAACTGAAGGTGACAAGGTATATACTTTTCGATGAAGTATATTCTATATGTCACATACTGTTGGAAAAGGACTTTATTGAATGTTCCAAATGTTAACGCGTTGGTATAACAAGCGCTTTTCTGATCCTGAAGCCGTCAGTCTGATTGCGATATTGTTTTTCGGCTTTTTGATTATCTATTTTATGGGGGGACTGATTACCCCGTTACTGGTTGCCATTGTTCTGGCTTATCTGCTTGAATGGCCAGTTGTCAGGTTAGTCCGGTTTGGTATTCCCAGAACGCTTAGTGTAATTATTGTGATTGCCATTTTCACGAGTCTCATGCTGATTGCTGTCTTCGGGTTAATTCCGGTGATTTGGCAGCAAGTTACCCATCTGACAAATGACATTCCCAGCATGTATACAGAGTTGCAGGCGAGAATTAATGAAATATTCCTGAAATATCCTGAGCTGGCTAATGTTGAAATTGTTGAATCCATAGTGACCAATGCGAAAAATCAGGTGATTGGTTTTGGTGAAAGCATTGTCAAAAATTCTTTATCATCTTTGCTGAGCATTGCAACTCTGGCTGTTTATCTGGTTTTAGTCCCGTTATTGATTTTCTTTCTTTTAAAAGATAAACAACAAATCCTGGATAGTGCCGGAAAAATAATGCCTAAAAACCGTAAGCTTGCTCAGAAAGTTTGGGTTGAAATGAATGAACAGATTTCAAATTACATTCACGGTAAAGTGCTGGAGATATTTATTGTCGGAATTATCAGCTATGTGGCGTTTGCAATTCTTGATTTGAGATATTCTCTTTTACTTGCCGTGGCTGTTGGTTTTTCTGTTCTTATTCCATATATTGGTGCTTTTGTTGTGACTGTGCCTGTAGCGATTGTTGGTTTGTTTCAATGGGGATTAACACCATCTTTTTATTGGCTGTTAGGTATATATGGCATTATTCAGGCTTTGGACGGGAATGTATTAGTCCCGGTGTTATTTTCTGAAGCAGTCAATTTACATCCGATCGCAATTATTGTCTCTGTACTTGTCTTCGGTGGTTTATGGGGTTTTTGGGGCATTTTCTTTGCTATTCCTTTGGCCACTTTAGTCAAAGCCGTCTGGAGTGCATTATCTGTCAGTGAAGAGGTATCGCCATCAGCTGGATGACAAATTGATCTGAAGATGCATGCTTCGTGAGCCTTGACTGGCTTCTCAGCAAGACATTGATTTGCGAACGACATTGATTTGCAAACAGAGTTATTCTACGTTGAAAATTGGTCACGCAGGGCAGAAAAGAATCCATTCTGCCTGCTCTTCGTGAACGCATATTCCCGGTTAATTTCTGCGTCTAATCACTTTGAAAGAGGCACGATGTCTGTTTCATTATTTTCTTTTTAAACGTCTTTTATCGAGTTAAATAGAGCTGACAACGGGTTTTTATCTGTTATTCGAATAATTATACGCTTATAGTGATATTTTGTTTTGCTGTTAATTACATCTGAATATTTTATCTTGGCTTTAGGTAAATTATATAAATAAAATTCGATTGAAATGGATTGAATGAATTTTATACATCGTGTGTTTATCTTGATTATTTTTCTGATTCATTTATTACTCTGAACGATGGTTGTTCATTTTTATCAATTTATATTCCGGAATAATGTTAGTACCCTGGCATTGTGATTGATAATTGAGTCGCTTTTTATAAACTCAGTCAGTTTCAAAATAATTTTTTCATTTATATTGTTTGTGCCGGGAAAGCTGGTTTGATTTTACGGGCATTTTTATTAAGAAATTGATGTGTTGATTAGATTCATTCAATCTGGCTATTCAGGACATTGTTTCCGGTGAAGGTGATTAACAATATTGAAGAACAAACCAGCTGACTGGTATTCCATCATGCTATCGAATCAGCCCGGGCTGGCAAGTCAGGAAGATGATTTGCTGTTGTCGTGGATAACGAATGAGCTCTGGTTTAAAGGACTCAGAATCCGGCAGCAGAGAGCCGGACAATGACAGGGAAATTTTGGTATGAAACTGTATCTGGGCCAGCTGTTATGGTTGAAATCCAAAAAAGGCAGGCAAGATTCATCAATGAGATCATATTTTGGCACAATTTATTGTGTGAATAAGATTGCATTTCCGGTTATTATCCGCAGACGCCAGCTTGATACCGGCATTTTTTAGACTGCCATAAATTATTTATTAGATATGTAGTGATAGTGATTATCATCGCTTAATAAATATTTTCTATCCTGTTCATTTTCGATGAAATTATTTTTTACTTCTTTATTTGTTAAATATAATAACTTCATTTTATTGAAATTTCATGAGATCAATATTAGATTTTGTAGTAACAAGGTTATGTATCTGTTTATGATATCATAGTCATATAGTAAGCCGTTGTTTTATGAGGGATACCATGAGATTTAGCCACAAGATTGTAGCGGCATCGTCTTTGCTATTAATAGCAACTGTGATGTTTTTGTCTATACATCAACTTAAAATTGTAAGAGAAAGTATAGAATCTATTGTTTTTAGTAGTATGGGAGAGTTAGTCAACGGTGTTAAAAATACGGTTGAGTCGGAAATGGCAGCAAAAAAAAGGTTAGCAAAAGTTTTTGCTGAAACAATCGAATTAAATGCAGATGATAAAGACTATGTGAAAAAAATTCTCGAGAAGCCCGCGCTGAAGGGGAGTTTTGTCGGTGTTGGGATTGGCTATGCCAGTGATGGCGTCGTGGTGGAGAATGATGATAACTGGTCACCTTCACCGGATTACGATCCACGGGTCCGGCCCTGGTATCTTGAAGCAAAACAAAAACAGGATGTGATTGTCACCGCCCCATACCTTGATGTTGCCAGTAAGACAATGATCATCTCTTTGGGCGCTCCGATTAATACGAAAGGACAATTTATCGGCTCAATGTATTATGATCTGAATATGTCTAAGCTGTCTGACCTCGTTAATTCAGTAAACTTGTTTGATGCAGGTTATCTTTTCATTGTAACTGCTGACGGAAATACAATTGCTCATCCTAAAAGGGATTTCGTGGGCAAGAAGATGAAGGACTATCTTGCAGGTGTCTCCATTAAGGATGGGACTCAGCATATTGATATCGATGGAAAGTCCTTTATTGTCAATTTCACTTCAGTACCCAGTGAAAACTGGTATATCGGAGCTGTAGTTGATGAGTCTGTTGCTTTTGCTGCTGTGTCTGACCTGAGAAACAGTTCACTGATATACACTATTTTGAGTGTCGTGATTAGCCTGGTGTTGTTAACTTTCCTGATTAAGTATCTGATGAGGCCATTAGGCATTTTGAACACTGCAATTCAGGATATTGCTTCTGGACAGGGTGATTTAACGAAGCGACTGGAGACAAACCTCGATAAAGAGTTTGAGGAATTGGCGATAGGGTTTAACCAGTTTACCGAAGTTCTCCAGACACAAATCCGTCAGTCGAAAGACATCAGCCGGGAGATTTATCAGGGTGTTGAATCGGTGGCTTCAAATGCCGATCATGTCTCAGCGTCGATGAAAGAGCAGGTACAGGAAGTTGACCAGCTGGCGACAGCGATGAATGAAATGGCAGCCAGTTCATCTGAAGTTGCAAATAATGCACAAAATGCAGCAACAGCGGCAAAAGAAGCCGATGAAGCGACAGGTGAGGGAGCGGATGTTGTCAGCTATACAACTTCAGCGATTAACGATCTTTCTGACAAAATTGAACAGGCTGTCAAAGAAGTTGAAAATCTTGAGTCAGCAACCTCAAACATTGAGACTATTCTGGAAGTCATTAATGATATTGCAGACCAGACGAATTTGTTAGCACTCAATGCTGCAATTGAGGCGGCTCGTGCCGGGGAATCCGGAAGAGGATTTGCTGTTGTTGCCGATGAAGTGAGAACTCTGGCACAAAGGACGCAAGAATCGACGACTGAAATTCGCAGCATGATTGAAAAGCTTCAGTCTGGTGCATCTTCAGTATCCGCGGCGATGCTTGAAAGTAAGAACAAGGCTGGAGAAGCTGTTGAAAAGTCTCATCTTGCCAATGACTCTTTGCAAAAAATCCGGCATGCGATTCAACAAATTAATGATATGAATATGCAAATCGCCTCGGCGGCTGAAGAGCAAAGTCTTGTAGCTGAAGAAATTAACAGCAACATGGTGAATATTAAGGATATCAGCGACCGGATTGGTTCTTCGACGGAAGAAAGTCGGGAGTCGACCCGTCAACAGGTTGAGAAAGTTCACCAACAAGAACAGCTATTGAATAAGTTTGTGGTCTGATGTTGATCAGAGGAGATTAAAAAACATCAAGTGACCCCGGTAATTGGACACTGCAATTACCGGGGTTTTTTATGTCTTGGATTGGCTCTGAACTATTGTGTCTGATCTCAAAGCGGACTATTTTTGATCTAAATAATCCAGAACAACCTGATGGTGATCTTTGGTTTTGAACTTATTGAATACGTGTTCAATTGTGCCATTCTCATCAATCAAAAAACTAATACGATGCAGTCCGTCATAAATTTTCCCCATGAACTTTTTCTCCCCCCAAGTCCCAAAGCTTTCAGCGACTTGATGGTCTTCGTCTGACAACAGGGTAAAGTTGAGATTATCCCGTTCTATAAATTTTGTCAGACGTTTGACCGGGTCGATACTGACGCCTAAAACCACAACATTCTTATCATCCAGTTCTTTTTTTACATCTCTGAGTCCCTGAGCCTGAACTGTACATCCCGGAGTCATCGCTTTCGGGTAAAAATAGAGCAGAACTTTCTTTCCTTTAAACTGGCTCAGAGAGACAGAATTGCCGTCTTGATCCTGAAGAGAAAAATCAGGAGCTGGTACACCTGGTTGTAACGTATTCATTATGTTTCCTTATTTTGACTGCTTTTATTGTTGATATATCTGGAGCAGGTGACTTTTTGTGTACATTGTTGCGATACGATTTGTTTATTTTTTATATAAGTTGACGTTGTTATTCGTCATTTGCATTGAGTCATGGTACATCTCTTCTCATGCCTTGTTCAAAATGCTTTTCAGACTGAACAACATTTGTACCCGAAAGTTTAGATGATCGAGGCATGATTTTATCGCTTTTCCGGACCGGGATACAAAACTGTCATGATAGAATGTCACCCGGATTAATATTTATCTGAGAAATACAAATAAGCATGCGGCTTGACTTGTTTTTTTCAGCGTCATTACAGTACCATGCAGAAAGGATCATTTTATGGAGAAAGACATGTTTTCTGGAAGTATTGTTGCGTTAATTACGCCGTTCAACCCTGATGGTGAGGTGGATTATGCAAGTCTTAAAAAATTAGTGGAATATCATATCGATTCCGGGACGGATGCCATTGTATCGGTTGGTACGACGGGTGAGTCAGCAACGCTTAGTATTGAAGAACATGTCAAGGTCGTTTCAAAAACAGTTGAGTACGCTGCGGGACGGATTTCTGTGATTGCCGGGATGGGTGCCAATGCGACTCATGAATCACTGACATTCAGCCGGTTACTGAATAATACGGGTGTCTCGGGTTTTTTGAGTGTGACACCTTACTATAATAAACCGACACAAGAAGGTTTATATCTCCATTATAAAGCGATTGCCGCTGAAACAGACATTCCGGTCATTCTGTATAATGTTCCGGGCCGTACTGCCGTTGACTTGCAACCAGAAACCGTTGCACGCTTATCTGAGCTCAAGAATATTGCCGGAATTAAAGATGCGACCGGAGATTTAAGTCGTGTTAAGCAGCATCGTGAACTATGTGGTGATGACTTTGTCTTATTAAGCGGTGATGATTCTACCGGACTTGATTTTGTCAAACTGGGAGGTAATGGTGTGATTTCTGTGACAAATA
Organism: Vibrio aerogenes; assembly: GCF_024346755.1. NCBI lineage: Bacteria > Pseudomonadati > Pseudomonadota > Gammaproteobacteria > Vibrionales > Vibrionaceae > Vibrio > Vibrio aerogenes. The sequence goes on along the minus strand of NZ_AP024861.1, from coordinate 3,091,940 downwards.
ACATCGCAGCAGCTGAAATGTCACAAATGATGAAGCTTGCTTTATCGGGGCAGTTTGGTGAAGCAGAAGCGATTAACGAACGTTTGATGCCTTTGCATAAACAATTGTTCATTGAGTCAAGCCCTATCCCTGTAAAATGGGCCGCTCATCGCCTGAGTTTGATTGAGTACGGTGACTTAAGGTTGCCGATGACAACTTTATCTGAATCTGCGCAACCAACGGTTGAGCAGGCAATGATAAGTGCTGGTTTACTGTAACGATATCTGTTTATTGACACCGGGGCGATTAGCCTCGGTTTTTTCTGTAGGAGTTTAAATGAAAAATTGGTATCAGCTGGTTTGTTGTTCACTGGCTGTTTTAACTGTATCAGCTTGTTCCGATAGTGCTTTAGACCGGCAACAAGCCGAGGGTGATTTTGATTATTTAAACGAAAGTGCGTTAGTTCCCTGGAAATATCCTCATGGCGTAAAGCCACAGCTTAATCATGAATACGATGTCCCCGCTGGTAAATTGAATGGTGCTCTTGGAGAACACGTGGATATTCGTCCTCCACAGGAATTTTTGGCACTCATACCTGGTGTGACGGCTGAGCGTTCTCAGGGAAATGTGATTTTCTGGAGTGCTAAATCTCAGATAGCGGATCAGATATGGCAGATTGCTTTGCAGTCTTTAGAGAGTAAGCATGCTCAGATCACCCGGAAAAGTGACAAGCTGATTGATGCCAAATGGGTGGAATGGCAAAGTGACGATGAAGAGTCTGTGATTGAAGCGCATTATCAATTAAGCCGGGTCAGTAAAGCCCGTCGTTTTGGCGTGCAAATTTCAATGCCTGAGATTCGCTCGGCTGGACAGGGTGATATTTCCAAATATGTGCAGGAACGCTATACCATGAAGATGGTCAATAAAATAGCGACACTCTATGATGCTCAAATGAGAGTCACGTTGGGGAATGCACAACAATCTCAAAAAAGTATCCCGGTATCTATGGGTACAGATCGTAGCGGATTACCTGTTGTCATTGCCCGGAGTGATTATCTTGCTCTGTGGAACCGGATCTCTTTAGTTTTATCTCAGTCTGGTTTTTCGGTGGAAGACAGAAATCGTTCACAGGGAACGATTAAAGTGAAGTACAGTCCCCCTGATGATGATTTCTGGTCTGCATTAGGCGTGCAACCACTTCCTTTAAATTCCGGAAGTTATACGATTCTGCTCGGAGATCTGGAAAACCGCACCTCTCTGAACATTACTTCCTCAGATGGTAAACCTGTCAAGGAAGAAGTTCTGCAAGCATTTGCGCCTGTTCTGGAAGCTTTACTGAAATAATTCTTATCTAATCAGAAGGATGGTGGTGCTTTTCATCATCCTTTTTTAATTCTCTCTGGTGCTTTTTATCCAGTTCAATTAATTTGTCCAAATCATCATTCGGTTTTTTCTTAAATTGTTCCAGATTCTTTGGGGTCAGGTATTTCAGGGCTGCCACATTACCAACAATGATACTGATAACGATTGTGATGATGAACCAAGGTGAAGTGAGAATATCCATACTCATACCTGATTTATATTGATGATAAATTGATTGTATATTGTGTTAAGTTCTTTTTTTATGACTTTTTTCCCGTATATAGGGGTTTCATTCAAAGTTTCAAGAATTATTTCAGGTGTCAGTTCTTTTTTCATCCTTGATGAGACGGAGTGGTGGCTGATATGCCAGGGTTCAGCCGCAACACCGCCGCGATCTTGATCGTATGGAAGAAAAAAACCGTATTGCTGCATGTTCACTTGTAACCATTGAAAAAAGTCACGTTGAAAACCAGCCAAATACTCATCAGGTTCGAGTTTCAGCGGAATGTCCGAAGGCTGACTTATCCTGTCATAAATATCAAAATCACTCCCCCAGTGATGCCTGCTGGCTCCGGGGAGTGCTGACCATTTTAATATGGACATCACTTTCTCAGTTTCACTGAGTTGAGTCGTGATTAATGGTTGACTGTTTTTATCTAAAACAGGCGATTCACCTGAGAACTTGCTGTTCCAGATTTTCAACTGATGTTGAAAACTCCGGAAACCACTTGCGATATGAAGATCAAAACCAGCCTGAGACGCAGCTTTTTTCAAAGCAAGTATATCGTTGACCACATCAGGATGGATCAGAAATAATTTCTGACCCATGAGAGTTGGCTGCAAATGGTGATCGGTTTGTCCGGTGAGTTGCTCAGGTGTCATCGGGTTATGCCAGTAAATTATTTAACACGTTTTGGTACATATCGGTCAGCTTTTCTAAGTCCGGAATACTGACGCACTCGTTTACTTTATGTATGGTTGCGTTGACAGGGCCTAGTTCAACGACTTGTGTTCCCATTTGCGCAATAAAACGACCATCTGAGGTGCCTCCTGTTGTGAGGAGTTCCGGAGCTTTATGATTAATATCGCTCACAGCTTTGACAACTGCATCAAGTAATTCTCCGGTATCTGTTAAAAAGGGTTGGCCATTCAATGTCCAGTTTAGTGAGTAATCCAATCCATGTGCATCGAGTATTGAGTGTACCCGTCTCTGAATAGATTCTGCGGTCAGCGCTGTACTGAACCGGAAATTAAATTGTATGTTAAATTCACCGGGAATAACGTTTGAAGCGCCGGTTCCTGCATGAAGGTTAGGTATCTGAAAGCTGGTTGGCGGGAAGTATTGATTGCCGTCATCCCATTTGGTTGAAGCCAGTTCAGATAGGGCCGGCATTGCCTGATGAACCGGATTTTGTGCCAGATGAGGATAGGCGACATGCCCTTGTATACCTTTTACGCTCAAATCTCCTGTCAATGAACCCCGTCTGCCATTTTTCACGACGTCTCCGGCTGTATGAGTACTGGAGGGTTCGCCAACAATACACATATCAATGCGTTCATTTCTTTCAATCAGTGTATCGACCACTTTGGTTGTTCCGTTGATAAACGGACCTTCTTCATCCGAAGTGATAAGAAAAGCAATCGAACCTTTGTGATTTGGGTTCTGTTCGATAAAGCGTTCCACTGCGACAATCATACAGGCAAGAGAGCCTTTCATATCGGCTGCTCCGCGTCCATGCAGGTGATCATCTATGACTGTCGGTTCAAAGGGTGGGGTATGCCACTCTTTTTCAGAGCCGGGAGGCACAACGTCTGTATGTCCGGCAAAAGCAAATAAAGGGGCTTCATAACCCTTTCGGGCCCATAAGTTTGTCGTATCCTCAAAAACCATGACTTCAATATCAAAACCGAGTTTTTTTAACCGGTTGATCATCACTTCCTGACAGCCAGCATCTTCCGGGGTGACAGAACGGCGGGAAATAAAATCTTTTGCCAGGGCTAATACAGGGCTATCTGTCATTCATTATTCCTTGTCTATTAAAGCGATTGTGTTGAAAAAATTGTTGAGTACTTTTCTGGTGAAAAACCAAGATATAAATGATTGTCCACCGACAATATCGGGCGCTTAATCATCGCCGGATACTGAACAAGTAAATCTACGGCAGTCTCTTCGGTCAGGTTATCTTTCTGCGTCTGTTCCAGCTGCCGGTATGTTGTTCCTCTTTTATTCAGCACATTATTCCACTCCAGTTCGGAACAAAAACTTTCGACAAGCGATGCTGAAATACCATCTTTACGATAATCATGAAACTGGTAGTCAATATTTTCAGCGGCTAACCACTTTCGTGCTTTTTTGATTGTATCGCAGTTAGGGATGCCATAGAGAATGATGCTCATAAATATCCTTTGAATGAAAACAGGTTCCTGATAATGGTCTGAGAATCCTAGCAGGAACTGACCTTGCTGACAAAAAATACATGTGCGGCTTGTCAATAGACCCGGTTTGTTAAATGGTGATGACGTGAGATGCACAAAAAATGAAGTTATTGATCAAACGCAACACGCTTTATGCAAAAACCGAAATAATAAATTGGCACGTAGATAGGAGGTGTCAATGGAATTGAGTCCCGTTTTTGCAAGGCGACTGTATTTGGCTTACCTGGTTGAAAGTATGGAAAGGCCAAATGTTCCAAGATTAATTGAGAAGACAGGGTGGCCTCGCCGGACGATACAAGATGTCTTGAAAGCTTTGCCGGGAATTGGAATTCAGTTAATTTTTGTTCAGGATGGTTGCCGGCATAATGATGGCTATTATCGATTATCTGACTGGGGGCCGTTTGATAGTCAGTGGATTCTTGAACGAAAAGTCGACATTGCAGCAAGTTTAGGCAGGCAAAACAGATAAGCCAGCCGCACTGGCTTATCTGTCTGCGGATTATAAAATCGCAGGATTGATCCAGATAATGAACAGAATGCCCCAGCTGATTGCGGTCAGTATCCACGGTAAGTACTTCGCTAAACGGCGGTTTTCTGAAAGTTGTGGTGTTGAAGGGAGAGCCGGGTCTTCTGGCTGGATGATTTCCTGCTGTTTTTCCTTGTTTCTTTTTTTTCTTTCTTTATCGGTCTGACGCTGTTTTTCTTTCTGCTGCTTTTTATAGGCAGCAATCCCCTTTTCTATTCCCTGTGCAATCAGTTTAGTTTGTTCTTTGGTTTGTCCCGGCTTTTGTGTGGCTCTGGCAATTTTCATTGCTTCCTGCCGGGTTTCATTTGATGGTGATGGTGCTTTTTTCATAGTCATTTGATCAAAATTGAAATCATATCCGCTATCAGAAGTGATCCTTGCAAGAAATTCAAGCGGGTTTTATCTGAAGGCGGTTTTTGCGGTCAATGAACTATGAGTCACTTCCGGCTTTTTTAATGATGGCCATTTTTCAGTTTGGTGATTTTGTCTCATTCTGGTTGAATAGAGTCAATCAAGTTCTATGTATGAGAAAACGTTCGGTTCTTTCTTAGGGTCAACAGACCCTGGTGAGTTGATGAGAGAAGATGAACCCCTGGAATAATCATGTGAGTTTTTAAAGGTATATTATGTCATATCCTCAAACAGCAATTTTACCTGAAGCCAGTCCTTTTGCGCTTTATGCCTTATTTAAGATTAAAAATAACCCGGAAAAGGTGCTCAGAGAATTAAAACAATTACCGGAATTGACTGAATCGTTGAATGCATCTCAGGCCGGAGCTGATGTCAAATTATCTGTTTCATTCAGTCGTCACTTTTGGGCACAGCTTGATGCCCCGGCAGTGCCTGAACTGGTTGATTTTGTTACACTTGGAAACGGTGATATTTCAGCACCTGCCAGTGATGTTGACTTTTTAATCCATGCGCATTCTCTCAGGCATGATTTGCTGTTTTATGTGATGAGAAAATTCATGGGAGCTGTTGCAGAAGAGATTCAGGTCGTCGATGAAACTTATGGTTTTCGCTATCTGGATGCCCGTGATATGACTGGGTTTATTGATGGAACTGAGAACCCGGCAGATAGTCAGCGGGAGGAAGTCGCGATCATTCCCGAAGGTGAGCTTGCGGGGGGGAGCTATGTGATGGTTCAGCGTTTCGTTCATAATTTACCCGCCTGGGAAAGACTGAATGTTGCTGCACAGGAAAAAGTGATTGGCCGTACAAAAGAAGATTCAGTTGAGCTGGAGCAGGTACCCGAAGCATCGCATGTCGGACGGGTTGATCTGAAAGAGAATGGCAAGGGGCTGAAAATTTTACGTCACAGTCTCCCGTACGGAACGGTTGGAGGTGAACACGGACTGCTGTTTATTGCCTATTGTCATACATTACATAACTTTAAAGCGATGCTGCAAAGTATGTACGGTGAAACTGATGGAAAAACGGATCAAATGCTGCGTTTTACTCAAGCAGCAACCGGCGCTTATCTATTCTCACCATCCCGGGAAATGTTACAGTCTATCAATGTAAAGTAATGGTGAGATGACGTTTCATTGATATTGTGATCGGGCTTTAGTGGCCCGTTTTTTATCTAAAGAATTCATCAGAATCACCGATATGAGAGAAACAATTTATCACTTGGTGACTCATTATGATGACAGTCAATACGAATGTGGCTGCGTTAATTTCCCAGCGAAATCTGAATCGTGCCAACCAAGCGTTAAACGAATCTCTGGAACGTCTGTCTTCCGGTTACCGAATCAATCATGCAAAAGATGATGCGGCTGGTTTACAGATTTCTAATCGTCTGACAACTCAGATTCGGGGATTGGATGTGGCAATGAGAAATGCCAGTGATGGTATTTCGATCATGCAAACAGCTGAAGGTGCGATGCAGGAGAGTACGTCGCTCTTGCAGCGAATGCGTGATCTTGCACTTCAGTCTGCTAATGGCTCGAATTCAGCGTCCGATCAACAGGCCTTACAGGAAGAGTACTCAGCATTAAATGATGAATTAAACCGAATTGCTGAAACAACCTCTTTTGGTGGCAGAAAATTACTGAATGGTTCATTTGGTACAACATCCTTCCAGGTAGGCGCCTCTGCTGGTGAGGCCGTCCGCTTATCATTAGGTAATATGCGTTCCGATACCACCAATATGGGAGGACTGAGTTATATGGCAGCAGGCAAAGCTTCTGCTGACTGGCAGGTCACTCCTGAGAATAACCAACTTGTCATACATTACCAGTCTGGTGACGGTCAGACGAAACAAATACATATCCGGGCAAAAGCCGGCGATGATATCGAAGAGCTGGCGACTTATATCAACGGGCAAACCGATTTGGTATCGGCATCAGTGAACGAACATGGTCAGTTGCAAATTTATATGTCCGGTCATAAAACCACGGGCGCTCTTACCTTTAGTGGTTCGCTTGCCAGTCAGTTGCAGATGGGGTTTGTGGGCTATGAATCGGTAGATAAAATGGATATCAGCCAAACCGGGGGCGCTCAACGGGCAATCTCAGTTTTGGATACCGCTTTGTCCTACATTGATAAAAACAGAGCCGAACTAGGTGCTTTCCAGAACCGGTTTGAACATACGATTAATAATCTGGGAAATATTCAGGAAAATTTATCCGGCTCACGAAGCCGGATTAAAGATACAGATTATGCCAAGGAAGTGACACAACTGATGAAACAGCAGATTTTGCAGCAGGTGAGTGTGTCTGTTCTGGCTCAGGCAAAAAAACAGCCGGCAGCGGTTTTAAGACTGCTTAAATAAAAGTAAGCAGTCTTAAAACGCAGTATTCAGTCAGACTTGTCTGGCTAACAAGCAAAGCAATGATTGAATAACACGCCCTGGAATTCCTCACGGCTCTGAGCAGAACCTTCCGGATATTCAGGTTTCTCAAATAATAAAAAAAAGCTGCCTTTATCGTCCGTTTAATCAAATACTTTAGAAAAAAATGTGCGTAATTTGAGCTTTTCCCCAATCAACAATCTATTTGATTTTTTTTCAAATATTTCTAAAAAAACTTCTCAAGAATTCCCCATCCACGTCGTTAATGATAGTAACTTTGAGAGAACTACTTGGTTTTCCGAGACGTCGGAAACCGAATTAAAAATCGGAAAATCAATTGGAGAAATCACCATGGCAGTAAATGTAAACACTAACGTATCAGCAATGACAGCACAGCGTTACCTGAATTCAGCAACTAAAGCACAGAATGAGTCAATGGAACGTCTGTCTTCTGGATTCAAAATTAACAGCGCAAAAGATGATGCGGCAGGTATGCAAATCTCTAACCGCTTGAATGTTCAGAGTCGTGGCCTGGGTGTTGCTGTACGTAACGCAAATGATGGGATTTCTATCGCTCAAACAGCGGAAGGAGCGATGAATGAAACCACGAATATCCTGCAACGTATGAGAGATCTGTCTTTGCAATCAGCAAACGGTTCTAACTCTAAATCAGAAAGAACAGCAATTCAGGAAGAAATGACATCACTCAATGATGAATTGAACCGAATTGCAGAAACAACTTCTTTCGGCGGAAACAAACTGTTGAATGGCACATTCACAACAAAAGCTTTCCAGATTGGTTCAAATAGTGGTGAAGCCGTGATGCTGACACTAAATAACCTTCGCAGTGATAATCCTGAAATGGGTGGAATGAGCTTTAAAGCTGAAAATGGTAAAGGAAAAGACTGGTCAGTCGCTGAAGATGAAAATGACCTGCAGATTGAATTGACTGATAAAGATGGTAACGAGCGTACAATTAACATCTCAGCGAAAGCTGGTGATGATATTGAAGAAGTGGCAACTTACATCAATGGTCAGACTGATTTAGTGAATGCTTCTGTAGATGATTCAGGCAGACTGCAAATTTTTGCCGGAAGCAATAAAGTAGATGTAAGTGAAGATGTCTCTTTCAGTGGTTCTCTTGCCAGTGAACTGGAGCTGGATGATGATGGCACTGCGGTCTCTGTCCATTCAATGGATGTGACAACTGTTGGTGGCGCTCAACAGTCTGTTTCTGTCATCGATTCAGCACTTCAATATGTTGACAGTCACCGTGCTGAACTGGGTGCATTCCAGAATCGATTCGAGCATGCAATCAGCAACCTTGATAATATCAATGAGAATGTGAGCGCATCTAAGAGCCGGATCAAAGACACTGATTTTGCAAAAGAGACGACTGCACTAACGAAGTCTCAGATTCTGAGTCAGGCATCAAGTTCAGTTCTTGCTCAGGCGAAACAGTTACCAAATGCAGCTTTAGCTCTGCTGGGTGGTTAATCAGCTATCCTACTAAAAAATTAAAAAGCCGGCTTATTTAAGCCGGTTTTTTTATGCTTCTGATCTGTTGTTATCTCCTTTGTGAACATTATCTATCTCATTGATTTTTTATCATTCTTTGCTTTCTTGGGTTTCTATTCTATTTTTTCTATAGGTGTAACCTGAAAAAATTGTACAAAAAAAGATCAATTTTTTCTAAAGGAAGTGAAATAATCGCCGTTAAAGGAAACGAGAGAAATAGGATGTATGGAAGTGAGGTGAGAGACACTGAAGTACATCACATGTCCGTAAAAGGAGATCAATATGGCAATTAACGTTAACACGAACGTGTCGGCGATGACTGCGCAGCGCTATCTAAACAGTGCTGCCGACGGCGCTCAGAAGTCAATGGAGCGACTGTCATCGGGATACCAAATCAACAGTGCAAAAGATGATGCTGCTGGTTTGCAGATTTCTAACCGTTTAAGTGTGCAAAGTCGCGGCTTAAATATGGCGGTAAGAAACGCAAACGATGGTATATCTATTGCGCAAACCGCAGAAGGGGCGATGAATGAAACAACATCAATCCTTCAGAGAATGCGGGATCTGTCACTTCAGTCTTCCAATGGTTCAAACTCAAAATCTGATCGTCAGGCAATTCAGCAGGAAGTTTCATCATTAAATGATGAGCTGAACCGGATTGCTGAATCAACTTCATTTGGTGGAAACAAATTATTAAACGGGACATTTGGCAGTAAGTCATTTCAGATTGGTGCTGATTCCGGTGAAGCGGTGATTCTTTCTTTAGGGAGTATGCGTTCTGATACTGCTGCGATGGGAGGACAGACTTATATCGCTGACGAAGGCAAAACACCAGACTGGCGTGTCACTGACGCGAGGGAACTGACTCTGAATTATACCAATGACCGGGGTGAAGAGAAGGAAGTTACGATTAATGCCAAGGCCGGTGATGATTTAGAGGAAGTTGCGACTTACATCAATGGTCAAAACGAAGATATCAGTGCTTCCGTTGCTGAAGGTGGAAAATTACAACTTTTCGCCTCATCAGGCAGTGTTGTTGGTGACATTGATATTGGCGGTGATCTCGGTTCTGAATTTGATTTCAGCAGCAGGAAAGATGTGACTGTTCAGGATGTTGATGTATCGACTGTCGGTGGTTCTCAGCAGGCAATCTCCATCATCGATAGTGCTTTGAAGGCTGTAGATAGTGAACGGGCATCTTTGGGGGCATTCCAGAACCGGTTTGGTCATGCGATAAGCAATCTGGATAATATTGATGAAAATGTGAACGCTTCCCGGAGCCGGATTAAAGATACCGACTATGCGAAAGAGACGACGAATATGACCAGGTCTCAGATACTTCAGCAAGCAAGTATGTCGGTATTGGCTCAGGCGAAGCAGTCACCCGCTGCTGCACTTAGCCTGTTGGGGTAAGTCACTGGGGGACTATTGAATAAATAGGAACCCGTGACTTAACCCGACAAGGTCGGAGGGAGATTGTTATGGAAATATCATCCTATACATCGAACATCCAGCCTTATGGCTCACAGAGTGGCACCAAATTTGCTTCAGAAAATGAACAGGCAAAGGCTTCCTTTGTTCAAAAAGAAAGCAATCAGATAGATAGGGTTGCTGAACAGAGCAAAGAGATGCAATCGGAGTCAGTAGAAAAGGCCATGAAAATGGCCCAGGAGCGAGAACACGTCAATGAAGAACGACGAGCGAAAATGCTTGAGCGGATGCATGAATTTGTATCTTCAATCAACAAAGGCTTATCGTTTCGCATTGATCAGGAATCTGGCCGGGATGTTGTGACCGTTTATGAAGCAGAAACCGGTGATATTATCCGGCAAATTCCTGAAGAAGAAATGCTCAAGGTCTTGCGACGCTTGGCCAGAGAGCAGGATCATCGCTCAGGTTTGCTGATAACGAAGGTGTAGTTGTGACGATTTTTTGAGGTGATAAAATGGCTCTGGGCCCCATAGGGATGAACGCTGGCATGGACGTAAACTCCATTGTTAGCAAAGTTGTTGATGCAGAACGTTTGCCGAAACAGCAACGTATTGACAACCAGCGAACGCAAAATGAAGCCAGCATTAGTGCCTATGGCAGGCTCAGAGAGTCTTTGGATACAATGAAAAACCTGATGGCAGGTTTTCGTCAGGACAAAGCTTTTGCTCTCAGGACTGCCAGTTCAACCGATGAAGAGGTCGTCTCTGCGAAGGCGACAACCGATGCTATTGCCGGGCGATATGCTGTTGATGTCTTGCAACTGGCACAAAGCCATAAGTTAGCTTCAGGCGTGATTCCTGAAGACACAAAGTTTGGTCCGGGTAAGTTGAATATTTCTCAGGGTGAGAAAACATTTTCTGTTGATATCCGGAATCAATCCAAATTAAAAGATGTCGTTAATCAAATTAATCATGCAAAAGGCAATCCGGGAATCCGTGCATCTGTCATTAATGATGTGAATGGCCCCCGGCTGATTATTGCCTCTAATCAGTCCGGTAAGGAAAATAAATTATCTATCAGTGCTGAAGGAACCACGGCTGATAATGCCCTGAAAAGGCTCGAATATAAGACTTTAGAGCAACGGGTGAAAGACCTTGAAAATGCCCGTTCGCAAGCCCAGCAATTGATCCATCCGCTCACTCCTGAACAGCAGAAAGTTGCGGCAAAAGTTGCCGATAAGCTGGAAACGGCAGCCAGAGCCGTCGATGAATCAGTTGCTCAGGAAATTAAAGAAGCCGCAAAAACCGCACAAGATCCAGCTGAAATGCAAAAGGCTGGGACCGATCTTTCTGATAGTGCAGTGAAAGCTGCGGCCACTGCAGGGGAATCGGCTCAGGCATATATCAAACCAGAAGATCGTATTCCGGGCTGGACTGAAACAGCTTCGGGAACTTTGCTTGATTCATATAGTGAAGGCGAGCCACCACTGAGTGACAGTGAGCTGGAGAAAGCCGGGGATGTTCCCGGATGGAACAATACTGCTTCCGGTACATTACTTGACTCTTATGTTACCCCTAAAGAGGCTGCCGCTGAGCTTAAAGAAAAACTTGCCAGAGAGCAGCAGGAAATTGAACAGGCGGTAAAAAGTGGTGAGATGACGCCAGAAGAAGCAAAACAGCTGGAGCGTTCAAAGTTATCGCCTGAAGAAAAGGCTTATGTGGAAAAAGTAGAAAATGTTCAGTCCCAACTTAAAGAAGCACAGAATTCTTTCGATGCTTATCAGGGGATGACTGAGGTACAGTCGGCTCAGGACGCAGAAGTGATCCTTGATGGTGTTGCAAAGCTGGCAAGCCATAATAACATTATTGAAAATGCGATCGAAGGTGTTGACCTGACGCTGAAAGGTGAGTCGGATCCTAAGCAAAAAGCGGCAGAAATTGATGTTGAGTATGATCGTAACTCTGTCAGAGAAAATATTGAGAAGTTTGTTTCTGCATATAATCAGTTCTATCAGACATCACGGCAACTTTCGGTTGCTAATCCTCAAACCGGAGAGAAAGGACCTTTAGCCGGCGACAGTATTGTCAGAAGTGCTGACTCCCGGTTGAAACGGGTATTCTCTTCACCTGTTGAACAGGCTCCGGAAAACCTGAAAACTTTAACTGAGTTTGGTATCACCACGACCCGTCAGGGGACGTTGGAGATTAATCATGATATGCTAAACAAGCAGTTAAATAATAATTTTGATAAACTTGGTGAGTTCTTTGGCGGAAGAAAAGGGTTTGCTAAACAAGTTGAAGATGCGATCCAATCGATGACCGGTGTAACGGGTTCTATTCGTTCCAGAGAAAATAGTCTGCGTGATCAAAACTATCGTCTGGATGATGAACAGGACACATTAGACAGACGAATGGATGCTCTTGAGCAACGAACGCATAACAAGTTTTCAGCAATGAAAGATGCAACCAGTAAAATGCAAAGTCAGCTTTCCGGCATGATGAATGCGTTGGGCCAGGGCCAGTGATATGGAAGACAAATTGGCTCTTTTAAGTGATATAGATCGCAAAATAGAGCAGTATCTGGCAGCCGAAGACATCAATGCTGAAGAAGTTCATCAATTGGTCGATAAAAGGGATCAGTTATTGCAAGAACTGATTTATGAAGTGTCAGAAAATGAACAGTTCTCAGGCTCTGAACAATGGCAGGACGCGATTAAGCGTACTCAGCAGCTTGTTGAAGAGATGCAGTTGAAAACCGCCGGTATTGGTAAATCTTTACAAAAATATCGTTACGGAAACAAATCTGTTCAACATTACAAGAAGTTTTTATAAAAGAGGAAGACTATGCGTGGTTCTTTACAGGCTTATAAGAAAGTATCAGTGGATAGCCAGCTCAGTGCGGCCTCACCGCATAAGATAGTACAAATGTTAATGGCCGGTGCAATTGAGCGCCTGATTCAGGGAAAGGCCGCAATGATACAGGGAAATATACCTGTGAAAGGTGAGCGTCTGGGTAAGGCTCTTGATATTATTATTAGTTTGCGTGGCTGCCTGTCTATGGAAGATGGTGGTGATGTCGCAAAAAATTTAGATCAGCTTTATGAGTTTATGATCTCGCAAATTACGACGGCGAATCATAAAAATGATCCCCAACCTTTAGATGATGTTATTGATATTATTCGTGAAATAAAATCCGCGTGGGATCAAATTCCTTCAGAATATCATCATTTAACCGCTGCTGATATTGGTATGTGAGTTTTTTGGCAGATGTCACTCCTCACATACTGAGTTTGAACTCTGTATTGCCATATTTTTATAATTCAATAGAATAGAAGCCACTAATGCTACAAAATAAGTGGCTTTTTTGTTGCTGTAGTCAAAATTTTGTCTATTGTTAATTCAGTATCAGATGAAATAGAACAAAACATTAACAGCAATTGTTTGAATAAAGGCAAATAGACTTACCTATGCAAGGTTTAGCGAAACTGCTCGTGATTGAGGATGATCCTGCAATTCGTCAACATATCAGTACGATTATGGAATTTGTTGGCGAGTCTTGTGAAATCGTTGCTTCATCCCAAAGTGAGCGGATAGATTGGTCCGTTTTATGGGCCGGTTGTATACTGGGTTCATTCAAAGACAAGCAGCTTTCTCCTACAATTGAACATCATTTGCAGGAAGCAAATCATATCCCTCTGTTAAAACTGGACAAACAACCCTATGCACTGGATAAGTTTGCAGCGTATTTGGGGGATTTGGCACTTCCGTTAAATTATCCACAGCTCTCAGAAGCTTTGCGGCACTGTAAGGACTTTGGCGGACGACGAAAACAGGCATCGGATAACAAAAGTAAGTTGTTCCAGAGTTTAGTCGGAAAGAGTTTCGGGATTCGAGAAGTTCGGCATTTAATTGAGCAGGTTGCCCGGACTGATGCCAATGTGTTGATTCTCGGTGAGTCAGGAACCGGGAAGGAAGTTGTTGCAAGAAATATCCATTCTCATTCATCCAGAAACAAAGGTCCCTTTGTCCCGATTAATTGTGGTGCGATACCGGGCGACTTACTGGAGAGTGAATTATTTGGCCATGAAAAAGGGGCATTTACCGGGGCATTAACCTCACGAAAAGGTCGTTTCGAACTGGCGGAAGGTGGCACTTTATTTCTGGATGAAATTGGTGATATGCCAATGGCTATGCAGGTAAAGTTACTACGTGTTCTGCAGGAACGTTGTTTTGAACGCGTCGGGGGAAATACCACGATTAAGGTGAATGTGAGAGTGATTGCAGCGACTCACCGGAATCTGGAGTCGATGATTGCTCAGGAAGCTTTTCGGGAAGACCTGTATTATCGGTTGAATGTTTTCCCGATTGAGATGCCGGCATTAAAACACCGTAAAGAAGATGTTCCCTTGCTCTTACAGGAATTACTGAACCGAACAGAAACGGATTGTGGTACTACCGTTCATTTTACTCCCCGTGCGATTCAGTCTCTGATGGAGCATGAGTGGCCCGGAAATGTCAGGGAGCTTGCCAATTTAGTTGAAAGGATGACAATCCTGTATCCTGACAGTTTGGTGGATGTGAATCATTTACCTGCAAAATATCGTTACGGTGATGTACCTGAATTCCAGGCAAACCAAAACATCATCCATCAGGGTACGATGGAAGAGCAGGAAAGAGATGTATTTGCGAGTATTTTTGCTGAAGATTTCAGCTTAAATGATATGGAGCAGAATATTGGCGGAAACATGCATGCACCAGATGCTTTACCGCCTGAGGGCATCAATCTGAAGGAAGTGTTAGCCGATCTGGAAGTCAGTTTAATTCATCAGGCTCTTGACGCTCAGGATGGTGTTGTTGCACGGGCTGCTGACATGCTGGGTATGCGTCGCACGACACTGGTTGAAAAGATGAAAAAGTATAATATGAATCGTTAGATTATTATTAAAGCCGAGTCAATATATTGTCATATATTGAATGCCAAATACATAAGCTGTTGATTTTAAAGATATTAAAGGTCTGGAATGCTTTTTGCTTTCAGACCTTTAATCTTTTTTATTTAACAGAAAAATTAATATGCAGGGTTCCCCGGTTCAGGCGCAACTTTCTCATCTCGACTCTATTGAAGATCAGGTTGAGCGATATAAGCAGGTGATTGATGTCATGCCTGCAGGTGTGATTTTGCTTGATACGCAAGGTATTGTCAGGGAAGCAAACCCTGAAGCGCAACGATTACTGGAAGTGCCGCTGGTTGGAGAGAAATGGATCGCCGTGATTCAGGCTGCTTTTGCGCCACGGGAAGATGATGGCCATGAAGTCTCATTAAGAAATGGATGCAGAGTCCGCCTGGCGATCTCTGCATCAACAACCGGTCAGCTGATTTTAATTACAGACTTAACTGAGACGCGTTTACTTCAGTCCAGAGTCAGTGATTTACAACGATTGTCCTCTTTGGGCCGAATGGTTGCTTCACTGGCACATCAGGTACGCACGCCACTTTCCAGTGCAATGCTTTATGCTTCCAATCTGGCTTCTCCTAATTTACCTTCAACGACCCGGAGCAGATTTCAGACTAAACTGATGGACAGGCTTCATGATCTGGATAAGCAAGTCAATGACATGTTGTTATTCGCTAAAGGTGGCGATAACAAAGTCGTCAGCTCATTTCAAATCTCATCTCTGATGGATGAGTTTTATCCGATGGTTGAAGCCGCAATACAGAGTTATCAAATTGATTACGGACAGGAAGTCGAGTCTCCGGAGACTTGTGTACTCGGGAACTCCAATGCAATTGCTTCAGCGTTAAGCAATCTGGTTATGAATGCAATCCAGAATGCAGGTAAGGGCGCGCAGGTCGATGTATTTTGCCGCACAGTCAGCGCTGAACTCAGAATTTCTGTTCAGGACAATGGCCCCGGTATTCCCAAAGAAATGCAGCATAAGATTATGGAGCCATTTTTTACCACACGCTCTCAGGGAACAGGCTTAGGCCTGGCGGTGGTTCAGATGGTTTGCCGGGCACACGATGGCAGGCTAGAACTCATCTCCAAAGAAGGGGATGGCGCCTGTTTTACGATTTGTATCCCCCTGGAAAGAACAATTTCTCACTCAACTACAGAGACGGGAGAATAAATAAATGGCGCAGAGCAAAGTATTAATTGTTGAAGATGATGAAGGATTAAGAGAAGCACTGGTTGATACCCTGGCTTTAGCTGGTTATGGATGGGTTGAGTCTGATTGTGCCGAAGATGCCTTACTTAAACTGAAAACGGAATCAATCGATATTGTCGTATCTGACGTTCAAATGGCAGGTATGGGTGGGTTGGCTTTACTCCGGAATATCAAGCAGCACTGGCCTAACCTTCCTGTCTTATTAATGACAGCTTATGCAAATATTGAAGATGCTGTGGCAGCGATGAAGGAAGGTGCAATTGACTATATGGCGAAGCCGTTCGCACCTGAAGTGCTGCTCAACATGGTGAGCCGTTATGCACCTGTTCAGTCAGAAGATAACGGGGATGCCGTTGTTGCAGATGATAAGAGTTTAAAACTGTTAGCTCTGGCAGATAAAGTGGCAAAAACCGATGCAAATGTGATGGTTCTCGGGCCGAGTGGTTCAGGCAAAGAAGTGATGTCTCGCTATATTCACAATGCATCGATGAGAAAAGATGGGCCTTTTGTGGCGATCAACTGTGCTGCGATCCCGGACAATATGCTGGAAGCGACATTATTTGGTTATGAAAAAGGTGCTTTCACTGGTGCTGTTCAGGCATGTCCGGGAAAATTTGAGCAGGCGCAGGGGGGGACCATTCTGCTTGATGAAATTAGTGAAATGGACCTGAACCTCCAGGCAAAACTGTTACGCGTCTTGCAGGAAAGAGAAGTCGAGAGGCTGGGAAGTCGTAAAAGTATTCAGCTTGATGTCAGGGTTTTGGCAACCAGTAACCGGGATTTAAAACAATATGTTCAGGAGGGAAATTTCCGTGAGGATTTATACTACCGTTTGAATGTATTTCCTATCAGTTGGCCCGCCTTAAAAGATCGCCCCGGAGATATTGAGCCGCTGGCGAAGCACCTGGTGGAGCGACACTGTAAAAAGCTGGGGCAGGCTGTGCCCGGTATTTCATCAGCTGCCATTGAGAAGTTGCTGCAATATAACTGGCCCGGCAATGTGCGGGAGTTAGATAATGTGGTGCAGCGTGCTTTGATACTCAGTGAAAATAGTCAAATCAGTGAAGATCATATTTTACTTGAAGGGGTTGACTGGGAAGATGCCGGCACACTTCAGATGATCATTGAAGAAGATCACGATTTACCTATACCGGGGCTCGATGTCAAAACTGAGACTCGACAGGATCATGTCAGAAAATTGTCAAATTCTTCTGATCTGGGGGGAGAACTCAGAGATCAGGAGTTTTCCATCATCATGGAAACATTAATTGCATGTAATGGCCGTCGTAAAGAAATGGCTGAAAGACTGGGGATCAGTCCCCGTACTTTGCGCTATAAATTAGCCAAAATGCGGGATGCAGGCATTGATATCCCTTGTTAATTGTACATTTTTAAACTGGCATAGTAATTGCTGATTAAGCTATAGATTGAATTGTTTGAGTCAAAGAATTGGCTATTGAGGTAGACATGAGATTAGATGGATTACAAAACGAAATGCAGGCAATGATGATAGAAGCCGGGAGTCAGAAGCCTTTTGCAACGGGTCAGTCTGTCAGTTCAGATTTTGGCAATATGCTAAGTAAAGCAATCAATAATGTGAATTCTCTGCAAAAGACATCAGGCACATTACAGGAAAAATTTGATCGGGGTGATGAAGGTGTTTCATTATCTGATGTCATGATTGCCAGAAATAAAGCGAGTGTTGCTTTTGAAGCAACGATTCAGGTTCGTAATAAACTTGTCGATGCTTATAAAGAATTGATGAATATGCCGGTGTAGTTTTTAGGAAAATAACGTGGCTGAAGAAAATCAATCAACAGATCTTGCTCTGAGCAATAGTGGGGCGGACTCGGCTATCTCCGGAAGCGATTTAGCTATCGATGATCAAAACCCTGATTTAGATGAGAAAAGTTCTTCTCGTTTTGACTTTGCATCAGGTGACCTCGATCTGATTCGTCAGGTTGTGCTTGTCTTATCGATTTCTATCTGTGTCGCCTTAATCCTGATGCTGTTTTTCTGGGTCAGAGAACCAGAAATGCGTCCTCTGGGGGCCTATGAAACCGAAGAGCTGATTTCTGTATTAGACTATCTCGATCAAAAGAAACTTGAATATAAACTGGATGGTAACACCATCCTGGTTCCTGCAAATGACTACAGTGGATTAAAGCTTGATCTGGCCCGTGCAGGCCTGAATCAGGAGAAGGAAGCCGGAGATGATATCTTATTACAGGATATGGGATTTGGCGTTTCTCAAAGGCTTGAAATTGAGCGTCTGAAACTGAGCCGTGAGCGACAGCTGGCAAAGGCTATCGAAGCGATGAATCAGGTGCGCAAGGCCCGGGTTTTATTAGCAATGCCGAAGCGAAGCGTTTTTGTCCGTCATAATCAGGAAGCCTCCGCTTCCGTATTTCTGACGCTGAAAACCGGTGCTAATTTAAAACAGGAAGAAGTTGATTCGATTGTTGATATGGTGGCGAGTGCTGTTCCGGGAATGAAGAATAACCGGATTACCGTGACGGATCAGCATGGCAGATTACTAAGCTCCGGATCCGAGGATGAACTGTCAGCAGCACGACGCAAAGAGCAAGAACTTGAGCATAAGCAAGAGCAATCTTTACGTGAGAAAATTGATTCTGTGCTCATTCCGATTCTGGGCTTCGGACAATATACCGCTCAGGTTGATGTAGAGCTGGATTTCAGCGCTGTTGAACAGACGAAAAAGCGTTTTGATCCGAATACGCCTTCGACCCGAAGTGAATATACCCTGGAAGATTATAACAACAGCAATGTTGTTGCTGGTGTTCCCGGAGCATTAAGTAACCAGCCCCCGGCAGACTCTTCGATACCGGAAGACATTGCTCAGTTAAAAGATGGTTCTACGCTGGGTCAGGGATCCGTTCATAAAGAAGCGACGAAAAATTATGAGCTGGATACGACGATCAGTCATGAACGGAAACAGACGGGGGTGATCACCCGGCAGACAGTGGCAGTCGCGGTGAAAAGTCGTGAGAAGGTTAATCCGGAGACGGGTGAAGTGACCTACGAACCGCTCAGTGATCAGGAGCTGGCATCTATCCGTCAGATTTTGATTGGTACGGTTGGATTTAACCAACAGCGTGGAGATTTGCTCAATGTTTTGAGTATGCGCTTTGCTAAACCTGAAGTTGATCAGATTGCTGATGTGCCTATCTGGGAAAATCCAAACTTTGGCGATTGGGTCCGATGGCTGGCCAGTGCATTGGTTATCATTGTTATTGTTCTGGTTCTTGTCAGACCTGCAATGAAAAAACTTATCAACCCTGCTGTGGATGAAGACGATGAATTGTACGGACCAGATGGCTTGCCTATCGGTGCGGACGGTGAAACCAGTCTGATTGGTAGTGATATTGATGGTGGTGAACTGTTTGAATTTGGTTCCTCCATTGACCTGCCTAATCTGCATAAAGATGAAGATGTGCTGAAAGCTGTCAGAGCACTTGTTGCAAATGAACCTGAACTGGCAGCTCAGGTTGTGAAAAACTGGATGAGTCATGGCTGAAGAAGAGAATAAGACTGAAGGCGGGGAAGTTGTCCCTGCCGAAGCCGCTGATATTGCTTCAATTTCCGGCGACGAGAAAGCTGCAATTTTGCTCCTGAGTCTGAATGAAGGCGATGCCGCGGGGATCATTCGCTATCTGGAACCGAAGCAGGTTCAGCGTGTTGGTAGTGCAATGGCGAAGGCAAGTGAGCTGAGCCAGAATAAAGTAAGTGCTGTGCATCGTGCTTTCCTCGAAGATATTCAGAAGTTTACGAATATCGGGATGGGGAGTGAAGACTTCATGCGGAATGCACTGGTTGCGGCTTTAGGTGAAGATAAAGCAAATAATCTGGTTGACCAGATTCTGCTGGGGACCGGCTCTAAAGGTCTGGATTCACTGAAATGGATGGACCCGCGCCAGGTTGCTACCATTATTGTGAATGAGCACCCGCAGATCCAGACAATCGTTCTTTCCTACCTTGAACCGGATCAGTCCGCCGAAATTTTGGCGCAGTTTGCAGAGCGTGATCGATTAGATTTGATGATGCGTATTGCAAACCTTGAGGAGGTTCAGCCTTCAGCGCTGGCTGAATTAAATGAAATCATGGAGAAACAGTTTGCTGGTCAGGCTGGTGCTCAGGCTGCGAAGATTGGTGGTTTGAAAGCTGCAGCCGATATTATGAACTACATGGATAATAATATCGAAGGCGTCCTGATGGAACAAATGCGGGATCTGGATGAAGATCTGGCCACTCAGATTCAGGATCTGATGTTTATCTTTGAAAACCTTGCTGAAGTTGACGATCAGGGTATTCAGAAGCTGTTGCGTGATGTGCCTCAGGATGTTCTGCAGAGAGCTCTGAAAGGTGCGGATGACGTACTGAAAGATAAGATCTTCAAAAATATGTCCAAACGTGCTTCTGAATTGCTCAGAGATGACCTCGAAGCGATGCCACCGATCAAGGTTTCAGATGTGGAAGCTGCTCAGAAAGAGATTCTTGCCATTGCCCGTAAAATGGCTGACAACGGTGAAATTATGTTGTCAGGTGGTGCTGACGAGTTCTTATAATTTTAAGCACATTATCAATAGGTATGGTTCTTACAAGTACTGCTTTTAGTTAGGAAATAAAAATGTCCGAGAGAAAACGAGGCTTTTTACGTCCCGGAAAGGATAATGATGTCGCTGAAGCAAAACGTTGGGGGTTGCCTGACTATGGTCAGGACGTTGCGACCGGAGCGAAGGAAACGGCGCTCAACTATGATCCCGGATGGATTCCTGAAAAGAACTCGCCTGTTGATGAAGGGCCGGCTGAACTGACTGAAGAAGAAATCGAGCTGATCCGTCAGGGAGCGTATCAGGAAGGTTTGCTTCAGGGGCAGGAAGCTGGTTTCAAACAAGGTTTTGAAAAAGGAAAAGCAGAAGGCATTGAAGCCGGTCATGCTGAAGGTTTTGCTCAGGGACAATCCGAAGGTCTTGAAGCCGGGCAGGATACGATTCGTGAGCATACTGAACATTTTATTGATTTAGCGAATCAGTTCGCCCAGCCATTAGCTTTGATGAATAGTCAGGTGGAAAGACAATTAGTTGACATGGTTCTTGGATTAGTCAGAGAAGTCGTGCATGTTGAAGTGCAGATCAATCCGCAAATTATCTTAGATACCATCAAAGCTTGTGTTGAGTCACTGCCTATCGCCGGACATGAAATTACCCTGAAACTGAACCCGGAGGATGTTGCAATTATTCGTGATGCCTACGGTGATGAAGCGCTTGAATTACGCCAGTGGCAGTTAGTGTCTGAGCCTTCTCTCAGTCGGGGAGACGTTGAAATCGAAGCAGGTGAGTCCGGTGTGACTTACCGTATGGAAGAGCGGCTACGGACTGTCTTACAGAATTTTAGCGGTAAAAACCGACATGGTGGTGACGCGTGTTAGCACTTGAAGAGAGACTTGCACAGTACAAAACGCAAGGGCTTTCATCCCGTCCGGTTGCCTCGGGAAAGCTGGTCCGGGTCGTTGGGTTAACTTTGGAAGCGACGGGTTGTAAAGCACCTGTCGGTAGTTTATGTAAAGTTGAAACGATGTCCGGAGAAATGGAAGCCGAAGTAGTCGGTTTCTCCGGAGAACACCTTTTTTTGATGCCGAGTGAGCAGACTGCCGGTGTGTTACCCGGAGCCAAAGTGACCCCAATGACTGAAGAAGCCGGTATTCCTGTTGGCATGGAACTGTTAGGGCGGGTAATTGATGGTGTTGGCCTGCCTTTAGATGGACAGGGGCCGATTTACACGGAGCAAAAAGCCGCTTTTCATGTTTCTGCAATCAACCCCTTACTCAGAAAACCGATTACAGAACCTCTGGACGTTGGTTTGAAATCCGTGAATGGATTATTGACGGTCGGAAAAGGACAAAGGATAGGCTTATTTGCCGGTTCGGGTGTCGGTAAATCGGTTACGCTGGGCATGATGACCCGGGGAACAACTGCTCAGGTGGTGGTGGTTGGATTGATTGGTGAACGGGGACGTGAGGTCAAAGAATTCATTGATGAAATACTCGGTGTCGATGGTCGTCAGCGGGCAGTCGTTGTTGCTGCTCCTGCGGATTCTTCCCCTTTAATGCGTTTAAAAGGATGTCAGACAGCATTAACCATCGCTGAGTACTTCAGGGATCAGGGCTTAGATGTGTTATTGCTGATGGACTCCTTGACCCGTTTTGCCCAGGCGCAACGTGAAATTGCTCTATCTGTTGGCGAGCCGCCGGCAACTAAAGGGTATCCGCCGTCTGTTTTTGCTAAATTACCAGCACTTGTCGAGCGTGCCGGTAATGGAGGAGATGGCCAGGGATCGATTACTGCGTTCTTTACCGTACTTACTGAAGGTGATGATCTTCAGGATCCGATTGCAGATGCATCACGTGCAATTTTAGATGGACACATTGTACTTTCACGTGAACTTGCGGATGCAGGGCATTATCCTGCGATTGATGTCGAGAAATCTGTGAGTCGTGTTATGCCGCAAATCACGTCTGAAGAACATTTATTTATGTCGAAGGCCGTCAGGCAAATACTGTCGGTGTGCCGTAAAAATCAGGATCTGGTTTCGATCGGCGCTTATAAAGCTGGCTCAGATCCTGCTATTGATCAGGCATTCACACTCAAACCCAAGATTGACGCATTCCTGCAGCAACAAATGAAGGAAACCGTGCCATACGATATGAGTATTAATATGCTCAAACATGTTTTACAGGTAGAGTCTTGATATTATGGAAAATGCGCTTGATTTTTTACTTGAACAGTCAAAAGAACATGAAGAAAAAGCAGTCATGGCGCTGAATCAGGCACGTCAGGAACTCGATGGTTACTATGAACAGCTCAGGCAAATCGAGCAGTATCGTCTGGACTATTGTAATCAATTGGTTGAGAGAGGAAAGAATGGTCTGACAGCCAGTCAGTACAGCCATTTAAACCGCTTCCTCACTCAGTTAGATGAAACCTTATCTAAGCAGAAAAGTGCAGAGTCCCATTTTAAACAGCAGGTAGAAAATTGCCGGGAGCATTGGCTGGATACCCGGAAAACCCGCCGTTCTTATGAATGGTTGATCGATAAGCGGCAAGCTGAAAAAGAAAATGCTGAAATAAGAAGAGAGCAACGACAGCTTGACGAATTTTGTACGCTTCAGTATGCACGTCGTCGTTCATCAGACCGATTGATGTAAGACTTTCACTATAGTGGCTTGATTTTTGCTTTGTAATATGACTAAGAAGTTTGTCAGTTTTCTATGAAGCTGAATCAGGTTTTATTTACGCGAGTCTTGTACATGAATTTAAATCTCATATCGCCTTCAGGTTCTCAAAAAAATCATTCAGATGCCACACGTGTTGAAAAAAGTGGCCATGAAGTTGTATCTGACCCATCATCCGAAGGGAGTTCTGACAGTTTTTTATCCAGACTAGCTGCTATTTTCGGTGGAGACGCTTCTGAAAAAAACGGAGAAGCACAAAAATTAGCTTCTGATTCTGTTCATGGTTTGCAGCAAGATGAAGTGGATGGTGTAAACGACGCAGACAGCGATGGGCAGCTTGTTGTAAATGCAGGTGAAGCGGGTGTAGATGAGCTCATTGACACAGGTAAAGTCGCTGATGCTGATGATGCGGGATTGGTGTCTGATTTTGAGCAGGATCAACAGCAAAAAAATGCAGCGAACCAAGTCGTCGGTGAAGGGCAGGAAGTTTTGTCCCGGTTGAAAACAGCCAGCCAACAGTTAATTGGGAAAGACGGCAAAGAATTGCCAGCATCAGAAGAAAATCAGGAAAATAAGCAGACTCACCTTGATGATACAAACGACGGCTCTCAGGCTGTTTCCTCTGATTTGCTGCCGCCAGGGCAGATTGCAAAGGCAAATTCAGACATAGCAAAACAGGCTGATATGACAGGTGAAGGGCAAACTTCAGCTCAACATTCGGCGGCAGTTACCGCTGGTCATGGCCTTCAGGGTCAGGACGCGGGTTCTCTTCGTCAGACAGACAGAGTGGACGGGGCAGAGAAGCAAAACGGACTACCGGATGATGCCGTACTGGCTGAAGCTGAAAATCTTAAAGCAGTCCATAAAGAACAAATCAATCACGCCTCATCACAGTTGTTGAATCATTCCCATAAAGGGCAGCAACTGCCTCAGGGTTCTGCACATATGCTGTCATCTCAGGGAAATATATTGCATCAGGGAAATACATTGCATCAGGGAAATACATTGCAGGGAAGTGCTCTGGCCACTGATAACCCGATGTTGCAGCAAGGAACTGTTGCAGGCCAGGAGCTGAACTCCCTCCAGGCTCAAATTCAGCAAAATGTCTCAGCATCCGGCCAGGCGGGAGCTAATTTTACAAAACAGTGGACCGATAAACAGGCTCTGAATGCACTGGGTGAAAAAAAGAGTGCTTTGACCTCTGATGCTTTTGCCGCTGGCCACGGGGAGTCTGTTGCACAACATTTATCGTCGGTAACCGGTCAGATGGGGCAGTTAAGAGCAGAACAGGTTCAGAGTCAGTCTCCGGTTTTTATCAATAAGGATATTGCAGCGGATCAGCTTTCAGAAAGAATCCATATGATGATGTCTAAAAACCTGAAGAATATTGATATTCGCCTTGATCCACCGGAACTGGGACGAATGCATATCCGCATGCACATGGCTGGTGATCAGGCAACCGTTCATTTTACTGTCGCGAATAATCAGGCTCGTGATGTCATTGAGCATTCAATGGGGCGCTTGCGTGATATGCTGACACAGCAAGGGGTTCAGCTGGGTGAAACCAGTGTTCAGCAGCAAGGCTCGAATCAGCAGCAAGGGTACGCTGCGTCAGGAAACAGTCATTCTGCAGAACACGTATCGTCACAACGCAAAGATTCAGGTTTTGCAGAAGACAATCCTGATACAGGTGTTAAACTTGATTTGAATGTTACTGAAAAGCGTGATGGAATTAGCTATTACGCCTAGTTTATTTTTAGAATCTGATAATTAAGAGAAAAATATGGCAGATGAAGAATTAGAAGGTGCACCAAAAGGCAAAAACAAGCTGCTGATTATTATCATCGCCGTGGTTGTTTTGTTACTGGGTGGCGGTGGTGCAGCATTTTTCCTGATGGGTTCTGATGATCAAAGCGCGGATGATTCTGAACAGATGCAGGAGCAGACGAAGCAGTCCAGCTCACCGGTTGTTTATGTCAGTCTGGCTCAGCCATTTGTCTTTAATATTACCGGCGATAAGCGAGATCGCATGGTTCAGATTAAAGTTCAGCTGATGGTTCGGGGCTCAAAAAATGAGAATCTGGCACGTTATCATTCTCCATTGATCGAAAGTTCACTGTTATCAACTTTTGCGTCTGCGACGGTTGAGCAGTTAAGAACGCCCAATGGACGGGTTGAACTCAGAAATAAAGCGACTGAAGATATAAAAACAGCACTCACAAAAGCGGTTGGTGAACCCGTGATTGAGAGAGTTCTGTTTACTGATTTTGTAATGCAATAAGGTGAAATGTGACCGATCTATTAAGCCAGGACGAAATTGATGCGCTCTTGCACGGTGTTGATGACGTTGATGATGATGATGATGGGTTAGAGCCCGATAATTCGGAGATGACAAATTTTGATTTTTCATCTCAGGACCGGATTGTTCGTGGCCGGATGCCCACACTTGAGTTGATCAATGAACGCTTTGCCCGTCATATGCGTATTAGTCTGTTCAATATGCTGAGAAAGACCGCTGAAGTGGCGATCAACGGGGTTCAAATGATGAAGTTTGGTGAATACCAAAATACATTATATGTCCCAACGAGTCTGAATATGGTCCGTTTCCGGCCATTGAAGGGTACAGCATTGATCACGATGGAAGCCCGGCTGGTTTTCATTTTAGTGGAAAACTTTTTTGGTGGTGATGGCCGTTTTCAAACCCGGATTGAAGGGCGGGAGTTTACACCAACAGAGCGCCGGGTCATTCAACTGTTATTAAAAATTGTATTTGGTGATTACAAAGAAGCATGGTCGCCGGTGATGGGGGTTGAGTTTGAATATCTCGACTCCGAAGTGAACCCCAGTATGGCAAATATTGTCAGCCCGACGGAAGTGATTGTCGTCAGCTCCTTCCATATTGAAGTTGAAGGTGGGGGTGGTGATTTCCACATGGTGATGCCTTATTCCATGGTTGAACCGATTCGTGAATTGCTCGATGCCGGGGTTCAGTCGGATAAGATGGAAACCGACGTCCGCTGGAGTTCAGCGCTCCGCGAGGAAATCATGGATGTCCCGGTGAACTTCCGTGTCAATTTGCTTGAAAAAGATCTGGCGTTGCGTGATTTAATGGAGCTGCGTCCCGGAGATGTCATTCCGATTGATATGCCTGAGCATGCGGTGATGTTTGTCGAAGAGCTGCCTACCTTCCGGGTGAAGATGGGGCGTTCAGAAGATAAGCTTGCTGTACAGGTTTCAGAGAAAATTAAGCGCCCGGATGTGGTGAAAACTGATTTGGCTTTTTTAAGTGAGAATATTCTTTCTGATCTTGAAAAAGAAGATGAACTTGATAGTTAATAAAATGAGTAGGTAGCGAAGATGTCTGATTCTGAACTTGATGATCAAATGCTGGCAGATGAGTGGGCGGCAGCTTTAGGAGAAGACCCTGATGCGTCGTCAGATGGCGATGAAGTAACAGCTGCACCTTTAGATGAGCTGGAAGATACGTCTTCGCCTATTTCTGATGATGAGCGGCGGAAACTGGATACAATCATGGATATTCCGGTGACGATTTCTATGGAAGTCGGACGCTCACAGATTAGTATCCGGAATTTATTGCAACTCAATCAGGGGTCTGTCGTTGAGCTGGATCGTATTGCCGGTGAATCTCTGGATGTACTTGTGAATGGAACATTGATCGCTCATGGCGAAGTTGTGGTTGTGAACGATAAATTTGGTATTCGCCTTACCGATGTTATCAGCCAGACTGAACGTATAAAAAAACTAAGGTAGTCCATGAAGCATTATTTAACAGGACTGTTGTTTTTTTCTTTTCCTGCGTTGGCTGCTGCACCCGGCAGCCAGATTGATATATTGACAACGTTAGGCTCCCTGATCTTTGTCGTTGTCTTTATTCTGATTTTAGCTGTTTTACTGAAAAGAATGCGTCTTCCCGCTTTAGGGCATCAGAAAGGTTTATCCGTCATTCGCCAGCTTCCTGTCGGAACCAAAGAAAGACTGCTGATAGTCCAGGCGGGTGAAGAACAGTTTCTTGTAGGCGTGACAAGCCAGTCAATCCAGTTGATTTCACGCCTTGAAACACCACTTGAGGTCGATTCTCCGGTAGGATCCCAAAATTCTTTTGCCAGTCAGTTAGCCCGGTTAATGAAAAAATGATGAAACTAATTTTTTTAATTCAACGATGTTTGAAAGGTTGTTTCAACCGGTTAATGATTGTCTGTCTGATTTCTTGTTCTGCGTTATTTTCTTCGGCTTTGTGGGCTGAAGATGCGGCGACACCTGCAAGTAGTCAGGTGACACAAAGTGTCACCAATCCGGGAGGGAGTGCAACGACGGCAACCGGAAAAAATGTCAATCATGCCGGCGTTCCCGGAATTCCTGCAATCACAATGAAAGTGAATCCGGACGGAAGTGAAGATTATTCAATTAATCTGCAGATTCTGGCATTGATGACAATGCTGGGCTTTTTACCGGCGATTGTTATTCTGATGACGTCATTTACCCGGATTGTTGTGGTGATGTCGATTTTACGTCAGGCGATGGGGCTTCAGCAAACACCGTCAAATCAGGTGATTATTGGTATTTCTCTGTTTTTGACTTTTTTCATTATGTCGCCTGTATTTCATGAGATAAACCAGAAGGCGTTGCAACCTTATCTGAATGAGCAGATTAAGGCAAAAGAGGCATTTCAGCTGGCTCAGGAACCGATGAGAGCTTTCATGCTGAAACAGACCCGGGTCAAAGATCTGGAAACATTTGTCGGGATGTCTGGTTCTGAGGCAAAAGATCCTCAGCAGGTGGAAATGTCTGTACTTATTCCGGCATTTATTACTTCAGAGCTGAAAACGGCCTTTCAGATCGGATTTATGCTTTTTTTACCTTTTTTGATTATTGATCTGGTTGTTGCATCGGTTCTGATGGCAATGGGTATGATGATGTTGTCACCAATGATTGTTTCCCTGCCATTCAAATTAATGTTGTTTGTTTTGGTTGATGGCTGGAATCTGATTTTGTCGACACTAGCCGGCAGTTTTGCGCTGTAGGGAGAAGGATATGACACCGGAAATATTTGTTGAGATTTTTCGGGATGCATTATGGATAGTCCTGCTCATGGTTTCAGCGATTATTGTACCAAGCTTATTAATCGGTTTGGTTGTGGCTGTTTTTCAGGCAGCAACATCTATCAATGAACAAACACTGAGTTTTTTGCCCCGTTTGATTGTGACTTTGCTGGCGCTGATGATGTTTGCTCACTGGATGACCCGTATATTGATGGAGTTTTTCTTTTCGATGATTGAGCGTTTGCCTCAGGTCTTATATTAAAGCAGGCGGCAGATATGGAGTTTCCGGCAGGTATTGTTTTAGACTGGATCGCGACCTATTTTTGGCCGCTAACCCGCATTTCTGCCATGTTGATGGTCATGAATGTGACCGGAGCCCGCTTTGTTTCAGCCCGGATTCGTCTGTATCTTTCTTTAGCGATTACGTTCGCTTTAATGCCAGTGATTCCTGCGGTTCCCCGCGATATAGAATTACTCTCCCTGCAAGGCTTTATCATTACTTTCGAACAAATTCTGATTGGTGTCGCGATGGGCACTGTGACTCAGTTCATGGTCCAGACATTTGTGATGCTCGGACAGATTATCGGGATGCAATCCAGTTTGGGGTTTGCTTCCATGGTGGATCCTGCAAACGGACAGAACACGCCGTTATTAGGTCAGTTTTTTATGCTGCTGGCCACCATGTTTTTTCTGGCGACTGACGGGCACCTGAAACTCATCCAGCTGGTGGCTTATAGTTTTACCTCATTACCGATTGGTAAAGGCAGCCTGGGGGCTGTTGATTTTCGCGAACTTGCGACCTGGTTTGGGATCATGTTTAAAGTGTCGCTCAGCATGTCGCTTTCCGGAATCATTGCCTTACTAACGATTAACCTTTCTTTTGGGGTGATGACCCGTGCTGCACCACAGCTCAATATCTTTTCACTGGGTTTTGCTTTTGCTCTGTTAGTGGGCTTATTACTGTGCTGGTATATCGTCAGTGGTTTATATACACACTACGAGGCATACTGGTTACAGGGACAATCGCAAATTTGTCGTTTAATCCGGTTGGATTGTTAGGGTCGGTTGATCCTGACAGCAACTGATCACAGGAGGCGGTTTTGGCAGAATCGGACGGACAGGAACGCACAGAAGATGCCACCCCCCCGAAGGCTACAGCAAGCCCGGGAAAAAGGGCAGGTGGCCCGCTCGAAAGAATTAGCATCGGTTTCGGTTCTGGTGATTGGTGCTGTGTCTTTGATGTGGTTTGGTGAAAGTCTGGCGAAAGCACTATATGCTCTGATGACCCGGTTATTTAGTCTGAACCGGGAAGAAATCTTCGATCTGACCAAGCTGTTTGATATTTTAAGTGGTTCACTGGCCAGCCTTATTTTACCAACACTGATTATCTTAATTATTTTGTTTATTGCTGCATTTATCGGCTCAATTGGTGTGGGGGGGATCTCGGTCTCAGCGGAAGCCGCCAGACCAAAGTTTTCTAAGATGAATCCGTTAAGTGGTCTCAAGCGGATGTTTGGGCTGCAAAGCTGGGTTGAATTGCTCAAATCAATACTGAAAGTCGCCTTGGTTGCCGGTGTCGCTTTTTATTTGATTCATGGTTCAAAAGCGGATTTATTCCAGTTAAGTCAGGATACATTTCCACAAAATATTTTTCATGCGCTGGATATCCTGCTCGATTTTATCTTACTGATTAGCTGTTCGTTGCTGATTGTTGTCGCGATCGATATCCCATTTCAGATTTGGCAACATGCGAATCAGTTGAAAATGACTAAGCAGGAAGTGAAAGATGAGCACAAAGAAACGGAAGGTCGCCCGGAAGTCAAAGGTCGTATCCGTATGTTGCAGCGTGAAGCCGCGCAACGACGGATGATGTCGGAGGTGCCTCAGGCCGATGTCATCGTCACCAACCCGGATCACTTTTCTGTGGCACTGCGTTACAAGCAAAATACGGATAAAGCACCGGTGGTTGTGGCGAAAGGGATTGATCATGTCGCCCTTAAAATCAGGGAAGTGGCAAGAGAGCACCAAATCGATATCGTACCGGCGCCGCCTCTGGCTCGTGCACTTTATCATACAACGGAACTGGAGCAGGAAATCCCTGACGGCTTGTTTGTTGCCGTGGCACAGGTGCTGGCGTATGTCTTCCAGTTAAAGCAATTCCGGAGAAAAGGCGGTCAACGGCCAAAGTTGAACGAAGAAGCAATGACGATACCTTCGGATATGCAATATTAGTCCGGCAAGTCCGGTATGTCTGATGGTTTTGAAACAGTAAAGGATTTCTGATGAGAATTGTTGCCGTAACTGCCTGCCCGACCGGGATTGCTCATACTTATATGGCGGCTGATGTTTTAAATAAAGAAGCCTCCCGGATGAACATTCACATCAAAGTTGAAACTCAGGGGGCAATGGGGATCGAGAACCAGCTTCATGCAACAGATATTACGCAGGCCGATGTCGTACTGATTGCCTCTGATATAGAAATTGAACACCGGGCACGATTTACCGGGAGTAAAATTCACTGTGTCACGATCGAGGAAGTACTGACGAATGTCAATGCAGTGCTTCAACGGTGTCAAAGCCTGGCTGGATAAATGAAGATTCAGTGTCAGATCACCTTTCTGATTGGGGCTGATGGCCTGGTGCTTTGGCAGCTCAATCAGCTGAAGGTTTTAGTCAGTTACTTTCGTTCTGTTGTGACCTTCAGAAACATTACAGCGGGTAATGGGTGTCATACAGAAAAAGTACTGGAGGTGATGAGTCTGGGTGGCAAGCCTGATCAGTTATGTCAGTTATGGATTGACGGATTAGATGCTGAACTGGCCTGTATGGTGTTAACGGACTTCATCTCGGAACATTTTTACATTGTGGAAGCGACACAACGTCACCGCCGTCAGTTACCGGAATTATGTCACCCTGCTTTTCAACTCCCGTTTGATTTTGATTACCGGTATATATTTGATAAAAAAGGGAATAATACGACGCATAAAGCGGATTTGATGACCCGTTTGAGCGGGATGTTCCGGTTTGTCGACAGGAAAGCGATTTTCAGGGCGCTGAATGAAAGAGAAGCCATTTCTTCCACTTACATCAAAGACGGGATTGCCTTTCCTCACATTATGAGTGCGTTGGTGAAGCGTCCATCTCTTGGCGTTATGCGGTTAAATTATCCGGTAGACTGGCAGTCAGGCCGGGGGCCGGTAAATCTGGTGATTGTGCTGTTTCTGCCACAGTCTCCCGGTATCGGTATGATTCGTGCCGTCACCCGTCTTTCCCGGAATCTGCTGGATGACTCTTTCTGCCAGGCACTGCTCCGGACTTTTGATACCAGGGCGTTGCAAGCCATTTTTTATCATACTCTTGCCCGTGAACCATCCTGATTCAGCCTTCTGTATTCACTGGGTGTACAGCCTGTCTTGTGTTTAAAGATCCTGAAAAAATAGTTTACATCCTGATAGCCACAGCGGATGGCAACTTCGTGAAGTTTAAACGGGTATTTTCTGAGCATAAATTTAGCACGTTCTATCCTTACCCATGTCATATAGTCATTTAATGTCATGTGCCCTTTCTGTCTGAACATTCTGGAGAGATGATTTGGGGAAATATTAAACCGCTCTGCAATGTTGTTTCTGTTGATAGGACGGTGAAAATTTTCCTGAATATAAATACAGATTCCCTGATAAATATCTTCACTCTTCTTACGATATTCGGGAGCTAATGTTGAAATCATCGACTTGCAGTAATTCATCAGAGCCAGAAGCAGATAATCATCCATCGGGCTTTTATATGGCTCGGCGGCCAGTGCATTGAGTGCCTCCAGAATATGATCGACGGCGTGACCGGTTCGCATCCGGATACTGTGTTTCTGGACATCAAAGAAGCCCGGCGCATTGGCTTTTTTACTGACAAGGCTGAAACCCAGCTGACGCCGGCCAAATAGCAGGCTCAATACCGAACAGTCATTTTCCCAGTCTGGTTTATTCCAGCAGTTGGGAGGAATATAAATCACATCCCCTGCCATAATTTTTACGGTTGCAATTCCTGACTCAGGATCTTCAATCTGATTTACATATTCTCCCTGGATAACCAGTTCCAGCCGGGGAAAGTTGACCTGATAGCTGAATTGCGGAGGTGTGAATTTATCACCGGCAAACCAGACATGATTAATATGCTCTCTCTCTGACAATAAAGTATCGAGTAAATCGTAAAAAAAAGTGCTTGTCATATTGCTTTCCTGCCATGGGATTTGTGAACCGGAGCACGAGAAATAGCCCATTTTATGGCACATATATCCATCAAATTAAGAGATTTATTTTGTTTTCAATTGAAATTTTTATGTGTTTTCTGGTGGTGTGTTATTTTATCTTTATGATTTTAAATGATTTTTATTGGAGTTAAAGTGTAAAAATTTTAATATGTTAATTATGATCCAGATCACACAGCATATTAATGGTTACAATAATCCAGTAAATGTCTCTCTGGTACACTTCATTTCATTACGCTCCAAGGTGCACAATAATCATCGGGCATCTGATCGCACAGCGTGATTTGTTGATTGATTGACGGATCACGCGTTGGTGACAGGAGATAAGTCTCCGCCCAAAGGTCAATATGCTTTTACTTAAAACAATAATGATATACCCAATCGTTTTGAAGACGTGTGCTGTTTGGGTACAAGTACGACACGGGGAAATACGATGATTACCGAATTAATTAATAAAGATCTGATTCATCTGGATCTGAAAGCCACTTCGAAAGAAGAGGTCTTTTCGGAACTGATATCAATTTTATACCGGCAGGGATGTATTCATGACCCGGTACAGTTTCTTGCGGATATTGAGGCTCGTGAGGTGCTGGGAAATACGGGGTTTGAGGATGGCGTAGCGTTACCTCATGCAAAAAGTCGTGCTGTGGTGAAACCTGCTGTTGCGATTGGTGTCAGTCAGCGGGGAGTCGAGTACGGGGCTGATGATGGTAAACCTTCCAGACTCTTTTTTATGATAGCTTCACCGGAAGGGGCTGCCGAGCATCATATTGAGGTACTGGCTGAGCTGTCATCCAAACTGATAGAAGAAGGATTTATAGAACGGTTCCTTCGGGTGAATTCCTCAGAAGAAGCGATGGCTTTATTGCTGGAGAAGGGAGATGAAAAAACATCTCAGCCAGAACCTGATAAAGGCTTCTTAATTGGTGTAACCGGATGTCCGACAGGCGTTGCTCATACTTATCTGGCAGCAGAAGCGCTTGAAAAAGGTGCCGCTGAACTCGGATATCAGATCAAAGTAGAAACAAACGGTTCGATAGGCGTTAAAAATTCACCGACACAGGCAGAGATAGATAAAGCTGACGCTGTCATCATTGCCTGTGATAAGCAGGTTGATTTAAATCGTTTCACCGGTAAAAAATTAATTGAAACCGGGGTGAAAGTGCCAATTAAAGATGCGACCGGTGTGATTGAGCAGGCACTGATATCTCCGGAGTATCAGGGAAGTGAGCACACTCAAACACATTCTGAAGTGGCTGGTGCTTCAAAACGGTCGGATTTATATCGTTACCTGATGAATGGCGTTTCTCACATGATTCCGTTCGTGGTGACCGGCGGGTTGTTAATCGCACTGGCACTGGCAATCGGAGGAGAACCGACAGAAGCCGGAATGGCAATTCCGCCAGGAAGTCTGTGGAATCAGGTCTTGAATGTCGGGGTCGTGGCATTTCAGCTGATGATTCCGATACTGGCGGGGTATATTGCTTATGCGGTTGCTGACCGTCCGGCACTGGCTCCGGGGTTTGTCGGGGGCTGGATAGCGAATAATGGTTCTTTTTATGGGGCGGAAGCCGGTACCGGATTTATCGGGGCTATTATTGCGGGGTTGCTGGTGGGATACTTTATCCGCTGGATAACCAGTATCAACTATCACAAGTATATTCAGCCGCTTGTACCTATTATGATTGCGCCGATTACAGGAACTCTGTTTATCTCTGCCCTGTTTATTTTTGTCATCGGTGCACCGATTGCCAGCCTGATGGATTCAATGAATTCGCTCTTAACTTCGATGAGTACCGGAAACATCGTATTGCTTGGTATGGTTCTGGGGGGAATGGCCGGATTTGACATGGGCGGTCCTTTCAATAAAGTCGCATTCCTGTTTTCTGTCGGCATGATAGCCAGTGGACAAACCCAGTTTATGGGAGCAATGGCTTGTGCCATTCCTGTTGCGCCATTGGGAATGGGGCTGGCGACTGTATTAGGGCGGAAGCTCAATTTATTTGAAGCTTCTGAAAATGAAGCGGGTAAAGCAGCAGGAGCGATGGGGCTGGTTGGCATATCAGAAGGCGCGATTCCATTCGCCGCTCAGGATCCGGTGTCTGTGATTCCGGCGAATATGATCGGTTCTATGGTGGCTGCGGTGATGGCATTTTCTTTCGGAGTGACGAACAGTGTTGCCCATGGTGGCCCGGTGGTTGCCTTACTCGGTGCGATGAACAAACCGTTATCAGGATTATTCTGCATGGCCTGCGGAGCGGTGGTAACGGCTCTTGTTTGTATTACACTGAAGAAAATGCGTCAGTCCGGAGAAGCAACTCAGGCTGTCGCCTGAACAACATCTGAATTGTCAGATTGAGGGTTGGCCGATTGATTGTTTGAGTCGACTCTGACACATTGG
Source organism: Vibrio aerogenes (assembly GCF_024346755.1). Classification (NCBI taxonomy): domain Bacteria; kingdom Pseudomonadati; phylum Pseudomonadota; class Gammaproteobacteria; order Vibrionales; family Vibrionaceae; genus Vibrio; species Vibrio aerogenes. The sequence continues at coordinate 3,056,753 of NZ_AP024861.1, read as the reverse complement.
ATATGGATTTTCTGTCTCTTCTGATCAGGAACATGCAGACGAAAATACGCTCGTTTGCCTGATCAGGGAGACTGTTTTACTTTCTGTTTACCGGGACTTGTTGATCGTTAGAGCACGCTCTAGGACAGATAGCTGGTTTCGGATAATTCATTACAACCTGATGATGGAATACACCATGATAAACCAATCCGGCACACGTTATTTCTTTCCCATGAAAAATGTGATTCAAAACTATGCATGGGGAAGCCGCCATTCAATACAGGAGATGTTCGATATTCCTAATCCGGAGCTGCAACCTCAGGCCGAAGTCTGGATGGGGGCTCATCCAAATGGTTGTTCAGAAATCATTGAAAATGGTGAGCAACAGTTGTTATCGGATTTTATCCAGCTCGATCGCTCCGGAATATTGGGGGTAAGTACTGACATACAATTTGGTGAATTACCGTTTTTATTTAAAATTCTGGCGGCTGAGCAGGCGCTTTCGGTTCAGGTACATCCGGATAAATCTCAGGCTGAAAATGGCTTTGCAAAAGAGGAAGCGGCCGGTATCCCCCGCACAGCCGCACACCGTAACTATAAAGACCCCAACCATAAACCCGAGCTTGTTTTTGCATTAACCCCTTATCAGGCGATGAATGGTTTCCGTGAGTTTGACACCATTGTTGCTTTATTTAAAACCGTGAATGTTACTTCGATTCAACCACTCGTGACAGATTTTGAACATGATCTCAGCGAGCACGGTCTCCGGAAATTCTTCCAGGCGTTACTTTCACTTGAGGGGGAGCAAAAGGCGTCTGCAGTCGATGAGTTGTTATCCTGTGCCGGTAAGCTTCAGGATAATCAGTTGTTTTCTCTGATTTTTTCTCTTGGTCAGCAATATCCCGGTGATATTGGTGTTTTCTGCCCTTTAATGTTGAATGTGTTAACACTAAAGCCCGGAGAAGCAATGTTTTTGGATGCCAGTACGCCTCACGCTTATATTCACGGAACTGCGCTGGAGGTGATGGCAAATTCAGATAATGTGCTTCGGTCCGGTTTAACGCCAAAACATATGGACGTCCGGGAACTGGTTAAATGTACCCGGTTCAGACCTGTAAGCGCTGATAACCTGCTCACTCAGCCAGAGTTTGACGGACAGGGGATGGTTTTCCCTGTCCCGGTCGATGACTTCCGTTTCTCGCTATATGATTCGCCGGAAGCGATTCATCTGATTACTGAAAGTGCTGAGATTTTGTTAGCACTGGACAACACAATGACCTTGTCTCATGTAGCCGGTGAAAGTATTCAGATAGAAAAAGGCCATTCAGTTTTTATTCCGGCTTTTACCGGACAGTACCGGCTGACTTCAGCAGGACGGGTTGCCCGGGTGAGAAATTAGAGTGAATCCATCTTGCGCGGATAACCTCAAATAGCTGAAGTGATGATACCAATCTGGAAAATAAACAGATCATCCGGATGTGTCTGGTGGAGCAAACATACAAGGGCATGGATGCCCTTGTTTAAGCGCCCATGGAGGGCTTGAGCGGTTTGCGGAACCAGATATATCCAGATCAGAAAATGACTTAGAATGGTATTAGATGACTTCCGGCCGTTGCCGAAAGTCATTAAAAATGAGCCTTGGTGAGAGCTGAAGTCGCTTGCCGGCTACTTTTCGGGGATAGAGAGGAGAATTAAAAGCGCACCATCGCCACCAAATTCAAGGGGTGCCTGATGAAATGCCATGACATCAGGGTGCTGGGCCAGCCATAGCGGGACCTTTTGTTTGAGAATATGTTTGCCAATGCCGTGTTGAACGCAGGCACAATGAATATTCTCTTTGACACAATAAGCCAGCATGGCGCCTAATTCCCGTTTGGCTTCTTTTTGGGTCATCCCGTGCATGTCGAGAAAAACGTCCGGTACATAAACACCACGACGCAACCGCTTTACTTCGTATTTGGACACATCGTCCCGTGCGTAGCGTGTCGGCCCGTCCTCCGGGAGCAAAGGGACAAACTCATCTGAGAAGTAGAAGCCACTGTCTGTGGCTTCCCGCTGCGTTTTACGGGCACTTTTCTGCCCGGTATTTCTGTTTGTCTCATGGACTATGGTATCCTGATGCAATCGTTTTACGCCTTTTACTTCATCTTTGAATAAGGCAAAATCGTCATCCTGATACTTCTCATTTTTACTCATTCGGTAACTGGTTGATGGTTGATGTTGAAGATAGCCGTATTGTAGCCCTTTTTGGAGGCAATTTTGGATAAGATTTTTGTTGAAGAAGCGGTTTCTGAGCTTCACTCCCTTCAGGATATGATTCGCTGGACGGTCAGCCGTTTTAATGCAGCGAATCTGTTTTACGGGCACGGGACGGATAATGCCTGGGATGAGGCGGTCCAGTTAGTTCTTCCCACATTACATTTACCTGTGGATATACCACCACATGTGCTGAACTCACGACTGACGACAAATGAGCGAATTCAGATTGTCGAGCGGGTGGTGAAACGCATTCACGAAAGAAAACCTGTTGCTTATCTGACGAATAAAGCCTGGTTTTGCGGGATGGAATTTTTTGTCGATGAACGGGTCCTGGTTCCCCGCTCTCCCATTGGGGAGCTCATCGAAAATGCTTTTCAGCCATGGCTGGTGAACCCTCCTGAAAGAATCATGGACTTGTGTACCGGCAGTGGTTGTATCGCGATTGCCTGTGCACATATGTTCCCTGAAGCTGAGGTGGATGCGGTTGATATTTCATCTGATGCGTTACAGGTCACAGAAATTAATATTCAGAATCATGGTCTGGAGCAGCAGGTCTTCCCGCTACGTTCTGACTTGTTCAGGGATTTGACCAAGGTGAAATATGATCTGATTGTGTCCAACCCGCCTTACGTGGATGCTGAAGACATGGAATCTCTGCCTCAGGAGTTTGTTCATGAACCAGAGCTTGGTCTGGCTGCGGGCACGGATGGATTGAAGCTGGTCCGAAGAATTCTGGCCAATGCGGCGGAGTATCTGACAGACGATGGTATTCTGATTTGCGAAGTCGGTAACTCTATGGTTCACATGATGGAACAATATCCGGAAATTCCGTTTACCTGGATTGAATTTGAACATGGCGGACATGGTGTGTTTATGCTGACCAGAAAACAATTGGTTGAACATCAGGATAAATTTTCTTTGTATTTCGATTAGTTGTCGGTTATTTGCTGTGATTGAGTCGCAATTAGTATGTGATTGGTGCTTTACATCAAATTCGAATCAAGCGACTATGAGTTTACTAAGAACAGGAAGAGTTTCCGGACAAATCATGATGAAAAATATCCGGGAACAAATTAGAGGAATACATGGCAGGAAATAGTATCGGACAGCACTTCCGCGTCAGCACATTTGGTGAAAGTCACGGTCTGGCGTTGGGATGTATTGTTGACGGATGCCCTCCCGGGCTTGAAATCAGTGAAGCTGACCTTCAGATTGATTTAGACCGGAGACGCCCGGGTACTTCTAAATATACAACCCAGCGACGAGAGCCGGACGAAGTAAAAATACTCTCCGGTGTGTTTGAGGGAAAAACAACCGGCACTTCTATCGGATTGTTGATTGAAAATACCGATCAACGGTCGAAAGATTATTCTGAAATTCAGGATAAATTTCGTCCCGGACATGCAGATTATACTTATCATCAGAAATACGGTATCCGTGATTACCGTGGTGGTGGTCGCTCATCAGCGCGTGAAACGGCCATGCGTGTTGCTGCTGGTGCGATTGCAAAGAAATACCTGAAGCAGGAATTTGGTATTGAAATCCGGGCTTATTTGTCGCAAATGGGTGATATTTCGATTGATAAAGTTGACTGGAATGAGATCGAAAATAATCCGTTTTTTTGTCCGGACATTGATAAACTTGAAGCGTTTGATGGATTAATCCGTGAGCTGAAAAAAGCAGGGGATTCTGTCGGTGCCAAGATTCAGGTTGTGGCAACTCAGGTGCCGGTTGGACTGGGCGAACCGATTTTTGACCGTCTGGATGCGGATATTGCCCATGCGCTGATGAGTATTAATGCCGTGAAAGGCGTTGAGATTGGTGATGGCTTTGATGTCGTCGGTCAAAAAGGCAGTCAGCATCGTGATCTGCTCTCTCCCGATGGATTCAAAAGTAATCATGCCGGTGGGATTTTAGGTGGAATTTCGACCGGGCAGGATATCGTTGCCAGTATTGCGCTGAAACCGACTTCCAGTATTACAATTCCCGGAGAAACGATCACTAAAGCGGGTGAAGCAACACAGCTGATTACGAAAGGACGTCATGATCCTTGTGTCGGAATCCGTGCTGTGCCGATTGCTGAAGCGATGCTTGCCATCGTATTAATGGATCATTTGCTTCGTCACCGTGGTCAAAATTCTCATGTAGTGACAGAGACCCCGAAAATCTGATGAATGAAGATTTAGTTATCCGCGAAACAGCGCCCTCATTCGAGGGCGTTTCTGAATCAACAACGATGAAGCACGATTATCAGGATTTAATCCGGATCTTTGATCAAACATTTTATGCAACCTACCAAACCCGGCTTGAGGCCGGCGACGATGAACCTGTTTATTTACCGGCAGATCATCAGGTCGATTATCACCGGATTATCTTTGCCCACGGCTTTTTTGCGTCAGCATTACATGAAATCGCTCATTGGTGTGTTGCAGGGCCTGAGCGCAGGTTGCTTGAAGATTTTGGTTACTGGTATGAACCGGATGGAAGAACAGAAGCAGTACAGCGGGCCTTCGAGCAGGTTGAAATTCGTCCTCAGGCTTATGAATGGATTTTTTCGGTGTGTGCGGGTTTTCCGTTTTCTGTCAGTTGTGACAATCTGAATGGTGATTTTGAACCTGACAGGCTCCGGTTTATGAAAAACGTTCATAAAGAGGCTCTGCTGATACTCCGGACTGGTTTACCGGCCAGAGTCAGAATGTTTGCAGATGCGCTGAGAGATTTTTATCACACCGGAGCTTTGTCTCCGGAACAATTTAATGTGGAATAGATGAGTATCATATGGTTATTGATTTTGAAGAGAAAATTCTGACTTTGATTGATGAGCGCATTGAAAAAGCATCAGATGATGAGTTATTTGCCGGCGGCTACCTGAGAGGTCATATTTCTCTTGCAGCGGCATCATGTGAGGAAGAAGGCATAGAAGATGTTGCTGTTTTGAGAGCACGTATTGAAGATAGTATTGAGCAGGCGCGTTCAGAGTTGTCTCCAGCTGACAAAGTTATCGTTCTGCAACTTTGGGAAGAACTTCAACAGCGACTTTAGAGCGTGTTTATCTTTCATAGCCTAACCTGTAGTCGCCTAATCTCTTGCCATGACTGATTTGCGTAAAACCACCAGTGTGCCGCTGGTGGTTTTCGTTTTTTATGCCGGGCTTTCAGAGAGCTTTGCCTTTGCGGAGTTTTCTGATCCACATCCGTGCCGGATGAAGGCGTTCCAGAAGATCAACGGAAAGCGGAATGGGGTCATTGCTCATGATGGAGGCAAGAAGCTCTGCCATTAACGGTGAGGAACATAGCCCGCGAGAGCCCAGTCCTAACAAGGCATACAGACCTGGATAAAGGTGTAATGCTTCCGTATCCGTTTCATTCTGCTGCTGAAGATTTTTATAATGACTTTGGATCCATTGATAATCACTCAGATTTCCGACAAAAGGTAAATGATCCCGGCTGACGCAGCGAATCCCTTGCCTTGCATTTTTTCCGGCAAGGTCGACCTCGTGAGGCCATGATTGATCGGGGATGCATTTTTTCAGCTTTTCCCCATTCTCTTTCTGTGCATCTATATCAAATGAGGTATCAATATTTTGTCTATCGTAACTTGCACCAATACAGTGTGACTGATTTTCCGGGTTGACCGGAGTCATATAGCCGTCATAACACAAGACATGGTTGAGTTTACTGAGATTATCAGTCGTCGGAATATGGCTGACCTGTCCTTTTACTTTTGCTAAAGGTAAGTTTTTGGTTTGAAGGAATTCATCAAACTGATGGCCGGTTGCGATAACCACACTCTGATGATGAAACTGTTTTTCGCCGGAAGTCAGATGCCAGAGTTGTTGCGTTTCATCCCATTCAATCTGAGAAATACGGACTTCACGATGCAGGTGAAGTTTTTCCTGCTTTTCCAGTGTGGATAAAAGCTGTTCAGTGAACTGAGCCGGACAAAGCCAGCCACCCATTGGGTAATGAAGGCTTTCAACACTGACAGGCTGTCCCAGTGACGATGAGGTTTGTTCTGCTGTTAGTTTGGTCACCAGAGCCTGAGGGAAGATACTGTCTGCTATTGGGTTCAGTTTTTTCCGGGATTTTTCATCCCACATTAACTGTGTGACACCACACCATTGATGATCGAAGCGGATATCTGCTGCGCACTGATCAAAAAACTGGCGGGCAAACAGAAAGCTGCCGGCAAAAACTCTGGAGAGAGGATCATGAGCGGCATTTAATAAAGGATAAAGTGCGCCTTGTCTGTTTCCTGAAGCACCCTCAGCCAGATGCTGATCCTGACAATACACGGAAACGTTGATTCCCCGCCGCGTCAGCGATTTAGCCAGTGTCGCGGTGGCAACTCCGCCCCCGATGATAGCCACATCCCGGATATCTGAAACGCCTTGATAAGTGTACCATGGTGGTATATTCGTCCACCCGGACGCTTGTTCTAACTGACCGGCCAGCATTTCTCTTTTTGTGCCAAAACCTTTGACTTTCTGCATTTTAAACCCGGCTTCATTCAGTCCCCGACGAACAAATCCTGCTGCGGTAAAGGTGGCGCAGGTTGCGTGCTCCCGTCCAAGTTTTGCCATGTGATTAAAAATGTTTTGATTCCACATATCCGGGTTCTTTCCCGGTGCAAATCCATCGAGGAACCAGGCATCAATCAGTCCCTGTCCTGATACCGGGACTTGTGGCATACAGTCCTGTATATCACCAAACCATAAATCCAGCGTGACGGCGCCATCAGCAAAGACTATCCGGTGACATTCGGGGATGGCTGAAGGGTAGTGGTTTTGTAAGGCATGGGCATATTTTTCCAGCTCAGGCCATGCCTGATGGGCCTGGATGAGATCTTGTTTATTCAGCGGGTATTTTTCAAAACTGATAAAATGGAGCTGTTTCAGCGGGGCATCAGGATTTTCCTGACGAAAGTGCTCAAAATATTGCCAGGCGACCAGAAAGTTTAGTCCGGTACCGAAACCTGTCTCACCAATCACAAAACGCTTTTGGCTGAACTGATGCCACCTTTCAGGCAGGTGGTTTTGATGAAGGAAGACATAGCGGGTTTCTTCCAGTCCATTGTGGTTAGAAAAATAGACATCATCAAATTGATCAGAAACCGGCGTACCAGATTCATTCCAGCCGAGCTGGGCATGTTGAAGTTTATTCATGGTGGTTATTCGTTGATGAAATATAAAGTATGATGAAGGGATTGTACGGATTTCCCGGAAAGCTGACCACTTTTGTAACGCTTGTCGGTTATCATCAGTTTGTAAGTTTGAATTATAGGATATTTATATGAAAAGAGTTGTAATAACCGGTATGGGTATTGTTTCTAGTATCGGTAACAATGTCGAGGAAGTTCTGGCGTCTCTTAAGGCTGGAAACTCAGGTATTACAGCCTCTGAGCAATTTAAAGAAAAGGGGTTACGTTCTCAGGTCTGGGGGGATCTGAAGATGAATCCGGCAGATCATATAGACAGAAAACAAATGCGTTTTATGGGGGATGCGGCAGCCTATGCATATTTATCTATGCAGCAGGCCATTGAAGATGCCGGCCTGACGCCTGAGATGGTTTCAAATGACAGAACCGGTATTGTTGCAGGTTCTGGTGGTGCATCGGCACTGAATCAATCGATTGCGATTGATACGCTGCGTGAGAAAGGTGTCAAACGGGTTGGTCCGTACATGGTGACCCGGACTATGTCATCGACGGTTTCGGCTTGTCTTGCCACACCATTTAAAATTCGTGGTGTGAACTACAGTATGAGCTCTGCTTGTTCGACATCTGCACATTGTATCGGACATGCTGCTGAACTGATCCAGCTTGGTAAACAGGATATTGTTTTTGCCGGTGGTGGTGAAGAGCTGGATTGGTCTATGACCATGATGTTTGATGCGATGGGCGCATTGTCAACCAAGTATAATGATTCGCCAGATAAAGCATCCCGGACTTATGATGCCAGTCGTGATGGTTTTGTCATTTCCGGTGGTGGCGGTATGGTTGTGGTTGAAGAACTGGAGCATGCGTTAGCCCGTGGTGCAACCATTTATGGTGAAATTGTTGGCTATGGTGCGACTTCTGATGGCTATGATATGGTTGCCCCATCAGGGGAAGGTGCCCTGCGGTGTATGAAGATGGCCATGCAGGATGTTGATCACATTGATTATATTAATACGCATGGAACATCAACACCGGTTGGTGATATTAAAGAGCTTGAAGCCATTCAGGAATTGTTCGGTGATAACAGCCCGGCTATCTCGGCAACAAAAGCCATGACAGGACATGCGCTTGGCGCAGCTGGTGTTCATGAAACAATCTACTCAACGCTGATGTTGCACCATAACTTCATTGCGCCAAGTATTAATATTGATACATTGGATGATGCAGCTGCCGGGCTGGACATTGTGACAGAAGAAAGAGAGCAGGCGCTGACATCTGTGATGTCAAACAGCTTCGGGTTTGGTGGTACAAATGCATCACTTGTTATCCGGAAATATCAGAAATAATTTTCGGGCTGACGACTGAATTGATCAAAATCCCCGGCAATTGCCTTAATGCCAGTCAGTGAAGCTGACTGGCATTTTTATAATTATCTCGAACCTGATTCAGAGTTTTTGTACAATCAGGCAACAGAAAAAATGATTATTTGAAATAACGGCGAACTATGAAAATCCTCATTGATGAAAATATGCCTTATGCTGAACAATTATTCAGTCAGTTAGGTGATGTAATACTGAAATCTGGCCGGGATTTAACGCCGGATGATTTAATTGATGTGGATGCATTAATGATTCGTTCAGTGACTCAGGTGAATGAGGCGTTATTGCAAAAGGCGAATAAACTGAAGTTTGTTGGAACTGCCACGGCGGGAACAGACCATATAGATCAACAGCTATTGCGCGAAAAGGATATTTTTTTTACAGCAGCTCCGGGGTGCAATAAAGTTGGAGTTGCGGAGTATGTTTTCAGTGTGTTAATGGTTTTATCTCAGCAGCATGGCTTTTCTGTCTTTGACAAGACGGTTGGTATTGTGGGTGGTGGACAAGTCGGTTCCTATTTGTCAGATGTATTGACCGGAATTGGCATTCGGGTACTGCTGAATGATCCCCCGAAAGAAGCAGAAGGTGATTCCCGTCAGTTTACGCCGCTGGATGAGTTACTGGAAAAATCTGATGTGATTACATTGCATACACCGCTGGTGAAAGATGGTGAGTGGCCGACGTATCATCTGATCAATGAAGATGTATTGATGAACCTGCGTGGTGACCAGATTTTAATTAATGCATCCAGAGGGCCGGTTGTCGACAACCAGGCGCTGAAGCTGAGATTACAGCAGCAGGATGGCTTTATTGCTGTACTTGATGTGTTTGAATTTGAGCCTCAGGTTGATATGGAATTACTCCCGCTTCTGGCCTTCGCCACACCGCATATTGCTGGTTATGGACTTGAAGGGAAGGCGCGGGGAACGACTATGATTTTTAATAGTTATTGTGCGTTTCTCGGGTATGATCAGTGGGCCAGTCCGACAAAATTACTGCCTACTGCACCTGTTTACGAAGTGGCTTTATCCCGGCCATGGGATGAAGTAACACTGGGGAATTTGATTCATCTGGTTTACGATGTTCGCCGTGACGATGCATTATTCCGCAGAGAAATTGCTTCACCGGGATCATTTGATGCGATGAGAAAAAATTATTGGGATCGCCGTGAGTATGGTTCAATTAAAATTGTTGGTGGGTCAAACTGCCAGTTGAAGTCACTGTTTGATTTAGGTTTTCATATTGAGGAAAGAAATGACCCAGGAATTTAATGTTGCTGTATTCGGTGCAACAGGTGCCGTTGGTGAAACGATACTCGAAGTACTACAGGAAAGACAGTTCCCTGTAAAAGAATTGTTCTTGCTTGCCAGTGAACGGAGTGAAGGCAAAACATATCGTTTCAACGGGAAGACGATTCGGGTACAAAATGTTGAAGATTTTGACTGGTCTCAGGTTCACATTGCACTGTTTTCAGCTGGTGGAAAACTGTCGGAGCAATGGGCGCCGGTTGCTGCCGATGAAGGCGTGATAGTGATCGATAATACTTCACAGTTTCGCTATGACTATGATGTACCACTCATCGTTCCTGAAGTGAATCCGGAGGCGATTGCAGAGTTCAGAAACCGAAACATCATTTCTAACCCGAATTGTTCCACAATTCAGATGTTGGTGGCGTTGAAGCCAATTTATGATTTAGTTGGGATTGACCGGATTAATGTAACGACTTACCAGTCTGTTTCCGGCGCCGGGAAAGCCGGGATTGATGAATTAGCCGGTCAAACTGCAAAACTCCTGAATGGTATGCCGGCAGAGCCTGAAGCTTTTTCCCAGCAAATTGCGTTTAACTGTATCCCCCAGATTGATGAATTTATGGAAAATGGTTATACGCGTGAAGAGATGAAAATGGTTTGGGAAACTCAGAAAATCTTCAATGACTCCTCGATTCAGATTAATCCGACCTGTGTCAGAGTTCCGGTTTTTTATGGGCATGCAGAAGCGGTTCATCTGGAAACCAGCACTCCGGTTGATGCTGAGCAGGTGATTGATTTACTGGAACAGAGTGATCATATCTCTGTCTTCACCGGGACTGATTTTCCGACACAAGTCCGGGATGCGGGTGGTCAGGATACCGTGTTTGTTGGCAGAGTCCGTAATGATATCAGCCACCACAGTGGTTTAAATCTTTGGATTGTTGCTGATAATATACGAAAGGGCGCTGCAACCAATGCTGTGCAGATCGCTGAATTATTGATACGTGATTATCTGTAATATATCCATTGAACAGAATAATAAAAAAGCCACCATGCGGTGGCTTTTTTATTAAATCTTTCTTCGTTTATGTGCATCAGGATTATCTTTACAGTTTCCTTCTCCACATTTACCGTACAGATATAAGCTATGATTGGTGAGTTTCACATTGTATTGAGCTGCAATTTCTTTTTGACGCTCTTCAATGATTTCATCTGAAAACTCAATCACTTCACCGCAATCTAAACAGACTAAATGATCATGATGTTGTTGAGTAGATAATTCAAAAACGGACTTTCCACCTTCAAAATGGTGGCGCGTCACAATTCCGGCATCATCGAACTGGTTCAATACCCGGTAAACTGTTGCAAGTCCGATTTCTTCACCAAAATCGATTAGCTTTTTGTACAGTTCTTCAGCACTAATGTGTTGGCATTCTGGCTGCTGAAGGACTTCGAGAATTTTTAACCTTGGAAGTGTAACTTTCAGACCAGCATCTTTCAGTGCTTGGTTATTATCAGACATATTTATTCCTGTTGACGAGCTGCATCAGTAACAGAGTTTAATTACTATTTTCGTTATTATAGGTTAGACATTGTAAACAATAAACCATTAACTTTAAAAGTGTATTATTTGCATTTATCAGTGAAAACAGGTGCCGGTGACAGATATATCACTGTTTATATGGTATCAGGAGAGTGCTTTATATATGTCATAAGACGATGATGAGATTGATCTTTTGATGTTTTCAGGCCGGAAACTTTGTAATTGAAACAACCATGATTGATTGTTTCACCGGGCTTTCTGTTGATATTGATTTAAATGCTCTAAATTTGCCGCCTTGCCAGAGTAAAAAATTGCCTCCGGCAGGGACAGCGATGAAAGATAAAAACGCTCTAGTCTTCCAGTTCTGACAGGCACATTTCTTCGTAAACCTGTTTTACCCAGGTCGTTACCCTCTCTTCGGTCAGCTCCGGCTGGCGATCCTCATCAATGCACAAACCTACAAAGTGATTGTCATCTGTCAAGGCTTTAGAGGCCTCAAATTCATATCCTTCTGTTGACCAGTGGCCAATGATCGTGGCACCTTTTGCTTCGATAATATCACGAATCGTGCCCATGGCATCGCAGAAGTACTCGGCATAATCTTCCTGATCACCACAACCGAAAATTGCAACTAATTTGGTTGAAAAGTCGATCGATTCCAGCTCCGGGAAAAAGTCATCCCAGTCACACTGAGCTTCCCCGTAATACCATGTAGGAATTCCCAAAAGCAGCAGATCAAAATTATCGATATCTTCTTTACTGCTCTTTGCGATATCCTGAACGTGAACGAGTTTTTCACCAAGTTGCTTTTGAATCATTTTCGCAACGGCTTCAGTATTGCCAGTATCACTTCCAAAGAAGATTCCTACACTTGCCATAGAATTGTTACCTTTCAATTTTCATACGTTGGAGAGATAAACTAACCACTCAATGTCAACAGCTCCTGAGTTATATCCGGTACAACGGCTGAGAAGCGATTATCTGATAGATAATATAGCCGAGGTTGTTGATATCGCTATGATCCACATGTATGCAATGGATTTGTTTGATGCTGTGACCATTTCCGGTTGCGCGCACTATACCATTGTTACTTTATAAAGTTAATGTTTTGCCAATGGGCAAAGATGCACATTTTGCGATTTACATTGAAATCAATCGGTTTACTTTTCAGCAGATTTCAAAAACCTTCGGATCACACGCAGTACATCCTGTGGCTTTTCTGCATGTAGCCAGTGTCCGGTATTCGCAATGATATGGGCTTTTGCCTTTGGAAATTGTTTCAGAATCGCTGACTGAGCATCTTGAGTAATATAATCCGAATCTGCGCCTTTCAGAAACAGCACCGGTTTATCGACCGGAGGAACATCGTTCCAGTCCAGAATTGATTGATAATTTTTAAACAAAGCGCTGACATTAAAGCGCAGCCGAACCTGATTCTCTTCCCTGTAAAGGGACTTCCCCAGAAACTGCCGGACAGAAAGCATTTCTATATGCTGAGCGAAAATATGCATTGCTTCTTCTCTGGTTGCCGGGCATTGCTCCTGAAGGGCAAATAATCCGGCGAAGACATTCTCGTGCCTGTGTTGCTTATATTGCACGGGTGCCATGTCCATGATGATCAGAGAGCGAACCAGTTCTGGGAATTCAGCAGCAAGCCTCATTGCAACCTTTCCACCCATGGAATGGCCCACAACGATGACATCCGAAAGGTTCAGCGACTGAAGCAGCTGAGCAACATCTGTAGCCATCACCTGGTAGTTATGTTCATCTGAATGGAATGATAAACCATGATTTCTCAAGTCAATCCGAATCACCTGATAGTCATTTTTCAGGTCTCGGGATAAGCTGCCTAAGTTATCAAGGTTACCGAATAATCCGTGAATCAGAAGCAGCGGTGTACCGCTCCCTTCCACTTTGTAATGAAGTCGTACTGACATGCTTTCTTTGAGTATATTTTTATCTGGGGAACTAAAAATGCACCATTCGCTGATGGTTTTCAACTGATATTCTTATCCGGGTCAGTATTTCGTGGCGGTTGCAGGGTATACAATATGAGATGGAGAAGCCGTTTGTACCAGAGGGCGATTGCACAGGCTCGCATCTTCATGTTATTTAGGTATATAATTCCGGAGAGTTTTAACATAGAGACTGTGAAAAGCGAATGAAAACAATTGAGGTTGATGAGGAAATATATCGTTACATTGCAAGTCAGACCCGCCACATCGGGGAGAGTGCTTCAGACATCTTACGACGCTTGTTAAAAATAGATGCCGGGAATCAACCATGCGTTCCAGAAGTGCCTGATTCAGGTGTTTCGCTGGCTAAAAGTCAACCCCAGGGGATTGTTGTCAGTAAGGATGCGGGCAGTGACAGTAAAGAATCTGGTGTGAGAATGATGAGAGAGTTGTTACTCTCGGATGAATTTGCAGGGCAACGAAAAGTGATCGACCGGTTTCTACTGGTTCTTTCTGCACTCTACGCTATTGATTCTGAAGGTTTTTCTGAAGCGACACAAGTGAAAGGCAGAAAGCGTGTCTATTTTGCAGATAATGAGCAAACGTTGCTTGAGCATGGAAAGACGACTAAGCCAAAAGCCATTCCCCACACGCCATTTTGGGTAATAACAAATAATAATACCAGCCGCAAGCAGCAAATGGTCGAACAAGTCATGAGCCGGATGAATTTCCCGGCAGAAATTACAGAAAAAGTGATCAATGCGCTTTAATTTAGGATACCGATGGCCTTATCTGTCTTGATAAGGCTTTTTCTTAATTTTGAAACAAAGGATGTCATATGGCGATTCACCCTCGTGCAGGACAAAAAGCACAGCAGGGAGATTTAAACAATATTCCTGCGCTTATGTCTGATTATTACCGGCTTCAGCCCGACCCTTCGAATAAGAACCATCAAGTCGAATTTGGTACCTCCGGCCATCGTGGTTCATCATGTAAATGCACATTTAATGAAACTCATATTTTAGCTATTACCCAGGCTATTGTTGAGGTGCGTGCTGCGCGTGGTATTGAAGGACCTTTATTTGTCGGTAAAGATACGCATGCTTTGTCTGAATCCGCGTTTTCCAGTGTGGTTGAAGTCTTAATTGCGAATCATGTCGGCGTGATTGCTCAGGAGGGGAAAAGCTATACTCCGACACCTGGAATTTCTCATGCGATTTTGACCTTTAACCGTACTTATCCGGATGTTTTATCCGATGGTATTGTGATTACGCCATCGCATAATCCGCCTCAGGATGGTGGGATTAAATATAATCCACCGCATGGCGGGCCAGCTGAAGCTGAAATTACTCAGGCCATTGAAAGCCGGGCAAATGAAATTATTGCCAACCAGCTGAAGGCTGTCAAACGGGTCCCTTATGAAAGCGCTGTTTCGTCGGTTCTGTACGTAGAGCAGGATTTGGTTGCCCCCTATGTTGATGACTTAGTGAATGTCATCGATATGAAAGCAATTCAGAAAGCAAATCTGAAAATAGGTATTGATCCGTTAGGTGGTAGCGGGATTGAGTACTGGCGGCAAATCGCGGCGACCTATGAGCTGAATTTACACCTTGTGAATGAAGCTGTTGATCCTACATTTCAGTTTATGACACTGGATAAAGATGGCGTGATCCGGATGGATTGTTCTTCACCTTATGCGATGGCCGGGCTGCTGGCACTGAAAGACGAGTATGATTTAGCATTTGGCAATGATCCTGATTATGATCGTCACGGTATAGTGACGCCTAAAGGGTTGATGAATCCTAACCATTTTCTGGCTGTGTGTATTGATTATCTTTTTCGGCATCGTCAATGGGATCAAAGCGTTGCAGTCGGAAAAACACTGGTATCCAGTGCATTAATTGATCGGGTTGTCGGGGATTTAGGCCGGGAGTTATGCGAGGTACCGGTTGGGTTTAAATGGTTCGTTGAGGGGTTATTTCACGGAAAATTTGGCTTTGCCGGTGAAGAGAGCGCTGGTGCATCTTTGCTGAGATTTGATGGTACGCCATGGGCGACAGATAAAGATGGTATTATTCTTTGTTTACTTGCTGCAGAAATTACGGCCGTGACAGGTAAGAATCCTCAGCAATATTATGAGGCGCTGGCAGCGAAGCATGGTGAATCATTGTATAGTCGTATTCAGGCTGTTGCATCAGCGTCCCAGAAAGATGTGTTAAAGAAAATGTCTCCGGAGATGGTATCAGCAGAGACATTAGCAGGAGACCCAATTACTGCACGCCTGACTCATGCACCGGGTAATGGTGCTGCAATTGGTGGTTTGAAAGTCACCACTGACTTTGGTTGGTTTGCTGCCCGTCCGTCTGGTACGGAAGATATTTATAAGATTTATTGTGAAAGCTTTAAAGGGGAAACCCATCTGAAGCAGATTGAGTCAGAAGCTCAGGAGATAGTGAACCGGATATTCACAAACGCTGGCGTATAAATTTATTGTTTCCTTTCAGGGCAAATCAAAGTTTGGTTTGCCCTTTTTCATATCTGAAATCAGATTGATTTTTCTTTGTGGGTAATGATACCAATCTGGAAAATAAACAGATCAGAAAATGACTTAGAATGGTATGAATCAAACTATCCGGATAATTTTATCCTGCTCAACAAAATGTTATGAAAATATGAACTGTCTTGAAATCTCGTGAAAGGGTGACAAAACATGATTCATTTGCTTCCTTATTTGGTGGTATTTTTTTCCGAAGTGTCTGGATGATTTGGCAATAAAGTATATGAACAAAATATGGTTAGCACTTGCCGCACTGTTTTTGTTTGCATGGGGAGCTGATGTATTTGCAGCAGAATGGTCATCCTGTGATCGTCAGGGGACCTATATTCATGATGGATATAGTCTTTATAACAATATACGGGGTGAAGGCGCAGGAACACAATGTGTATGGGTGAACTCAGCCGGTCACTGGGGAGTATGGGCAAAACATCCTCATAGCCAGGGTGTGAAAGCATATCCTCATGTTTCCACCGAGTATAGTATTGAAGTGAACTCACTTCGCTCCTGCCGGAGTTTGTTTGATGTCCTGGTTCCCAAATCGGGTGACTATGTCGTAAATTATAATTTACTCTATGATAATCATAGCTTTGAAGTGATGCTGTGGATGAATTACAACGGTGATGTAGCGCCGGTTTCTTATTCATATAACGCACATGGTACGCCAATACCTGAAGTGTATCACCTGCACCTGGGAGGGCACATCTGGAATGTATACCGGGGGACGAATGGCGTTAATGAGGTGTTCTCGTTTGTCAGAACTCAAAAAATTGCCACAGGAAAAGTTGATTTTGTTGCGATATCGAAATGGCTGAAAAAAGAAGGCTGGTTTGGTAATGCGAATCTTCAGAGAATTCGGTTTGGTTTTGAAATTACATCCTCATCAGCTGGTTCTGATTTCATTGTCAAAGATTATTCATTGTTTTGTCATCAGGATTAACAATCTGGCCAGCTATCCGGCACAATAAACCAAAACTGGCCGCTGTCTGAGATACAGTGTGTAAAGCGTTCTGCCAGAGTGTCATCATACGGGATATTTTGGTGTGCTCCCGTTAACCACTGATGCTTTTCCAGTGGGTAGAGTGGCGAGCCGATTCCTGATGTTTGTGAATGATGGCACCAATATCCCTGAATTTGTGACTGATTCAGCGAATAACCCAGACACTCCTCCGGAGTCTGTTGCTCCATGAAGGGGTTAATATAAAGTCGTCCCTGCATCAATAAGTGATGCGTCAAAGCTGTCCATTGTGGAAAACGTTGCATAAATATCTGGTGTTTTGAAAGCTCAAGCTGACGGGTAAGCATGTGATTCAGTTTTTTATCCAGTCGATCTTGGGCATTCGGGCCGTACCACCTTTGGTTAAACAGGAGATAAAACTTGACGGCAACTTCCCAGTGTTCAAGCGTTGACTCCCGCTGGTTGTGGACGATGAAGTCAATCGCACCCAAAGTTTTGCCGCTGTCGGTTAACTGCAGCTCTTCTGCCTCAATTGTATAGTCCGGGTGAGCGTTAAAAAGTTGTGCGCACAAGTCCTGATAAAGAAAACCAAGACGAGAGTAACTCTGCCTGAAATGAACATCCGGAATTGTAGTTCCGGAGAAAGGAGAACGCTCCACAACCGGATATTTTTGAGCAAATAACGTGGGTGACTCAATGATCCATTTCATGAGTGGATTCAGATCCATGCTTGTCTCCTCTTGATGCGCAGGCTGCGACATTGTAGCCTGAATTCATTGTTATCATACAGAAATCAGGCAAGGCCGATGAATAACCTTACTCTTGAATCAATATTAAATGAAAAATTATGTCCCGAAATGGTGAAGGATTACTGTCCTAATGGCTTACAAATTGAAGGCAAATCAGAGGTAAAACGGATTATCACCGGTGTGACAGCTTCTCAGGCCTTAATTGAAAAGGCGATTGAACTTGAAGCTGATGCGCTTTTGGTTCATCACGGGTATTTCTGGAAAGGAGAACCGGAGTCGATCAGAGGTATGAAAGGCAAACGTATTCGTGCTTTGATCAGACATGATATCAATTTGTACGCTTATCATCTTCCGCTTGATATTCATCCTGAGCTGGGAAATAACGCGAGGCTGGCTGATTTGCTCGATATTCATGTTGAGGGTGGACTGGAAGGTCATCCCCAGTCTGTCGCGATGTACGGTCATTTATCCCAGCCTCTGAAGGCTGAGGTCTTTGGACAAATCATTGAGCGGGTACTGGATCGTAAACCTCTGCATATATCAGCCGGTGATCAACTGATTCGTACTGTTGGCTGGTGTACTGGTGGCGGACAGGATTATATCGAACTGGCGGCAGCGAAAGGGCTTGATGCATTTATATCCGGTGAAATTTCAGAAAGAACAACATACAGTGCACGTGAACAGGGGGTCCATTTCTTTTCTGCTGGTCACCATGCAACCGAACGTTATGGTGTGAAAGCATTAGGTGAATGGCTGGCAGAACATCATGCATTAGATGTGACATTTATTGATATTGATAATCCTGTATAACAATCAATGTTATACCTATAAACGTTATAACAATAAACGTTTTAACAATAAACGTTATAGTAATAAAAAAAGCGGGCAGGCGCCCGCTCTTCTTCATCACTATCAGATTTATTCACGTTCATGTAATGGGGTGAAATCGCGCATTTTTTTCCCGGTATAAAGCTGTCTTGGTCTGCCAATCCGGCTTTCTGGATCACTGTGCATTTCATTCCAGTGAGCAATCCAGCCAATGGTACGAGACATTGCGAAAATAACGGTAAACATTGAAATTGGTATCCCAATCGCTTTTAAGATGATACCTGAATAAAAATCAACATTTGGATAGAGTTTCTTATCGACAAAATATTCATCGGATAAAGCAATTTTTTCCAGCTCCATGGCAACATCAAGCAGTGGATCGTCAATATTCAGTTCTTTCAGAACCTCATGACAGGCTTCCCGCATCACTGTCGCTCTCGGATCGTAATTTTTGTATACCCGGTGTCCAAAGCCCATTAAGCGGAAAGGATCATCTTTATCTTTCGCCCGTTCGATAAACTCCGGAATCCGGTCAACGCTACCTATTTCTTCAAGCATATGCAAACAGGCTTCATTTGCGCCACCATGCGCCGGTCCCCACAGAGATGCGATACCTGCGGCGATACAAGCAAATGGGTTTGCACCTGATGAGCCTGCCAGACGGACTGTTGAGGTGGAAGCATTCTGCTCATGATCCGCATGAAGTGTAAATATTTTATCCATCGCTCTGGCGACAATCGGATTTACATCATACTCTTCGCAAGGTGTTGCAAACATCATGTGAAGGAAGTTTTCTGCATATCCGAGATCGTTTCGCGGATAGATAAACGGCTGGCCAACAGAATATTTGTAACACATTGCCGCCAGTGTTGGCATTTTAGACATCAACCGGTAAGCCGCGATTTCACGGTGACTGTCATTGTTGATATCCAGTGAGTCGTGGTAGAAAGCAGCCAAAGCCCCAACAACACCGACCATGATTGCCATCGGGTGAGCATCCCGGCGGAAACCATGGAAAAAGCTGGCGATTTGTTCATGTACCATCGTATGACGGGATATTGTGGTTCTGAAGGCCTCGTATTGCTTTCTGTTTGGCGCTTCTCCGTAGAGAAGAATGTAACAAACCTCTAGATAATCTGCATTGTTAGCTAATTGATCAATCGGAAAACCTCGATGCAGCAAAATACCTTTGTTTCCATCAATGTAGGTGATTTGAGATTCACAAGATGCAGTGGCAAGAAAACCCGGATCAAAAGTAAAGTAACCATTTGCTCCCAGCTGACGAACATCAATTACCTCAGGTCCCATAGAACCGTCGATAATTGGCAGCTCTATTGGCGCTTTACCTTCGACGTGAAGGGTCGCTTTTTTATCTGCCATAACACAATCTCCTTATGTATTTTTATTAATCCGCCCAGGACGTTTTCGAAGCAAATTCTTACCTTGGAATACAGTAAAGTCAATTTTTCTCCTATGATGTGTGCAGTCAATTGCGTTTTTTGCGCGAAATAAGTTAAAAATATGTTCTGAGTAGCAAAAATTGTTACATCAATTGTATTAAAGTGTTGCAAATCTTATATTGTCTTAGGATAAGTCAGTTTTAGCGTCATAATAAAAATAAACACTCAATAAATTTTTGTTACATTTTGTTTTGTGTTTTTAACAATTATTTATCAACTTTTCCCATGAATGAATTGATTTTGTATAGATAATGTTGATTTTGTCAGTTAATGCTGACTTTTTTGTTTATAACTATATAAAATGCTTATTAAAAGCTGAGTGAGCAAATTGTGAAAGAAAAGTCCAGACCTGTGAATCTTGATTTGCAGACCATACGTTTTCCGGTCACGGCTATTGCTTCCATTCTTCACCGAATGACGGGAGTGATGATGTTTGTCGCGATTGGAATACTGCTTTGGCTCTTATCGGTTTCACTTTCATCTCCGGAAGGGTTTCAGTACGTCTCTGATATAGCCGGTCACTTCTTCATGAAGTTCATTTTGTGGGGAATCTTGACTGCGTTGTCGTATCATATTGTGGGTGGTGTTCGTCACCTGATTATGGATTTAGGCTACTTCGAAGAGCTTGAATCAGGAACACAGACTGCGAAAATTGCTTTTGGCGCCACCGTTTTTCTATCTCTTTTAGCAGGAATTCTAGTATGGTAAAACACGTTTCTTCGGTAGGTCGTAACGGTGTTCATGATTTTCTGTTGATACGTGCGACTGCCATTCTCATGACTTTGTATACGCTTTATCTCGTATGCTTCTTTGTTTTCTCCGGCACCATCACTTACGGGCTATGGTCTCATTTTTGGGGTAGCCAATTCACTAAAATCTTCACAATGTTAACCCTGAGCTGTGTACTGATACATGGTTGGATTGGTTTATGGCAGGTACTGACAGACTATGTGAAACCCGCCTTGATGAGAGGGTTATTACAACTTTTAGTTGTGGCAGTACTGTTGGGATACTTTTTTTCTGGTCTGTTTGTTTTGTGGGGTGTTTAAGTGGCTATTCCAGTGCGAGAATTTGATGCCGTTGTTATCGGCGCAGGTGGTGCAGGCATGCGAGCTGCATTACAGGTTTCAGAACAAGGCTTAACCTGTGCCTTGTTGTCCAAAGTTTTTCCAACCCGTTCTCATACCGTCTCTGCTCAGGGCGGAATCACAGTTGCTCTTGGTAATTCACATGAGGATAACTGGCAATGGCATATGTACGACACGGTGAAAGGCTCTGATTATATTGGTGATCAGAACGCAATTGAGTACATGTGTAAAAATGGCCCTGAATCGGTGATTGAACTGGAAAAAATGGGACTACCATTTTCCAGATTTGATAATGGTAAAATTTATCAGCGTCCATTTGGTGGTCAGTCAAAAGAATTCGGTGGCGAACAGGCAGCACGAACCGCAGCCGCGGCAGACCGGACTGGTCACGCATTGCTGCATACTTTGTACCAGCAGAATATTAAGCACAAGACAACTATTTTCTCTGAATGGTATGCGTTGGATCTGGTGAAAAATCAGGATGGCGCTGTTGTTGGTTGTACTGCGTTATGTATGGAAACCGGTGAAGTCTGCTATTTTAAATCCAAGGCAACTATCCTGGCGACAGGTGGAGCCGGTCGTATTTATGCGTCTACGACCAATGCACATATCAATACCGGTGATGGTGTCGGGATGGCACTCCGGGCTGGTGTGCCAATGCAGGACATGGAAATGTGGCAGTTCCACCCAACAGGTATTGCGGGTGCCGGAGTGCTGGTGACAGAAGGTTGTCGTGGTGAAGGTGGCTACCTGCTGAATAAAGATGGTGAGCGCTTCATGGAGCGTTACGCGCCTAATGCTAAAGATCTTGCTGGCCGGGATGTTGTCGCCCGTTCAATGATGATTGAAATTCGTGAAGGGCGTGGGTGTGATGGCCCATGGGGACCACATATCAAACTGAAACTTGATCATCTCGGTGGTGATGTGCTTGAGTCTCGTCTACCGGGTATTTGTGAATTGTCGCGGACCTTCGCTCATGTCGATCCGGTGAAAGAACCGATCCCTGTGATTCCTACCTGTCACTATATGATGGGTGGTGTGCCGACTCAGGTCTCCGGACAAGCGCTGAAGCAGAATGCTTCGGGAGAAGACGTGGATGTTCAGGGATTGTTTGCCTGTGGTGAAATCGCATCCGTTTCGGTACACGGGGCGAATCGTCTCGGAGGGAACTCTTTGCTCGACCTTGTGGTGTTTGGGCGGGCTACAGGCCTTCATCTTGGCGAAACATTAGCGGCTCAGGCAGAAGCCCGTGCAGCCACTGACTCTGATATTGAAGCTTCTCTCAGTCGTTATTTGCGTTGGGAAAACAGCACAGGTGGCGAAGATCCGGTTCAGATTCGTAAAGACCTGCAAAATTGTATGCAGCACAGCTTCTCTGTTTTCCGGGAAGGTGATGCAATGGCGAAAGGGCTGGAAGAGCTGAAAGAAATTCGTGAGCGTCTCAAAAATGCGCATCTGGCGGATAAATCCAGTGAATTTAATACCCAACGGGTAGAGTGTCTGGAATTGGATAATTTGATGGAAACAGCCTTCTCAACAGCTGTGGCTGCGAATTATCGTACTGAAAGCCGTGGTGCTCATGCCCGGTTTGATTATCCTGAACGTGATGATGAAAACTGGTTGTGTCACTCAATTTATAACCCGGAAACAGAACAAATGACCCAGCGCTCAGTCAATATGGCGCCGGTCTACCGTGATGCATTTCCGCCAAAAGTCAGAACATACTAGGGGAGGCACAAGTGATGAAATTAAACTTCTCTTTGTATCGATATAATCCGGATGTCGATAATAAGCCTTACATGAAGGATTATACGCTGGAAGTGCCTGAAGGCTCTGACATGATGGTTCTGGATGCTTTGATTTTGCTCAAAGAGCAGGATCCATCGATAGCATTTCGCCGTTCATGCCGTGAAGGTGTCTGCGGGTCTGATGGATTGAATATGAACGGAAAGAATGGATTAGCGTGTATTACCCCGCTTTCTGACCTTTCCGGGGATAAGATAGTCATCCGACCACTGCCGGGTCTGCCTGTTGTTCGTGACTTAATTGTTGATATGGCACAGTTTTATGATAATTATGCCAAGGTAAAACCTTATTTAATCTCAGAAGGTAATTTACCGCCATCACGTGAAAATCTGCAGTCTCCGGATGAACGTAAGCATTTGGATGGTCTGTATGAGTGTATTATGTGTGCATGTTGTTCGACGTCCTGCCCATCGTTTTGGTGGAATCCGGACAAGTTTATTGGTCCTGCGGGGTTGCTGGCCGCTTATCGCTGGTTAATTGATAGCCGGGATACAGCAACAGATGAACGATTATCTGAACTTGATGATGCATTTAGTGTTTTTCGTTGCCATGGCATTATGAACTGTGTCAGTGTTTGTCCTAAGGGATTGAATCCGACTAAAGCGATTGGTCATGTGAAATCGATGTTGATTAAGCGCTCGGTATAGAAAAGATAAGAACTGCAGGCCGTAAGGCCTGCTTACAGAGCTCGGCTTAGACCGAAGCAAACGTGAAAACTACTGGTAAAGGGAAAATATGCAAAACGGCGTGATGAAGGCATGGCTCGAGTCTTCACACTTGGCTGGCGCCAATGCAACGTATGTAGAAGACCTCTACGAACTCTATTTAAGTGACCCCGATCTGGTAAGTGAGGAGTGGAAACGTGTTTTTGATGGGCTTCCAAGCCCGGGTGAGGTTGCAGAACAGCCCCATTCACGTGTCCGTGACTACTTCCGTCGACTCGCTCAAGAGACAAAGCATTACAATGTCCAAGTTAGTGATCCTGATGTCGATGCTAAACAAGTAAGAGTATTACAGTTAATCAATGCGTACCGCTTCAGAGGACATGAAGCGGCGAAGTTAGATCCTCTGGGATTATGGCAACGCCCTCCGGTGGCAGAGCTTGATCCTTCTTTTCATAATCTCAATTCCGGTGATATGGAAGAGATGTTTAACGTGGGTTCTTTCGCGATTGGTCAGGAGACTATGTTGCTGAAAGATATTCATACATCTCTGAATAAAATTTACTGTGGTTCCGTTGGTGCAGAATACATGCACATGACCAGTACTGAGCAGAAACGCTGGATTCAGCAGCGTCTTGAATCGGTTGTTGGTCAGCCTTCATTTTCGAAGGAAGAAAAAATTACTTTCCTTGAAGAATTAACTGCCGCTGAAGGTCTGGAGCGTTATCTGGGGGCGAAGTTCCCGGGGGCAAAACGTTTTTCGCTGGAAGGTGGTGATGCACTGATTCCGATGACGAAAGAGTTGATTCGTCATGCTGGTGCACAAGGTATGCGGGAAGTTGTCATTGGTATGGCACACCGTGGCCGTCTGAATATGCTGGTGAATGTGCTGGGGAAACGCCCTCAGGATTTATTTGATGAGTTTGCCGGTAAGCATGATGAAACATGGGGAACCGGAGACGTAAAATATCATCAGGGATTCTCCGCTGATTTTGCAACACCCGGTGGAAATGTCCATTTGGCGCTGGCATTTAATCCGTCTCACTTAGAAATAGTGAACCCGGTTGTCATGGGTTCTGTCCGTGCCCGTCAGGATCGTTTGGGTGACAAAGATGGTTCAAGTGTGCTGCCAATCACTGTTCATGGGGATTCTGCGGTTGCCGGACAGGGCGTGGTTGCTGAAACATTTAATATGTCTCAGGCACGGGGGTATCAGGTTGGCGGAACTGTCAGGATTGTCATTAATAATCAGGTCGGTTTTACCACGTCAAATCCAAGAGACACCCGCTCGACAATGTACTGTACTGACATTGCTAAAATGGTGCAGGCCCCGATTTTCCATGTGAATGCTGATGACCCTGAAGCCGTTGCATTTGTTACCCGTATTGCCCTTGATTATCGTAATACATTCAAACAGGATGTTGTGATTGATCTGGTATGTTACCGGCGTCACGGACATAACGAAGCCGATGAGCCCAATGCAACTCAGCCTTTGATGTATCAGAAAATCAAGAAGCACCCAACGCCAAGAAAGATTTATGCGGATGCACTGACTGAGAGGGGAAGTGTCGATAACGGTACGGTAACTCAGGTGATCAATGAATATCGCGATGCCCTTGATCACGGTGAAGTGGTGGTGAAAGAATGGCGCCCGATGGCGATGCATTCAGTTGACTGGTCACCTTACCTCTCTCATGACTGGGATGAAGCGTGGAAGAATGAATTTGATACAGACCGTCTGAAGGATATCGGTAAGCGGGTTTGTATGTACCCTGAAAGTCATAAGCTGCAAAGCCGGGTCCAGAAAATTTATACCGATCGACAAGCGATGATCAAAGGTGAAAAGCTGCTCGATTGGGGGATGGCGGAAATTCTGGCTTATGCGACACTTGTCGATGATGGTAACCGTATCCGTATTTCCGGACAGGACTCTGGCCGGGGAACATTTTTCCACCGGCACTCTGTGCTTCATAATCAGGATGATGCCAGCACTTATATTCCACTGAAAAATCTGCACACTAATCAGGGTCCCTTTCAGGTCATTGATTCGGTATTATCTGAAGAAGCCGTACTGGCTTTTGAATATGGATATGCGACAGCAGAACCCAGTGGACTGACGGTCTGGGAAGCTCAGTTTGGCGATTTTGCCAATGGTGCTCAGGTTGTGATTGATCAATTTATCTCATCCGGAGAACAGAAGTGGGCACGTTTATGTGGTTTAACCATGTTATTGCCACATGGATATGAAGGACAGGGACCAGAGCACTCATCTGCCAGACTTGAGCGATATCTGCAGCTTTGTGCCGAGCAGAATATGCAGGTGGTTGTTCCATCAACACCTGCTCAGGTTTACCATATGCTGCGTCGTCAGGTTATCCGTCCGATGCGCCGTCCGTTAATCGTGATGTCACCCAAGTCATTGCTGAGACATCCGCTGTGTGTTTCATCTCTGGAAGAACTGTCTGAAGGCACTTTTATGCCTGCGATTCCGGAAGTTGATGAGATGGATCCGAAGCAGGTCAAACGTGTCGTTTTCTGTTCTGGTAAGGTCTATTACGATTTGCTGGAGCAGCGACGAAATAACGAGCAGAAGGATGTGGCGATTGTCCGCATTGAACAGCTGTATCCATTCCCTCTGGAAGATGTGCGATCAGCCATTGCTGAGTATGAAAACGCGAAAGACTTTGTCTGGTGTCAGGAAGAGTCACAGAATCAGGGGGCATGGTACTGCAGTCAGCATAACTTCCGTGCAGCGATTCCTGATGATGCATCATTGCGTTATGCAGGTCGTCCTGCATCTGCCTCTCCGGCTGTTGGTTACATGTCGGTCCACTTGAAACAGCAAAAGGCGTTGGTTGAAGACGCTCTGAAACTAGATTAAGAACTAGAAGTAAAAGGAAAAGAAATATGACAATTGAAATTCTGGTTCCGGATTTACCTGAATCTGTCGCAGATGCAACGGTTGCTACATGGCATAAATCACCTGGCGATTCAGTTGAGCGGGATGAAATTCTTGTTGATATTGAAACGGATAAAGTTGTACTGGAAGTTCCTGCACCTGAATCTGGTGTGCTGGAAGCGATTCTTGAAGAAGAAGGTGCGACCGTCCTTTCAAAACAGTTACTTGCCCGCTTAAAACCTGGTGCTGTTGCCGGAGAGCCGACCAAAGATACGACAGATGTTTCTCAGCCTTCTCCGGATAAAAGGCATAAAGCAGCTTTAAATGAAGAAAATAATGATGCGTTGAGCCCGGCGGTTCGTCGCTTGCTTGCCGAGCATAGCTTAACCAGTGAGCAGGTTCAGGGGACAGGAGTCGGAGGCCGGATCACCAGAGAAGATGTTGAGTCTTATCTGGCTTCTGCCAAGACAACGACACCGAAGCAGAGCGCTGAATCACAGGATGATGATATTGCAGTTTCTGCCAATCAGCGTAGTCAGAAACGAGTCCCGATGACTCGTCTGCGTAAGCGGGTTGCTGAGCGTTTGCTGGAAGCTAAAAACAGCACGGCAATGCTGACGACCTTCAATGAAGTGAACATGAAACCAATCATGGAACTTCGTAAGCAATACAAAGATTTGTTTGAGAAAAAGCATGGTGTCCGGCTTGGTTTTATGTCGTTTTATGTGAAAGCTGTCACTGAGGCGCTAAAACGATATCCTGAAGTGAATGCTTCCATTGATGGCGAGGATATTGTTTATCATAACTTCTTTGATATCAGTATTGCTGTGTCGACACCTCGGGGTTTGGTAACACCGGTACTGAAAGATTGTGACATGCTCAGTGTTGCTGAAATAGAAAAAGGTATTAAAGAACTCGCCGGAAAAGGCCAGGAAGGTAAACTGACAGTTGAAGAACTGACTGGCGGGAACTTCACTATCACGAATGGCGGGGTTTTTGGTTCTCTGATGTCTACGCCGATTATCAATCCGCCTCAGGCAGCCATTTTGGGTATGCATAAAATTCAGGACCGTCCTATGGCCGTTGATGGAAAAGTAGAGATTTTGCCGATGATGTATCTGGCGCTTTCCTATGATCACCGTTTAATTGACGGACGCGAATCTGTTGGTTTCTTAGTGACAATTAAGGAGCTTCTTGAAGATCCGACCCGTCTGTTACTGGATGTTTGATTTTGATACTTGCAGGCTGCTGGCAGCCTGCAAATGTTAAAACCGGAATCGCTCAACTCCGGTATCATCATTCTTAACAGATTGTCGGTATAAAATGTCTCTCTTCTATATGAGACTGGTGCCCTACAAATGTTAGTTAGTATGAAACAATGCTAAAATTAACTGAATACAAATATAAAGATGGAATAGCACAATGAATTTGCATGAATATCAAGCCAAACAGCTTTTTGCTGAGTACGGTTTGCCCATTCCTGATGGTTATGCGTGTGGTACACCGCAGGAAGCGGCTGAAGCAGCAGGAAAGATCGGTGGAAGTAAATGGGTCGTTAAATGTCAGGTTCACGCAGGTGGACGTGGTAAAGCTGGTGGAGTTGAATTACATGATACCAAAGATGGAATTCGTGATTTTGCTCAAAAATGGCTTGGAAAGCATTTAGTGACTTACCAGACAGATGCAAATGGTCAGCCTGTCTCTAAAGTGTTGGTTGAAGCTGCGTCAGATATTGCCAGTGAGCTTTACCTGGGCGCTGTTGTTGATCGTTCGACCCGGAGAGTTGTCTTCATGGCTTCGACAGAAGGCGGGGTTGAAATTGAGAAAGTGGCTGAAGAAACGCCGGACCTGATTCATAAAGCTGCGATTGATCCACTGGTTGGTCCTCAGCCTTATCAAGGGCGTGAGCTGGCTTTTAAACTGGGCCTGAAAGGCGACCAGATAAAACAGTTTGTTAAAATTTTTATGGGTCTGGGTGAGATGTTTACTCAGTACGATTTAGCACTACTGGAAATTAATCCTCTGGTCATTACCGGTGATAATCAACTGCTTTGTCTTGATGGAAAAATTAATATCGATTCCAATGCACTTTACCGTCAGCCCAAGCTCAGAGAAATGCATGATCTTTCTCAAGAAGATGAAAGAGAAGCGCATGCTGCTCAGTGGGAACTCAATTATGTTGCACTGGATGGCAGTATTGGCTGTATGGTCAATGGTGCCGGACTGGCCATGGGAACCATGGATATAGTCAATCTTCATGGAGGAAGCCCGGCGAACTTCCTTGATGTGGGGGGCGGTGCAACTAAAGAACGTGTGACAGAAGCATTTAAGATCATTTTATCAGATACAAATGTGAAAGCTGTATTAGTCAATATCTTTGGTGGGATTGTCCGTTGCGATCTGATTGCTGAAGGAATTATTGGTGCAGTTGAGGAAGTGGGTGTTTCTGTCCCGGTTGTTGTTCGTCTTGAAGGAAATAATGCTGATTTAGGTGCGAAAAAGTTAGATGAAAGTGGCCTGAACATTATTTCAGCTACATCGTTGACAGAAGCAGCTGAAAAAGTAGTTGCTGCTGCGGAGGGCAAATAATGTCGATATTGATTGATAAAGAGACAAAAGTCATTTGTCAGGGTTTTACCGGTGGACAGGGCACTTTCCATTCCGAGCAGGCACTGGATTACGGAACACAGCTGGTTGGCGGTGTATCACCTGGTAAGGGTGGGCAGACTCACCTTGGATTGCCTGTTTTTAATACCGTCCGTGAAGCGGTTGAAGTGACCGGCGCTACAGCCAGTGTGATCTATGTACCGGCGCCATTTTGTAAAGATGCGATTTTAGAAGCCATTGATGCCGGGATTGAGTTGATCGTGACGATCACTGAAGGGATTCCGACTCTGGATTTGCTGGATGTCAAAGTCCGTTTGGATGAAGCGGGTGTCAGAATGGTTGGTCCAAACTGCCCGGGCGTCATTACACCGGATGCGTGTAAAATTGGTATTATGCCCGGACATATTCATAAGAAAGGGAAGGTCGGCATTGTATCCCGTTCAGGTACTTTGACTTATGAAGCGGTGAAACAGACAACGGATGAAGGATTCGGTCAGTCAAGTTGTGTCGGTATTGGCGGCGATCCAATTCCGGGTTCAAACTTTATTGATATCCTGAAACTATTCGAAGAAGATCCTGAGACTGAAGCCATTGTCATGATTGGTGAAATTGGTGGCACAGCTGAAGAAGAAGCAGCTGCATATATCAAAGATCATGTCACCAAGCCTGTTGTTTCTTATATTGCTGGCGTGACTGCGCCACCAGGAAAACGAATGGGTCATGCAGGTGCCATTATCTCCGGTGGAAAAGGTACTGCAGATGAGAAGTTTGCTGCCCTTGAAGCTGCCGGAGTCAAAACCGTCAAAAGTCTGGCAAATATTGGTCAGGCTTTGCGGGAAGTTACCGGCTGGTAATGACACTGATAAGCTTTTATCTGATTCGAACTTAACCCCGGTTTAAACCGGGGTTTTTTTATTGGTCAATACCGGCGCTTAATCG